>CAYSHI010000177.1:0-6182 GCA_964430745.1 uncultured Acidobacteriota bacterium | reverse complement strand
GAGCCAGTCGGCGCTCGGGTCGTCGCCAAGCCGGTTGAAGTCGAGAATGCAAAGGGTCTGCGCCGGCCCCGGTTGGGGGGTTCCTGCTTCCGCCGCTTGCGTCTCCGCCGCGGGGGCGGGCGCCCACGACGAACGGGTTTCATGGGGCGCATGGGTCGCATGGAGCGCAGACCAAGCCGGAAGCGCGCCGAGCGCCACAAGGACTGAGAATGTGCGGACCAGACGGGACATCATCATGTTTCAACGTAACAGGGTCGTAATGGCCTCCGAATGCCGAAAGTCTCCGGCTCCGAAGGAAGCCCCGTGCCCGGGGTCTACGAGTAGGACGCGCGAGGCAGGCGTTCGTCGCACACACGCCCGGAAAACCGGAGGTCTCGAGTGGGCAGGGACCCCCAGGGATGGGCAGACGTTGTCGCGGGTGTCAGCGGCGCCGCCGTTTGAGCTGCGCGAAATCATCAGCCACGCAGTCTGGCTCTATCATCGGTTCTGCCGGAGCTTCCGTGATGTCGACGATCTTCCGGCCGAACGCGGGATCGTTGTCACCCACGAGACGGTTCGGCAGTGGTGTCGGACGTGTTCGTGCTGAAGGTGCGCGAGAGATAGCCGCAGCCGGTCGAGGCCGAACCCACAGCCGGGCTCAGGCGGAGAGCACCTCGGTTACCTTGGCAAGAAGCGCCTCGGTTTTGAACGGCTTCGGCAGAAACCCGGCGGCTCCGCCCGAGAGAAGCTCCCGAAACCCGCCGTCGAGCCCGAAGCCCGAAGTCAACAGGACCTTGACGTCCGGCTTGATCTTCCGGATCTCGCGAAGAACCTCTTCCCCGCTCCTGGCCGGCATATTCATGTCGAGAAAGACCAGGTCGATCTCGCTGCGCCGGCGGGCGAACACCTCCAGCCCCTGATCGCCGTCACATGCGGTCCATGTCTTGTAGCCGACGCTCTGCAGCGCCCGCGACACGAAGCTGAGGATCATCTCCTCGTCGTCGACAACGAGGACATTGCCAGGAACGACTTCGTCGCTCGCGTGAGCAGACAGTGGGACGTCGTCGATAACGGGGGAGTCCGGCTCGCCTTCCGCCGCCGCGGGAAGGTAGATATCGAAACGTGTCCCCTTCCCGAGCTCGCTCGTGACCTCAATAACTCCGTCGAGGTGCGCGACAATCCCGTAGACGACCGAGAGGCCGAGCCCCGTACCTCGCCCGGTCTCCTTGGTGGTGAAGAAGGGCTCGAAGACGCGAGAGAGCGTTTGCTTGCTCATACCGCTCCCCGTATCGCTGACCGCAAGATGCAGGTGAGGTCCCGACTCCAGCTCCGGTCGCTTTGCGCAGAAGGCGTCGTCGAGGAAGATCTCGTCCGTCCGCACTCCCAGGCTGCCGCCACCCGGCATGGCATCACGAGCATTCACACAGAGGTTCATGATGACCTGCTCGAGCTGGGTCGGGTCGCCTTCGACCGCCGGGCTCGACTCCCTCAGGTCCAGGTCGAGCGAAATCCTCTTGTCGATGCTGTGTTTGAGCAGTCTCACCACGTTCACGGCGCACATGTTCACGTCGACGCGCGCGGTCTCCCACTCGGTTCGTCGCGAGAACGTGAGCAGCTGCCTCGTCAGGTTGGCCGCGCGATAGGCCGACTCCTCGATGATCGAGAGGCTACTCGTGTCCTTCTCGTCTCCACCGACGCGGCCGCGTAGTAGCTGGGCATGCCCGACCATGGCACAGAGGATGTTGTTGAAGTCGTGGGCGATCCCACCGGCAAGCGTGCCGAGCGCGGTGTGTTTTTCGGCCTCGATCACCTGCCGTTGTACAACTTCGAGCTCCTGCATCTGGTGTCGCAGGTTCGCGTAGAGGCGGGAGTTCTCGATCGCCTCGGCGTGGCTGGTCGCCAGAATGCCAAGCGAGTCGGCATCCTCGCCAACGAACTCTCCCTCGGATTTGTTCACCGCCACCAGCGCTCCACCGACCTCGCCATCCGCCGCAATCCAGGCCAGCAGGAGGCTACGGATCGGGGGCCCGTCTTCCCGGTCGCCGAAGGGCCAGTCGACGTCGGTCGCGTCGTTGCGTACCAGGGGGGCATCTCCGAATGATTCGACGGTTTCGCGAAAGGCCGTGGCCGAGACCTCCAAAGGACTCGACTCCGTCGACTCCCCGTCGTTGAGCCACAAGAGGAATCGATCGCCGTCGTCCGCCGGCAGAACCGCTCCATACTGCTCTGCGTCGATGACCTCCTTGATCGCCCTGAACGAGCGTGAGGGGGCTACCGGGATGTGCGACCCGGCCTGAAACGAAAGGACCGCGCGATTGAGCTTCCGCAACCTCGCGATGCTGCCCTGGATGGTTCTCTCCTTCGCCTGAAGAGAAGTGCTCATACTATTGAAGGAGGCCACCAACCGACCGAACTCGCCCCGCTCGCGCGTCGGAATCTGGTAACCGACCCTCCCTCGCGAGATCTCACCGGCTCCGGCCACCAGCGCCGCGACGGGTCCCGTTATGCCTTTCGCGAGGCGCCATGCGACGATGCCGGACAGAAGCAGGACGGAGGCCAACGTTGCGGCGAGAATCCTCCAGGAGCGATCGAAGGTCTGCGCTAATTCGGCCGTCCTCTGCTGCAGCTTCGGCGCCGCGGCGAAGCTCATCCGATTCGCCAGATCGACGAGCTGCTGGCCGGTCGCGGATGCACTCAACTGGATCTCGCCGCGGCGCCGTTCGTTGGCGGACATCGTGATGAATTGACTGAACAGACGCTTGTATTCGTCGACCCGGCGGCTCATGAGACCGAACGAATCCTCCGTCTCCTGCGCGTGGTGACAGCCATAACAGCGGGCAGCGGCTTGGTCCAACGCTCGGACGTTGCCGATGATCTCGTCCAGGTCGCTGGCGAAAGCCGTACCGGAGAGCTGAAGGTGGGCCTGGGCTCTCTGCACGCGCAGGGAGACATTCTGGCGGAGCTCTTGCGCCTGATGTAGATCGACCAGCGCCTGCAGCTCCTCGGTGCTTGTTACCAGGC
This sequence comes from uncultured Acidobacteriota bacterium, assembly GCA_964430745.1. Taxonomy (GTDB): domain Bacteria; phylum Acidobacteriota; class UBA890; order UBA890; family UBA890; genus CBDCGW01. Next base: position 3,182 of record CAYSHI010000177.1, on the reverse strand, counting down.
TGCGGGTAAAGACACCGACGGCAACGAAGAAAAGTAGGAGGAGCAGCACGAACGAAAACAGGATGCGGCGTCTCATCGTGTGCTGAAGTCGAAGGAGGACAGGTCGATCCCCGCTTGCCGAGCGATCTCGAAGACGTTGGCGTAATCCTGAACTTCGACAGGCACAAACCTCTGGAACCCGAGCCTTGCCAGAACCGTTGCGGCGGCCGGATCCTGGTCCATGGTCAGCAGCGCCGTCTCGATTCTCGTCTTGAGCGTTTCGTTCATCGACTCGCGAACCATGAGCCCGTTCGACGGTACGAGAAGGGAAGAGGCGAAGATCCGCAGCTCTTCGGCCAGTTGCGGATCGAGGCGGCCTTGCTGCTCGAAGACCGTGTTCTTCGCCGCTCCGATGTCGCTGTCTCCTCGGCGAACTGCCTGGATCACTGCGTCGTGGCTGCCGAGAAACTCGACGCGGGAAAAATGCGTCTCCAGCTCGTCGATCCCCTGCCGCCGGAAGTACGCGAGCGGGTAGAGATACCCCGCCGTCGTGGCAGGGTCGACCAGCGCCAGCGTCTTGCCGGCGGTGTCCTCCAACTCTCCGATGCCACTGTCCCGCCGGGCGATCAGCAAGCCCTTGTAGCCCGCAGTTCCGTCTGCGTTGACCGGCCGAACCAGGGGCTCCATGCGCAGCTGCGTGATCGCTACGGCAGCGGTGAGTGAGCCCAAGAAGGCAGCATCGACATCGTTATCGGCAATCCGTTGAATGATGTTGCCGTAGCTGCTGAGCATGGTCAGTCGAACGTCGCGCCCGGTCTCCTCGGAAAGGTACGCGGCGAGTGGTTCGAATCGTTCGACCTGGTCGAAGACGTTTATCTCCGGTACAAGGCCGACGCTGAGCTCCTGGGATGGGCTCTCCTGGGCGAGAGACGGACCCGAGGCGACGGCGATGGCCATGAGGAAGATTCGTCCTCGATGGCGCGATCGAAGCGGGTGCCACATCCTTGCCCTCCGGGGCGGGCCAATGTGCCCGAGCGTCTTCAGAAGCCGAATTTCCAAGCCGCGACAGACTACAGAATGTCTCTATGTCTGTATCTTGGTGCCATTCAATAGTCTTTGGTTACTATTAATGATCATTACTACGCAAAGCAACCTTATTCCCCGGCTTCTGTGGAGCTCTGCGGTTCAGGTACTCGAGCCGAAATGCTTCCCGCGTTGCGCGGCGGCTCAGCGGTCGCTGCTGGTCACGGAATCGCCGGCGGCGTCATCAGCATGTGGCCGATGCCACCGTCCTGATCGACGGATGAGCGAGGTGAGGGAGAACCGCGCAATCCGCGTGGTCCTCTGTCTCTTTCAGACACCTCGAGGTCCGATGGAAAGGGAGTCTCGGGTGGCCGGAAGCGTACACAGTCGGTGCGCGGTGCTCGCCGCGGAAGCGCAGCGTTTCAGTTTCGTTGGCCGCGTGGGTCCCGGGGCCTCGAGGTCGAGGTCGGAAGAACCCGGAAAGCCGACAGAAACCATCCGGAAGGCACGTCGCTCGCCGCGGCGGCGAGCGGGAAGTCCGTGGATCCGGTCTCGCCGACGACGAAGACAATCGTGCCGTCCGGATGAATCGCCAGGTGTCGACCGTGATCGGTACCGCTGCCGCCCAGGAAAGACGCGTACCGGAGGGTTTCGCCGTTCGGGTCGAAGCCCACCAGGACCGCGTCTTGAGAGTTGTTCGGGCCGGCCTTCTCCGGCTGCAGGGCCCCGGCGGTCGTCGGTGTGTCCCATGACCGGAACCTACCGGTCGCCCAGACGTTTCCGGCGGCGTCGACCACCGGCCCGAACATCGCTTCCGGGCCCTCCGTCGAGCCGCCGTAGAAGGTAGCGAAGGCAAGGCGCCCGTCGGCAGTGATTTTCGCAACGTAGCCGTCTACAAAGGCTCCGTCGCCGCGGCTGCCCCTCAGCGCTGTTTGAAACGCCGTGGGAGACACCGGGAAGTCCGTGGAACCCGTCGAGCCCGCGACATAGAAGTTGCCGGCAGGGTCCGAGACGCTCTCCGTCTCGATCTCGTCCGCACCGTTGCCCCCGAGCCACGAGAAATAGACGAGTCGCCGTCCATCATGGGACAGTTTGGCGACATACGCTTCCGACGATCCCGGTGGGCTTCCCCGGGTTCGCTGGAACGCGTCGGGCGTGGTTTGCATGGAGCCCTGGGTGGTTCCGCCGATCCAGATGTTCCCCGCGGGGTCAATGCCCAACCCGCGGATCGTCTCGTCTCCCCTGGGATTGATATCGTCGCTGGGTCCGAAGTATGTGAGGAAATCGATGCTGGCGCCGTCGGCGGCGACCTGCGCTACCCAGGAGTCTCGAATACCTCCCAGCGACGGCTTGAGGACCGGGCCGGGCAGGCGACCACGGTCTGTCGGAAGATCCGGCGAGGTCGCATTCCCACCGCCGACGATGACGCGTCCGTCGCGAAGGAGGTGTATTGCACGCGCGTTTTCGTCCCCGGAACCGCCGATGTACGTCGCCCACACCAATTGGCCGTTCGGCGTCAGCTTGGCCACGAACGCATCGGTCGGGCCGTGGATACCTTGACCGATCCCGCCGCTGAAATTGCGCTCGAAGGCCCCCCCGGTGGTGGGGAAGCCCGGCCCCGCCCGACCGCCGAGGTACAGCTCGCCCGCATCGTTCACCGCGGCGACGTAGGCGTAGTCTTCACCCGTTCCACCGAGCAGCCGCGACCACAGCATACGGCCGTCGGCGTCGAATTTCGCCACCGCGACGTCGGAGGTCCCTCCCTGGTAGGCCGGGCCCCGCGTCGTCGGCCAATCGGCCCGCGAGGCGCCGCCGGCGAGGTAGACGTTGGCTCCTCTGTCGACGACCGCCGAGCGGAGGTTCCCGCCCCCCGATCCCCAGTAGGTCGAGTAGGCCATCTCCACCGTCACGGTCTGCGGAGACGGGGACGGAGACGGCGGCGGTGAAGACGGGGGATCCGGCGGTGCTGAGGGTTCGTCGCACGCTGCCAATGTGGCCATGATTGCGATCACCGTGCCCCAGGACGCTCGCCGCTTGCAGGCACCGCGCCGATAAGTTTGGTTTCGTTTCATCGACTCCATCACTCGTGTCTCGAGAAGGTCCGTTTCTGCCGGCTTCGGCCTGTCCGCCATTCTATCCGTTGCGGTACCTGGCGCGCGCTCGTACCGCGGTGATCCAGT
>CAYSHI010000176.1:0-7079 GCA_964430745.1 uncultured Acidobacteriota bacterium | reverse complement strand
CACCGGGGAAGTGTCGCTGTCGACACTGGGATCGATCCAGGTGATGGGCCCGCCGGCCAGATCGACGACGCCGATGTACGCGTGGGTGCCCCGGTTGCTGACGAACAGAAGCCGGTCGCCGGCGGGCGACCAGCGGACGCCGCCCGCGCCGCCGCGTGGAGACGTGACGAGGCGAGCTTCGAGCTGCGCCGCATCGGCATCCGCGCCGGGTTCCGGCAGCGCCAGGTGCTGCAAGCCGCCTCCGCCCGCAAAGACCAGATCGTCCCCTCCGGGCGAGACCAGCGGCGAAGCACCCTCCGCCAACCGAACCGGAGCTCCGCCCGCAACACCAACCGCCCAGATCTCTCGCGACACGCCGGTCGCGTAGCTCACCGGGTTCGGGATCTCGCCGGCCCGGTTCGGCGCACCACCACGCACGTACACGAGCTGGCGGCCGCCTGATGCGAACTGCAGGTTGCCGATCGCCTGGCCGTCGTCGTCCTCGTAGGCCGTCAGGCGCCGCCCGGCAAAGTCCGGGGCCTCGGCCACCCATATGTTTCTCGCTCCCTGCTCGTTGAGCACCCAGGCGATGGCGCTGCCGTCGGTCGCCGCGGTTAACTGGGTCGGGAAGGAGTAGGAGAGGGCGTCTTCGACGCTGAAGGCTTGCTGGGGGCGCGCCGATGCCGTCGAGACCGAGGAGGGTCCGAACGCGAGTGCAGCGGCGACGAGAGACACAGCGCACAGAAAGACAGGGAGTCGGGTGACGGTGAAAGAGCGCGACAGCATGGCGGCATCTCCACGGTGGTTCGGTGTGGCGTGTTGCAGTCGGCCGGAGAGTAGTCCGAGCCTGCCGACGGCACAATCGGCCCCGAGGCCTGCCGGTTCCTGGTGGCGCGCTCGATGTTTCGCCTAGACCTCGAGCGCCTGGCGAGCTTGGCAGCGATCCGCCGCTGGTCGGAACGCCCGTGGAGAAGTAGGCTTCTGCGCACCGCACCACGTACCACAAGCTGACCCGCGACCGGCAATCCCCTGCTCCATCTGACCCCGGAGGCGCGCATGCGATCACCGTGGACGCAGCGCTCGATGCTCGTCTTCTTTCTTGTCGGGTTCGGTGTTCCGTGGATCGGCTGGACAACGCAGGCGATCCTCGGGCTCGAAGGGGCCGGGGCCGCCGCTCTCTACTACACGGGCGACTTCATGACGATCGGCGGGCTTGTGGCGACCTTCGTCGCGGCGGGCGTGATCGGCTTCCGGAGCCTGCTACGCCGGTGCGTCCAGATCCGGGCACCGCTCGGGTGGGCGTTGTTCGCGCTCTTCATGCCGCTCTCGTGGACCTTGGTGCCGGGCCTGATCTACGCTGCCACCCACGGCGGCATCGGTAGGATCGACCCGGCCGGTCTCGCTCCGGTGATCGTGCCCTCGTTGCTCGCGATCACGACCGGACCGCTGGGTGAAGAGGCCGGATGGCGGGGCTATCTGCAGCCTCGGCTGCTTTCCCGCTACTCGCCGCTGACCGCGAGCCTGCTCATCGGCGGAATCTGGTCTGTCTGGCATCTTCCCCTGTACTACGACTCGGTCTTCGCTACGCCGAGTGCGGCCCTTCTCTTCACCGCCTGGACGGTTCTTTCCAGCGTGCTCATGACCGTGCTCTGGGGATTCACCCGCGCAAGTGTCTTCTGGGCGATCATCTTTCATTGGATGAGCAACACCACGGGCAGCGTGATGCGTGCCGTTTTCCCCGACCTGAACCTGCCCGCAGACGAGTTCGAGCTCTGGTCGCTGGCGACGTTGGCCATCGTGACGGTGGCCGTGTATCTCTTGGTCGGGCGTGAACGGCTGGCGCGCAAGCTCGATGAGACGATGGCTCTGTTGACCGACGAGTCGGTCACTACGGCGGCCTGATTTGTCCCGCGGGGCTCGAGAGCCTTACGGCTCCTCCTCGAACGGGACGAGCCTCACGGGCCCCAGGAGCCCCGACTCGAGGAGCGGCGTGTCGGGCGTGAACGGCCGGCGGATGTTCGTCGTCGTGATCTGTTCGGCGGGGGGGAGCGCGGCGTCGCCGACGAGTCGGTTGTGCCATGTGTTGGCCACCTCGACGCGCAGCTCGTTCTCCCCCGGCCGCAGCCGGCCCGTCAGGTCGACGGCGTACGGCGGCTTCCACACGACCCCCAGATCGTCCCCGTTCAGGAAGACCCGCGCGGTACCGGCGACCCGCCCGAGATCGAGCTCCACGCCGACTCCGGACTCGAGCAACTCGGCGGGCGGGGCGAAGGAGAGGGTGTACGCGGCGATCCCTGAGAAGTACCTGATGCCGGGGTCCTCGGATTCGGTCCACGAGACCAGGGTCGGCCAGACCGTCTCGCCCGGCGCGCCGCGACCTTCCTGAAACCGCAGGCGCCACGGCCCGGCGAGCTCGATGCCCTCTCGCGGCGGCGGGTGCAGCGCGTCCGTGGCCGGGTCGTGTGCGACGCCGGAGGACACCTCGTGGACCCGCACGCCTCCCACCTCGACACCGTCGACGTCGATGAACACGATCCGGCTCAGGCCGACGATATCCGTCCATCCCGACCAGTCGTCGGACCAGTTGGAGACCACGTCGAGGCGGACGTAACGGACCCCCGCCGCCGGCAGCGGGATCCGCTGTTCGTAGCCGCGCTCGCCGATCTCCGGGGCCTTCAGCAGCTCGACGCGTCCGCGGGACTCGAAGGCCACGCCGTCCGACGAAGTGGAGACGTCCATCTCGCGGATGCCGCGGGTCAGGAGGCCACGGGTCTGATGCTGGTAGGCCCACACGTCGGCGTCGCGGAGGTCCACGTTTGCGCCGAGGTCGTAGACGATGAACTCCTCCGCAGGCGGCCGCTCACCCGTCGACACCCACGCCGGTCCGTTCGGCGTGTCACCGTGAGCGACGTCGATCACCGCCGAGGAGGAGCGGGTGAGGGGAATGGTCTGGCTCCAGACCGGCTCGGGGGCCTCCAGATCGCGGGCCGGGCGGTCGCGAGCCCTCGGTTCACTCCGGAAAACGACGAAGGTCGAGCCGCCGGGAGGGAGCCGCAGCGCCACGCGCGTTCGGTCTCCCTCGGCGCGGTGCGCGCGGGGAGCAAGCACGTTGCCTGTGGCCGGGTCCCAGAGCTGCGGCACCCGATCGCTCACCCGGAATAGCCCTTCGACCTGTTCCCACCGCTCGTTGTCGTTGACGACGAGGTAGATCTCCGCGCCCTCCGCCGAGCGGTGCACGAAGCTCAGCCGGGTGCGGGCGTCGCCTCCCTCCCAGGCGAAGTCCGGCGAAATCCCGGCCTCCGCGAGCACCTGGGGCACGACGCCGCCGCTGATCACGCGGCCCGCGCCAAAGCGGTGCGCGGCGCCGCTCTCGCCGCCGCGCTGGCCGTCGAGCTCGCCGCTGACGCCGCCGCCGCCCGCGCCGTCGACCGCTCCCCAGAGCTCATCGGCCAGCGCCCGGACCTCTTCGTCGACCTCGGGGTGCCCCGCCAGGCCGCTGGCGCGCGTCGGCCTCGGCCCGACGACCGTCGCGCCATCCCGCACCAGCTCGCGGATTTTGTGCAGCGCCGCCGGATCGATCGACTCCTCGTCGGGGAGGACCAGCAGCGCGTAGCTCACGCCGTGCGGCAGGACAATCCGTCCGTCGCGCACGCTCATCGATCCGGTCAGCACGCGCACGTCGACGACGTCGTAGTCGTACCCGGCCGGTCGAATCGCCGGGTCGAGGTCGACCGCGAGCGGATGGAACGCGGGCGCTCCGGCGCCCTGGTAGAAGACCACATCGGCAACGGGCAGTCCCTCTTGCAGCAAGAACGAGGTTCGCGAGAGGTAGTCGATGAACGGTCCGACCATCGGCCACCAGACGAGGTTCGGCCCCATGTGCGTGCCCGCGTGGTAGGCAAAGCCCGGCAGGCCGGTTTCCTCGCCGGCGTGGGGAGCCGTGTGGAAGGTGATGTGGTTGAGCCCGTCGATGAAGGCCTGATCCGCAAGGAGCTTCAGGTAGTACGGCCCGTCGCGCCAGTGCCGCCACGAGGTGAACGACTCGGCGTCGACGATCGTCCGGCCGTAGGTGTGCGCGGCGCAGGCGATCTGCTTGACGTTGTACATGCTGCGCTGCTTCGGCCAGAACTCGCCACGCATGAGCCCCACCGCGCCGAGCGCCCCCAACGCGTCGACGGGGCAGCTGTTCCAGATCGGCGGCCCCGGTCCTCCCGCCTCGGCCGCGAGCAAGAGGCCCCGCTGGCGCAGCAGCTCATCGCCGAGGCGGTAGTGGTTCTCGATCATCAGGTCGCTGACCAGACGCGTCCAGTCGAACAGGACGCGCTCGCCGAGCTCGTCAGTTGTCGCCGCGCCGTCGATGAGCGACAGCCAGGGCCTGGCGTCGTAGCCGTAGCGCGCCAGAAACGTGTCCAGGATGTTCTCCGTCCACGCGCCGAGGCGGCGGCCCTCGAGCTCGAGGCTGTCGACCTCGAGGTAGCGGAGGGCAGAGTCCTCGAGCGGCCCGAGCGCGGATTCGAGGCGATCGAGCACCCAGGTGAAATAGTCCCGGCTGTCGTTTGCGTCGAAGAAGTCGATCTGCAGCCCGTCGGAGCTCGGGCTGGGTACGATCAGCCGCTGGCCCGTGTTGGCGAAGACGAACCAGCGCACGGCCCACTCGCCCTCGGGCGCGTCCCAGCGGAGCCGCCCGCCCTCGTCGAGCCGGTCCGAGAGATCGACGACGTGCTCGGGGACCAGGCGCTCGCCGTCGGCGACGGGAACGGCCTGGACGGCGATGGTCCGCCAGTACGCCGGCCGGCCATCGTCACCTCGGGGGGCGTGCTCGGGAACCTCCGGAAAGTCGAGCTCCGCCTCCAGGTCCGCCGGGCCGCGGACGACGCTCACCGAGGAAAAGAGCCCGATCCCGGCCTGCTCCGGCTCGACCCAGGTCCCGCCGGCGTTCCACCCGCTGGCCGCGAGGAGCCCGAGCTCCAGGTCCAGCCGGAGCGCCTCGCGGTTGGCGTGGGCGAACGTCGCGAGCCACGCATCGCTGAGGAACGGCGGCCCGACTGGAACGATCCCTTCGGGATCCTGGCGCGCTTCCACGTCCCAGACCTGCAGGCGCGAGAAGCCGGCGGCCTTGAAACGCTCCATTTCCTCCGTGATCCGCGCCGGGTCGGCGTGGCCGTTCAGCCAGGGCCAGAAGGCATCGGGGCGGGCCCGGGCCGGGGGATCGAGGAAACCGGCCAGAAGCAGGTCGTCAGCAGCCTCGGGGCGCGCCGCGCATCCCGCGGTGACGATCAGGGTCAGGGCGATCCAGGCGGCCGCCCCCACGCTCGCTCGTTTCTCCATGGCGGATGCATGGTACTACCGGGAGTGCACCACCGTCGTGAAGAAGTACTGGAGAAGCAGGAATGTGTTTAGAAGCAACCGCGCGGTCAGGCTAGTGTGACGCGGCACACTAGCTCGACAGGGGCGATTGCGTTTCACAGGGGCACGGGGTTGCGGGGCCCATTGCAGCGACCCGGCCGAATCAGCATAGAATCACGACCCTTGCCTCGTGGGCCCGCAACCGGACCCTGTCAGCTTCAGGAGGAACAATGGCTCGAATCGTCGACCCCGAAAGGCGTGAGGAACGAATCCTGCACTACCTCGCGGACTTTCGTGGCAAAGATGTGCTCGACATGGGTTGCGGTGAAGGGCGCACCACTCGATGCATCGCGCTGAGGGCGCGCAGTGTTCTCGGCCTCGATCCGGACGGCGAGGCGATCACGCAGGCACTCGCCAGCTTGACGGATCGGATCACCTTCGAGGTTGCCGATGCTGTCAGGCTCGATGTGCCTGCTGCCAGCTTCGACGCGGTGGTGTTTTCGCGGTCGCTCTGATGAATGCCGCGCGAGAGCGTCGGTGACGTTCTAAGGAAGGCCCACGCGTGGCTGCGGCCCGGTGGATTGCTCGTCAATATCCAACCCATCCACCAGACGATGGAAGTAGAAGCCCGTTTCGGCTCGGGGCGGCGGCACGACGCCGGGATCATTCGCGATGACGCGGAAACCTACGAGGACATCCGCTCGTCCGAGCGCACGCTGACCGAACTGGCGGCGCACGGGCTTTTCTTGCCCCTCGCCCGCGATGTCTACCGGCTCGAGTTTCATTTTCCAGTGGCCGCCGACTGGCACGAGTTTCTCGCCCGCCCCAAGGCTGGCAGCCCGGAAGTCGACGATCGCATGCTCGCCACCGCGTGGAACGATCCGAAGGGCACCGTTGTCGTCACCGACGAGACGAGCATCGCGACCTACGAGCGGACCGTCCCCGCTGATCGACCGGCTCGCGGATAGGCGCCCAGCCGGGCCGATTCGCTCGGTATCCAGAGGCGCAGAATTGGAAATAGCTCCGGTTGGCGTTTTGTCGACAATAATGTGCATGTCTATGAACGACTTGCCAAGATTGCGTTTTAGTGAAAGACTCCGGCGCTCGGGACTCGACATTTCGGCTGGCTGTTCTGAAGCAGGACCGAGACAAATAACCAAAGCAGGGGGAGCAGGAGGGCGCAGCATGCGATACCTCTACGCCGTTGCAGGAACCCTGTTCTATCTCGGGGGTTTGAGGCTCCTCTTTGCCCCCGCCGCCGTCGCGCTCTTCGTCGCCGGCGTGCTGGACTTTTTCCTGTTCCACAATCGAGCATCGGGATCGGTGGCTGCGGTCGTCGGCCTCATGGTCCTGTCCGGCGGGTACATTCTCGACCTATGGGTCGGGGATGTGGTCACGGAAGCACGCGACGAACGAGCACCGCGTCGGGAAACGATTCCGTTGGAATCCCCGCGGCGGGCCGACCAGCCGTTCGACATCATGCAACGGAGCAAGCCGCAGCCGAGATCTCAGACCGGCTGATGGCACCGCCGTCAGGCCTGCGCGGTTACCCGCGGACCATAATCCCCGCCATCACACTGGAGTAGACGTCCGTCAGGTTTGGCTCCAGCGCCTCGGAATCGGGGCCCGGACGCGACTCGGCGAACACGTGGGCAGGGCAGTGCCGAGCCGGGAGCCCCGGAACCCGCCTGGCAGACAAATCACGCCGTCGACCGGATTTGGTCTCCTCGTGGCCGTCCCATCAGTCAGGCAGT
>CAYSHI010000175.1:0-4297 GCA_964430745.1 uncultured Acidobacteriota bacterium | reverse complement strand
CCGATTCGGCAGCAATGGCACGGTGAGCCTGAGCGGCAACCCGCTCGAGTGGTTCGGGGGCGACGACGGGGGATTCGACCCCGAGAGCCCGGCGGCAAACTTCGACGACTACGCGCTCGAGCTCGGTGAGCGCGCCACCGTCGACGTCAATGGCCGCAGCCTCGATGCCTGGAACGTGGAGGTCTCGCGAGGACTCGGGGCGCTCCAGGTCGACGACGAGGGCAAGGTCCTGCGGGCGGATCTTGCCCCGGATGCCACCACCGGTATGGTGGCGCGCTGGATTCGGATCCTCTTCGCCAGCGAGTACTGAGCCGCGGCCGTCACCCGTCTCCGTCGCGGCCATCCCACCCGGCGAGGCCGAGATCCCCCGAGCGCGAGTGCATGAAGCGACAAGGGACAAGCGGCGGCTCGTTGCAAGACCCGTAGAGGCAGAGGGGACGCCGATATCTTCCTATTCCGGATGTACGGGTCCGCTTTGCCGTCCTATAATCTATCGATTGTCTACGAGTAACTCTATCTCCCGGAATTCCCGCTCAGGGAAAGAGGTGACCCCGATGCCGGATATCAAATTCTCCAAGTTCGACCTCGGCCCGCGCCGTGGCGTTTTCATCAACCTGGAAACAGAGCTCGACGCCATCGAGGTCTCGGACGAGCAGGTCCGCTATCTCGAGGACTACGACCTCATCTACAGGACGCTGTGCGGCATCCTGTTCAACTTCGTGCCGAAGTCCGGCCATCCGGGGGGAAGTATCTCGTCCGGCCGTATCGTCGAATCGCTGCTGTTCTCGACGATGAGCTACGACATCTCCGACCCTGACGACCGGGCCGCCGACCTTCTGTCGTACGCGGCCGGACACAAGGCCATGGGCCTGTACGCAATGTGGGCGTTGCGCAACGAGTGCGTCCGCATCGCTCACCCCGACCTGCTGCCCACGGTCAATCAGCAATTGCGTCTCGAGGATCTGCTCGGATTCCGCCGCAACCCGACCCAGGAAACGCCGCTCTTCAACAAGTACGAAGCCAAGGCCCTCGACGGTCACCCCTCACCATTGGTTCCCTTCGTGAAGCTCTCCACAGGAGCTTCCGGTGTCGGCGATCCTTCGAGCTTCGGCCTGTGCTACGGGGCCCAGGACACCTTCCGCGACGACTCGCCGATCGTGCACGTTCTCGAGGGGGAGGGCGGCATGACCGCGGGCCGCGTCTCGGAGGCACTGGCAACGGTGGCGACGGCGCAGCTCTGGAACACGCGCCTGCATCTGGACTGGAACCAGTCGTCGATCGACTCCGACCGCGTCTGCCGCGAGAACGATCTACCGGGCGACTACGTGCAGTGGGACCCGGCGGAGTTCTGCTACCTGCACGACTGGAACGTCATCTCGGTTCCCGACGGCAAGGACCTCCGCCAGGTACTGGCGGCGCAGGAACTGGGCAAGGAGCGCTTCAACGACCAGCCCACCGCCATCGTCTACCGGACGATCAAGGGCTGGCTCTACGGCATCGAGGGCTGTAAGTCACACGGCGCCGGCCACGGCTTTTGCAGCGACGAATACTACGCCACACTGGCGCCTCTCGAAGAGCGCTTCGACGTCAAGTTCCCGCAACCTCCCGAGGGCAATCGGCCCGATGAGGTCGAGGCGGTGTTTTTCGATTCGCTTCTGACCGTACGTCAGTTGCTCGAGGACAATCGCGAGCTGAGCGGCTATGTCGGCGATCAGGTCAAGGCTGCGAAGGATCGGCTCGCGACGCTCGGGCGCAAGCCGCGCGCCGACGTTCCCGATCTGGGCAAGCTCTACGATGGCGGCATCGCACCCGACACCATCCCGGACGCGCTGACCTACGAGATCGGCAGCTCGCAGACGCTGCGCGGAGCCTTGGGCGAAACGTTCGACCATCTCAACAGGTTGACGGGTGGCGGCTTCGTGGCGGCCTCCGCCGACTTGATGGGCTCGACCAGCATTTCCAAGCTCGGTGCCGGGTTCCCCGGGGGCCTGTACAACGCGGTCTCCAACCCGGACGCACGCTTGATGGCCGCCGGCGGTATTTGCGAGGACAACATCGGCGCCTTCATGGCGGGGATCTCCGCCTTCGGCACGCATATCGGCGCCGGGGCGTCGTACGGCGCCTTCATCGCGGCGCTGCAGCACATCTCGGCACGACTTCACGGCATCGGCCAGCAAGCCGTGCAGATGCGGAACGGCGATCCGTACAGCCCCTTCTTCATCGTCTGCGCGCACGCCGGTCTCAAGACGGGCGAGGACGGCCCGACGCACGCCGATCCGCAGGCGCTCCAACTTCTGCAGGAGAACTTCCCGCCCGGAATCATGGTCACGTTGACGCCGTGGGATCCGCAGGAGCTTTCCCCCGCCGTGGTGGCGGCCCTGCAGAGTCGACCCGCCGTGATCGCCCCCTTCGTGACGCGTCCGAACGAGACCATTGTCGATCGCGCGGCAGCCGGCCTGCCGCCGGCGACGGCGGCGGCCCAGGGTGTGTACGCGTTCCGCCGCGCCGATCCGTCCGACAACTCCTACCACGGCACGTTGGTGCTGCAGGGCAGCGGTGTGACCAACACGTTCGTCAACGACGTGTTGCCGCGCATCGACGAGGCCGGCCTCAACATCAACATCTTCTACGTAGCCAGCGCCGAGCTGTTCGATCTGCTCCCGCCCGAAAAGCGCGAGGAGATCTTCCCGGCGGCCCTGGCCGAGGAGGCAATGGGGATCACCGGCCTGACGATGCCGACGATGTATCGCTGGATCACGTCGCCCGAGGGCCGGGAGCACACCATTCATCCGTACAAGGGCGGCGAGTACCTCGGCAGCGGAATGGCGCACAAGGTGCTGGAAGAAGCCGGACTGCACGGCGACGGCCAGTGGGCCGCCATCCAGAAGTACGTCGCTCAAGTTTCCGCGAAGGGATCGTTGGTAACTAGATAGCGACCGTACGCAACGAATTGGGCAGGCCGTCCGGCAACGGACAGCCTGCCCTTTTTGTTTGAAGCAACGAGCCCGTGCGATGTGATGGTTGCATCCTCTATGACTTGGTGATATATAGTTCTATATCACTAAGTCATAGAGGAGAGCAGCCATGTCCGACATCGCGATACGCACCCACAACCTCACGAAGGACTTCGGCACGGTGAGAGCGGTCGACGACCTCACCATCGATGTCCCGGGCGGCAAGATCTTCGGCTTCCTGGGCCCCAACGGGTCCGGGAAGACGACAACCATCCACCTGCTTCTCGGACTGCTCGAACCCACATCCGGCCACGCCGAAGTGCTCGGCTTCGACAGCCGCAACGATGGCGACGAGCTACGCGCTCACACCGGGGCGCTGCTCGAACATCACGGCCTCTACGAGCAGTTGACCGCCTCCGAGAACCTCGTGTTCCAGGGCCGGGTGCAGGGATTGCCCGAGGGGGCGTTGCGACCCCGCATCGAGGAGCTGCTCACCCAGATGGGCGTGTGGGAACGCCGTGATGAGCGCGTAGCCGAATGGAGCCGCGGCATGAAGCAGCGGCTGGCGGTGGCCCGCGCGCTGTTGCACGAGCCTCAGTTGGTGTTCCTCGACGAGCCTACCGCCGGGCTCGACGTCGTCGCGGCCAACCGGCTGCGCGAAGACCTCGCCGCGCTGGTCGAAACCTCCGGCACGACGGTCTTCCTGACCACCCACAACATGGTCGAGGCCGAGCGTCTGTGCAGCCGCATCGCGTTGATCCGTGAAGGAAAGCTGGTGGCATGCGGTACGCCCGACGAGATCAAGACCGACGCCGGCCAGAACAACCTCGAAGACGCCTTTCTGAACGTAATGGAGAGAGAACAATGCTCGCTGACGTCCTGACGGTAATGTGGAAGGAGCGCAAGAGCCTGTTCCGCCAGCCGGGAAGCCGCATCCGTGCGACCCTCAATCTGGCCATCCCTTTCGGGATGCTGGGGATCTACGGCCCGCTGACGGGACCTGACTGGATGCAGAGTGCCTTCGCGGTGATTTTGAGCTCGTTGATGACCGTGCTGCTCGTGGCAACGGTCATCCCGGACTCGTTCGCCGGCGAGCGTGAGCGCCACACGCTGGCATCGCTTCTGGCAACCCGCCTCTCGGACCGGGCGATTCTCTTCGGCAAGTTGGGTGTCGCCGTGCTGTACGGCTTCGGTGTCACGCTCGCCGGGTTGATCGCCGGCGTGGTAACGGCCAACATCGCCTACCGTGGGGACGGATTGATCTTCTATTCGCCCGGTATCGCGGTTGCCTGCGTCGTGATGAGCTTTCTGGTCGCCGGCCTGATGGCCTGCGGCGGCGCGCC
>CAYSHI010000174.1:0-2977 GCA_964430745.1 uncultured Acidobacteriota bacterium | reverse complement strand
CGAGCTCGGCGAGCTGCGCGGAGCTCACCGGCTCGAAGTGGCTGAAGTCGAAACGGAGCCGGTCCGGCGCCACCATGGATCCCGCCTGGCGAACATGCTCGCCGAGGCGCTCACGCAGCGCCGCGTGCAATAAATGAGTGGCCGTGTGATTGCGCACGGTATGGGCCCGGCGCGCCCCGTCGACACGAAGCTCGACGGCGTCGTCGATGCGAAGCTGCCCCTCGGTAACTTCTACAGCGTGCAGCACAAGCCCCCCGGGCAGCCGCCGAGTGTCGGTCACCGCGGCGCGCATTCCCTCGCCGGCAACATCTCCCGTATCACCGACCTGGCCGCCCGATTCGCTGTAAAACGGGGTCACGTCGACGATCATGCCGCCGACCTGGCCAATCTCCAGGACATCGACGGGATGTTGGTCATACAGCAAGCCGAGCACGCGCGCGCCCTCGCTCACGAGGTCCGTGTAGCCGACGAAACGTGTGCTCCCGATGCCTTTTTCCGCCAGCCGGGCGATCAGCTCCTGCGCAGCCGCGGCCTCACCGCTGCCTTTCCAGGCGGCGCGGGCACGCTTACGCTGCCCGTCCATCGCCTGCTGGAAGGCTCCCTCGTCGACCTGCAGGCCGACGTCCTCGGCGAACTCGCGCGTGAGCTCGAGCGGCAACCCGTACGTGTCGTAGAGGCGAAAGGCCTCGTCTCCGGGGATCGTCGCCCCCCCCTGAGCCTGAACCGCGTCGACCACCTCTTCGAAGACCCGTGTTCCCGCCGCCAGGGCACGAAAGAAACGGTCCTCCTCGGCTGTGGTGACCCGCGAGATGAGCTCCTCGGCCTGGCGCAGCTCCGGGTACACGTCGCCCATTCTCTCCACCACGGAACTCGCGGCCGCGTTGAAGAACGGTTCGTCGAAGCCGAGCTTCATGCCGAAGCGCACGGCGCGGCGAATGAGCCGCCGCAGCACATAGCCGCGCCCCTCATTCGCGGGGCTGACGCCGTCGGCAAGCAAGAAAGCCGTGGCGCGGCAATGATCGGCAATCACCCGCAAGGCGACGTCGGCGGCCTCGTCCTCGCCGTAGACGTGGCCGGAACGCTCGGCAACGGCATCGATGAGGGGGCGAAAAAGATCGCTCTCGTAGTTGCTGCGCACACCTTGAACAACCGCCGCGAGCCTCTCCAGGCCGGCTCCGGTATCGATGTTGGGCGCCGGCAGAGGCTCGGTATCGCCGGAGCCGTCGGCATTGAACTGCATGAACACCAAGTTCCAGAGCTCGACAAAGCGATCGGCGTCGAGATCGACCTCTTCCGGCTCGGCGTACCCATCCACGGCCGGCCACGCGAAATCGCCGACGCCGTAGTCGAAATGGATCTCCGAGCACGGCCCGCACGGGCCGGTGTCGCCCATCGACCAGTAGTTGTCCTTCTTGCCGAGGCGCAGGATGCGGTGGTCCGGCAACCCGACGATACGCTTCCACAGGTCGAAGGCCTCGTCGTCCTCTTCGTAGACGCTCACCCACAGCCGCTCGGCCGGAAGCTGATAGCCCTCGGTGAGCAGCTCCCAGCCCATCTCGATGGCCTCCTCCTTGAAATAGTCACCAAACGAAAAGTTCCCCAGCATCTCGAAGAACGTGTGGTGATACGCGGAGGGCCCGACGTTCTCCAGGTCGTTGTGCTTGCCGGACACCCGCATGCACTTCTGCGAGCTCGCCGCGCGCACGTAGCTGCGCTTCTCGTGACCGAGAAAAACCTCCTTGAACTGGTTCATCCCGGCGTTGGTAAACAGGATCGTCGGGTCGTCGCGGGGAATCAGGCTGCTCGACGCAACGACAGAATGGCCGCGCTCGGCAAAGTAGTCGAGAAACCGTTGCCGGACCTCGCGGGAGGAAAGCGCGGGGGTGCGCGAGCTGTTGTCTCTGTCGTTATTCGGCATGCGAAATCGAGATCCTGCCCCGGCGTCTTCAACCAGAAAGGTCGTCGAGCCACGGGGACAACTTTTGCAAAACCAGATAGCGCGGGAAGGAGCGTCGCATGAGGTGGTCGAAGCAACGCTTTGCCGCCTTGAGGCCGTCCGGCTCTCCGTGCCGGCCGACCCAGCGCTCGAAAGCCTCATCGAGCACCGCCCGCTCGCCGCCCGCGTCCTCGAACACTTCGTCGGCGACGATGGCACTCATTGTCCCGGTCAAGCCCTGACGCTGCAAGTCACGCACGCTATCCGTGCGCCCCGCCGGCCGCCGCTGCAACCGCGCCTCCATCCGACTCCGTCCGTACCGCCGATCATCCACATACCCCCACTCGACGCACTGCTCCACCGCCCCCTCCACTTCGTCCGCCGAGTAGTCCTTCGCCGACAGCTTGGCCCGCAGCCCGGCCCTGCTGAAGTCCCGCCGCGCCAGCATCGCCAGCGCTTCCGTCGTAGCCGTCCGCTTCTCGCGTCCCACGTTATCTCCCAGCCGAAAACAACCGTCCAACCCGAAGGGACGTAAATACTACGCCCTCGGATGTCGCGGCCGGTACGGCGGGGAGGTTTAGAAGTCGACGGGAGGGGCGTGGCCTCGACACTGCCCTTCGCGTGAGGTGCGAGCTCTAGACGCGGCTTCGCCGCGTCTGAGGTCGACGGGAGGGGCGTGATCTCGATGCTGCCCTTCGCGTGAAGTGCGGGTATTCGAGCGGCTTCGCCGCGCTTGCGGATCGCAAACACACGCGAGAGGACAGCATCGAGATCACGCCCCTCCCTCAGATCCGACTCGCCGGGTTGCGACTGCCACGTCCTGCCCCCGCCCGGCCAAGACGACTCCCCGTGCCAACCATGGACCGTTGGAGGCGACTCGAAGGGAGAATTCTCCCCCGAGCCGGAAGACGGCGGGAGCCGACTTTCGGGGGATGCCGAGGCCGCGACATCGTCTCGCTGCCGGTGCCTGAATAGTTACTCCCCGCTTGATCGGCCGGGCGGAGGTGTCGGTGGGCAGCGGGCGTTCAGCGGGTCAGAGAA
>CAYSHI010000173.1:0-2923 GCA_964430745.1 uncultured Acidobacteriota bacterium | reverse complement strand
CTACGCCGGAGGCGAGGCCGTGGGAGGCTTCAACAAGCATGGCCTGGGGAAGGGTCACGTTCACGGCTACATCGCCGGCACGCATGCCGCGGACGAGTAGATGCTGAGGGTCGTCGGTCTTCTCTGTGTAGCACTCGCCGCCGCCCCGGTCGCGGTGGCACAGGAGGTGGCCGACAGGGACCTGTTCGGACTGGGACAGACGCTCTACGCCGACCACTGCGCGTTTTGCCATGGTGAATCCGGAGAAGGAACTCCGCCGACCTTTCCGGCCTTGAGCGGCAACGAGCGGCTCGAGAATTCTGCGCTGGTTGCCAACAACATCCGCCAGGGTGCGGGCAACATGCCCCCGTTCCCAGCTTTGACTGCGGAGCAGGTATCCGCGTTGACGGAGTACGTACGCAACGCGTGGGCGAACGACTTCGGCGGTGCGGTCGGAGAAGCGGCGACGGCGGCGCTGGAGGGGCCGGAGGAAGGCCGATCGGCGTCGGTGTGGGATGGTGTGTTCACGGAGCCGCAGGCGAAACGGGGCGAGGCGGCGTACACCGGTACGTGTGGCAGATGTCACGGCCGAAGATTGAACGGCGCCCCGGATGACCCGGACATGCTGTCGACGCCACCTCTGGCGCGAGCGAAGTTTCTCCGCGTCTGGGAGGGAAGGTCGCTCGCCACCCTGTTCGACTACACGCGGGCCACGATGCCGGAGAGCAATCCGGGCTCGCTGAGCGACGAAGAGTACGTCGATATCATTGCCTACATGCTGTCGGTCGGCGGGATGCCGGCGGGAGGCGACGAGCTGCGGCCCGATCCCCAGGGCCTCGCCCGCGTCGTCATCGAACAGCAGCCCCCCGACTAGAGCCGGTTTTCGACGATCGCCAGAATCGCGGCCTCGTTCTCCTGCGCCTGTTTCTCGATCTCCGCGCCACGGGCGACAATGTCCGCCGCGAACGCTTCGTCTTTCAATTGGCTCGCGTTGATCTTCACGTTCAGGTAGGCGCCCATGACTGCGGTCCGGGCGCAGAGCGCGCCGACGCCGGCATCCGACACCGAGCTCTCGAGGCCGGTCTCCGCCATGGAGCGGATCACGGTCATTGATGCGAGTGCGGTCTCCATGACGCGGAAGGGTATTTCGGTCGCGTACTTCGTCGCTTCCTGAATGGCATCGGTGCGCGCGGCCTTCTCCTCCTCGGTCGCTTTCGGCATGCCGAAAGCGTTCATCACCTCGCCGAACGCGCGCGTGTCCTCGTCGACCAGCCGCAGAAGCTCGGCTTTGTGGCGCTGGCCCTCTTCGGCCTGGGTCGAGAACTCCTCCCAGCGGTCGTCCCAACCACGCTTGTGGGAGGAAAGGTTGGCAACCATCGCACCGAGAGCGGCCCCCAGCGCACCCACGTAGGCGGCGATCGATCCACCGCCCGGTGCCGGACTCTCGCTCGCGGTCTCGTCGGCGAACGCCGCCAGCGACATGCTCGCGAGCTCCGCTTCGGCGGCATCCTTCAGTAGATACTCGATCACGCGTTCCTCCGGTTCGAACGGCGCCAGCTCATCGAGGCCCAGCGAACGGACTGCGATTTTCACCAGCTCCCGTTCCGAAACTCCCGTCGAGCGCTTCTGCTTCTCGAGGAAGTAGCGGCCCGCATCGAGCAGGCACTGCAGCGGCACCAGGCCGACCAACTCGGATCCGGTCACCCGCAGGCCACGCGATTCGGCGGACCGACACACCTCGTCGAACGCGATGTGCAGCGGCGTGACGCGGATGTTGGTTAGATTCATCGAGACCTGCGCGATGCCGTACTCTTCGATGAACCAGCCGATGCCCTTCACGGCCTTCAATGCGCCCGGCACGATGATGAAGTCCCCGTTCTCGTCCCGCACCGGCTCCCAGTCGTCGCCGAGCTTCTTGCGCCCGGCCTCGCGGACGTCGAAGGCGACCGCGTTCGCTCGCCGCGTCGAGGTAGTGTTCAGGTTGACGTTGTAGGCGATGAGGAAGTCGCGCGCCCCGATCGCGGTCGCACCCCGCTTGGCATCGAACGTGGCCGGTCCGAAGTCCGGCTTCCACTCGGCTTGCTGGATCTTGTCGAAGAAACCCTCGTACTCGCCGGCCCGGATGACGGAGAGGTTGCTCCGGCTCTGGTCGGGCTGCGCGGCCTCGTAGAGATACACCGGGATGTCCAGCTCACGGCCGACCCGTTCGCCGAGGGCGCGGGCGTACTCGGCCGTCTCCTCCATGGTGATGTTGGCGATCGGCACCAGCGGGCAGACGTCCGTGGCGCCCATGCGGGGGTGCTCGCCCTCGTGCCGGCTCATGTCGATCAGCTCGCCGGCCGTGCGGATGGCGCGAAACGCGGCCTCGACCACGGCCTCGGGCTCGCCGACGAACGTCACCACCGTGCGGTTGGTCGCCTTGCCCGGGTCGACGTTCAGCAGCCGCACGCCCTCCACGGCCTCGATGCTGTCCGTGATCTGGCGGATAACTCGCGGATCGCGCCCTTCGGAGAAGTTGGGCACGCACTCGATCAGACGTCTCATGGGTCCGCGAAGCTAGGAGCCGGGACAATCGATTACAAGAGCGAAGCCGGCGAAACCGCTGACCCGCGTGCGCCACCTCGACTTTCCCGCGTATAGTGTCTCGCCAGAATCAGCCGACACGGAGAAGCGAAGATGGCCAACCTGGAATTCGATGACGAAGTATCGCGGGTAGTCGAGGAGTTCAACGCGTCGGCCGGGGCCACCATGCGACGGGCCAGGATCCTGCGGGCGCTCGGCCTGAAGCCAGGCGATCGTGTTCTCGATGTGGGCTCCGGTCCGGGTAACCAGGCCCTCGACATGTCAGCTGCGGTGGGAGATACGGGGCAGGTGCACGGCGTCGATGCCGCAGAGAGTGGAGTGGAGATCGCCCGACAGCGCTGCTCCGGGCTGGACAACGTCA
>CAYSHI010000172.1:0-3102 GCA_964430745.1 uncultured Acidobacteriota bacterium | reverse complement strand
CCCCAGACGACCGGTTGGTTGAGCCCGGTGACGCCGAGGCCGTAGAGAATCTGGCGACTGAAGATCACCCACGCTCCCAGGATGACCATGATCAGCAGCGTGGTGACGACGCGGAAGCCGCTGCCGGGCTGCAAGACGGGGCGTAGCAACTCGGCGTCTTCGAAGTGCTGCCCGGACGTTTCCTGTGAGCTCGTACTCATTCTCTCTCAGACAGGTAGTAGAGCTTGGGTTCGGTTCCCAGGTCCTCGAAGAGCTGGAACGCGCGCGAGCTACGTGCCAGCTCGCTGACGCGGCTGCCGCGATCGTCGAGATCTCCGAAGACGATCGCCTTGGCCGGACAGCTCTCGGCGCAGGCCGTGGTCACATCGCCGTCGCGGAGCTCGACATCCTCGGCGCGAGCGGCGTCCTGTGCGCGCAAGATGCGGTGGTGGCAGAACGTGCACTTTTCCACCACACCCTTGGGCCGCAAAGACACGTCGGGGTTGGCCTTTGTCCTCGTTTCCCCCGGCCACATCGGTTCGTACCAGTTGAAAACCTTGGCGTTGTAGGGACAAGCCGCCATGCAGTAACGGCAGCCGATGCAACGCTCATAGATCTGCGCGACGATTCCCTCGTCGCTCAAGTAAGTGGCGTGCACCGGGCAGACACGCACGCACGGCGGGTTGTCGCATTGGACGCAGGGCTTGGGCAAGAAGCTGATCTTGGTCCCGGTTTCCGTCTCCAACGTCTCCGGCAGGATCTCGATCCAGTGGAATCCCCTGCCGGCAATGGTCTCGCCGGGGCCGCTAGCAGTGAGGTTGTTTTCCTGGTGGCAGGCTGCCATACACGCGCCGCAGGCGGTACAACGGTCCAAGTCGATGACCATCCCCCAGCGGCTCACGGCTCACCTCCGCGATGGGCGGGAGAGGGGACCCCGTGGCTGCGGCGTTCGATCAGGTTCACCCGCACACGGGTCGAATTTTCTGAAAAGGCGCCCGAGATCGGGTCGAGGACCGGCAACAAGGCCTTCACCGGATTGGACCCGATAACCCCCTCACCGGGAAGGGTGTGTCCGAGTCCCATCGATACGTGGACGACGCCCGGCACGGATCCCGGGTAGGTGTGGATCACCGCCTCGATGACGCCCTGGTCCGACTGCAGCTCCACCAGATCACCGTCGCCGACGTCGAGCTCCGCCGCTGTTTCCGGCGAGATCTCGGCCCACGTTTGCCAGCCGCTCAACACCGAGTGACCGAACATCTCCAGAACCATGGGCGAGTATCGGCCCAGGGAGCCGCGCGCCGTCATCGGACGGAAGGGGTGGAGGATGAGATCGTCTTCACCGGCGAACCGAGGCGGTTCGAAATGGGGAAGGCAGACCATGTTCGCGTCGGCATCGAGGGCGAGCGCGTCAATGGCCAGCGCCAAGGGGTCCTCACCTTCGGCGGCGCCGCCGGCTGCGCCGAGCTCACCGAGCCGGCGCTCCAGGTCACGCGACCAGAACTCGTAACGACCGGAGTCGGTGGCGAACAGGCTCTCCCAGTCTTCGGGCGTGCGCACGGGATTCCACCATCCGGCCCTCCGCACCAGCTCGTCCCAGTAGCGGTCGGGTTGTTGGCTTTCCGGAAAGCGCCAGCCTCTCTCCTCCAGGAATTGCACCCAGGACTCCTCGAACGAGCCGGTGACGATGGCTCCCTGACGTGACAGCGACAGTCCTTCGAGGCGTTGCCGGAGGTAGTCCGTATGGTCATCCCAGGGCATCGCGGTGGCGTCCTCGGCCGCGAGACGATGCAATTCGATCAGAACGTCGCCCGGGTGGCGGGCGTCGTGTAAGGGCTCGACGACGGGCTGGGCGACACCAACGGTGCTGAACGGAACGGTGGGCGGTGTCGTCGTGCCTTGCCAGCGCTCGAGGTACAACGGCGTCGGCAGAGCGAAATGGGCGTTCCCGGAGGTCTCGTCGAGGAACGGTGTAAGGGCGACGATCATGGGGATGCGCTGCATCGCTTCGCGTAAGCGCTCACCCGCGGGGCTCTCGTGAATCGGGTCGTAGCCGACCACCAACAGCACATCGACGGGCGCCGAGTCGTCGAGCACACCAGCGGCGATGGCTTCCACCGGGTCGCCGCCCGCCAGTTCCTGCGCCGTCCGCCGCGCCAGGGCCGGGCTTTCCGCACCGTTGCCCGGCGGGTCCACGGTGGGCAGCGGCGACACGGGTATCGGCGGCGCCAGGGTCACACCGCCCGGGCGGTCGAAAGCACCCATCAGGGCGTTCAGAGCGTGTACCGCCATCACCGTGAAGGTGGCGTTCGATCCGCTTGTCGCCTCGCCTCCGGCGATTGCCACCGTGGCCGGGCTTTCGGCAAGGCGACGGGCGACGCGGACGATCGCCGCCGGTTCGGTGCCGCAGAACTGCGCCGCCCGGTCGGGGTAGTATCGCTCCATGAGCAGGCGGCGGAATCCTGTCCGCTGACGGCCGCTCTCGTCGGTCCAATCGTCGAAACCGAAAGTATGCTCCGCCACGAAGTCGGCGTCGTAGCGACGTTCGCGAACCAGCACGTGGGCGACGCCGAGGGCGAAAGCGGCGTGGGTGCCGGGTTGCACCGGAACCCATTCTTCGGCTTTGGAGGCGCTCGGCGAGAGACGGGTGCCGACATGAATGGTGCGGGCGCGCCCCTCGGTGGGACGATCGCCGACCATCGCGGTGACGGCATGCAGCGGCGCCGGGCCGTCCTCGTAGAGGTCGAGTCCGAACGTCACGACGAGATCCGTTTCGCCGAGATCAAACGCCGGTGGGCCGTCGATTCCTTGCGTCAACTGGAACCCGAGCGTTCCCGAATCGATGGGTCGCGCGACGTTGGGGGAGCCGAGCAAATGCGCGAATCTCTGCGCCAGATCATCGAACAGAAAGCCGGGCTCGTCGTGTAAGACGGCGATGCGCGCCCCTTGGCCCGCTTGCTGCAAGGCGGCGAGCCGTGTAGCGATCTCGTTGAGAGCCTCATCCCACGTCGTGTTCTCGAAGCCACCGGACGCTTGCCACCGCAGCGGGTTTTGCAGGCGGTCGGGACCGTACAGAAGCTCGAGACCAGCGTTGCCGACCGGGCACAGGCCGCCGCGGTTCAG
>CAYSHI010000171.1:0-5491 GCA_964430745.1 uncultured Acidobacteriota bacterium | reverse complement strand
CTCGCCGCATGGAGGACGATCTCGGCAAGGGCGTGAATTCCGCCTCTATCTTCGCAGCCATGACCCGCCAGGTACCCGGCAACGCCATCATCGCGGTGGACGTCGGCAACAACACCTACTCCTTCGGTCGCTACTTCGAGTGTGACGCCCAGGCGGTGTTGATGTCGGGCTACCTGGGATCCATCGGCTTCGCGTTCCCCGCCGCGATGGGCGCGTGGGCGGCGACACAGGAAGACGATCCCGCGTTTCACGGCCGCCCCGTTGTGTCGGTGTCCGGCGACGGCGGCTTCTGCCAGTACCTCGCCGAACTCACCACCGCGGTGAAGTACGGCATGAACATCACCCACGTGCTGGTACGCAACGACGAGCTCGGCAAGATCAGCAAGGAGCAGCGCGCGGGGGAGTGGGACGTGTGGCAGACGTCGCTGCACAACCCAGATTTCTCCAGGTACGCGGAGCTCTGCGGCGCCCTCGGCGTGAGGGTCACGGTGAAGTCGGAGCTCGACGACGCGATGGCGCGGGCGCTGGCGCACGATGGCCCGGCGCTCGTGGAGATCCTGGCGGACGCCGAGCTCGTCTGAACGCGCGGCGTGCAGATCACCCAGGTCGCTTCGTCACCGACCAGATTGTGGATTGAAGGGGAAGAATCTTGAACAAGATCAAAATCGCGGAGTGGGGATCACTCGAGCCGGTCACGCCCACCTACGCGCTGGTGGGGAACGTCGACCTCGTGGTGATCAAGTGGAAGGACGGCTCGGACGTGTCGGTCCTCTACGGACGGTGTGCGCACCGGGGCGCGCTGATGGCGGACGCCACCATCCGGGGCGAGGACATCATCTGCGGTGTCCACAACTGGGACTACCGCTACGAGACCGGCGTCAGCGCTTACAACAACGCCGAGAGCCTGCACAAGTTCAGCTCCTGGGTGGAGGACGACGGTGTCTGGGTCGACGAGGACGAGATCACCGCCTGGGAGATGGACAATCCGCAGGCCTACGATCGGGACGCCTACCAGGGGCTGTACGCCGACCTCCACGGGACGCCGGAAGAGCCGTACACGAGCTACATCCACGAGCTCGCCGAGCACGGACTCGACAACGTCGGGCACCACGGCCGGGTGGCCGCGATGGGCATCCCCCGGGACCAGCTGCCGCGGTGGGAGGACATCCAGTTCGTCACCGCGCAGCTGCACCGGGTACCGGCGCTCGACGATGCACCCGTGGAGACGGATCTGATCATCGGGCCGAACGCGCAGAAGCCCCTGAGGCTGGAGACGCCGCTGTTCGTCTCGGACATGAGCTTCGGAGCCCTCTCCGAGGAAGCCAAGACGGCGCTCGCCAGGGGCGCCGAGCTCGCCGGCACCGGGATCTGCTCTGGGGAGGGCGGCATGCTGCCGGAGGAGCAGGCGAGCAACAGCCGGTATTTCTACGAGCTCGCCTCGGGCCGGTTCGGCTTTCAGATGGACAAGATAAAGAAGTGTCAGGCATTCCACTTCAAGTGCGGCCAGGGCGCAAAGACCGGCACAGGCGGCCACCTGCCCGGAAACAAGGTCGTGGGGCGGATCGCCGAGGTTCGGGGCCTCGAGCCCGGTACGGCCGCGGTCTCGCCGCCGCGATTTCCCGACTGGGAGCATGTCGACAAGTACCGGGAGTTCGCGGCGGAAGTCCGCGACGAGACCGGCGGGATCCCGATCGGGGTCAAGCTCTCAGCCCAGCACATCGAGAAGGACATCGACGCGGCCCTCGAGATCGGGGTCGACTACGTCATCCTCGATGGGCGCGGCGGCGGCACCGGCGCTGCCCCCCTGCTCTTCCGGGACAACATCTCGGTGCCGACCGTCCCCGCCCTGGCGCGAGCGCGGCGTCACCTGGACGGCCTGGGCCAGCGCCAGCTCACTCTGATCGTCACCGGTGGATTGAGGAGCCCCGCGGACTTCGCCAAGGCGATGGCGCTGGGCGCTGACGGCATCGCGGTATCCAACGCGGCCATCCAGGCCATCGGATGCCTAGGCATGCGCGCCTGCCATACGGACAACTGCCCCGTCGGCATCGCGACCCAGAAGGCCGACCTGCGCGCGCGGCTGGTAGTCGAGCAATCCGCCCGACGCCTGCAACGCTTCTTCGAGTCGGCGACGCACCTGATGCAGGTGATGGCGCGAGCGTGCGGGCACTCGCATCTCAATCAGTTCTCGGTGAGCGATCTGACGACGTGGAACCGGGACATGGCCTATCTCACCGGAGTCTCCTACGGCGGTGTGGTGCCTCTCTAGCCTCGGCACCCGTTCGCACCATCGACACTCAACTAATCGAAGCTGAACATGTCCGCATCACCCTACCCCTCGTTGACCCTGAAAGAGTGGCGTGGCACTCGAGACGCCATCCATGCGTACTCCCGTGTCCTCGGAAAGATTCGCCAGGCGCTCGCGCCGCCGCGGAAGCACTGGTTTCATATCACGCTGCACGCTGGAGTCACCGGTCTGCGCACACGTCCGATGGTGAAGGACGGCGTGGCCTACGAGCTGTGCCTGGACCTCGCCAACCACCGGCTCACTGCGGCCAGCAGCACCGGTGCGACCGCCGAGCGGGCAGTCGAAGGTCAATCGGTCGCCCGGTTCCGCGACGAGGCGCTCGGCATGCTGGCTGAGCTGGGCTGCAACGTGGAGCTCGACCCGTCGCTGTTCGAAGAGGATGCGCCGCTCGTCTACAACGCTTCAGATGCTCAGCGGTTCTGGCAAGCGTTGACCCGCATCAACGGGGTATTCGTCCAATTTCGAGGCAGCCTGCGCGAGGAGACCGGCCCGGTCCAGCTCTGGCCCCATCACTTCGACTTCGCCATGCTGTGGTTCTCCGGAAGGCTCGTGCCCGGGGTCGACCCGGCGGACGAGGAGTCCGCGGACGAGCAGATGAACTTCGGCTTCTCTACCGGGGACGAGTCAGTCTCCGAGCCCTACTTTTATATCACCGCCTACCCTGTGCCGAGCGGGCTCCTCGACAGTCCGTTGCCCGGCGGGGCCACCTGGCATTCAGAAGGTTTCGTCGGCGCGCTGTTGCCCTACGCCGCGGTGGTCGACGCGCAGGACGGCGACGGCCTGCTGCTCGAGTTCCTGAGCACGGCCCAGGCGGCCGGGGCGGAGGCGATGGGGGTCGGACGGTAATCGCTCCGAAGGTTCACGGTAGCGCGAATGGAGCAAAGCGCATACGGCCGTCGGCTCCGGGGTGGGCTGAGTCGGGAGCGCATGTCTCGACATGCCCAACGCGCGGTCGTCGTCGCTGAGCACCAAAGTTTGCGGGGGAGCGGGTGATGAAGGTCTTCAGGAACGTCGCGGGATCGATGCTTGCGATTCTCCTCGTCGGCTGCGCGTCCACCCCGAGTCTGATGCCCGCTCCAAACATCTACGTCAACGGCGAGGGCTATCCCGAGTCCGCTATTGCGCCGGGCTTGAAGAGCAACAAGGTCGAGCTCTTGTTCGTCACGGACCGGGTTCCCGAGACAGGCGAAGACGGCGCGTTGCAGTACGGTGCTGGACGTTCAGCCTCGGTGGCGTTCGGCACGGCCGTCGTCGAGATTGGGAACGACCTCACCTGGCAAGATCTCGTCGAGATGAGCGAGACGGCTGCCCGATCGAGCTCCCCAACCATTCGCGTGAGGTCTCGAACCGAGCTCGGCCGATTTCCACCAACACCCCATGCGTTCCTGGTCGTCGATGGGCAAGCCAAGGAGGATCCCGAGGTTCGCGCCGAGTTCGAAGCCGTTGGTGCCGTGTTCCGCGAGGAGCTCCGCCGACGAATGGCCGAAAGCGGCTACAACGAGGTCCACATCTTCGTGCACGGATTCAATAACTCGTTTGACTGGTCGGCCGCCTCGATCGCCGAGCTCTGGCACTTCCTGGGACGCCGGGGGGTGCCGCTCCTCTACTCCTGGCCCGCCGCGCACGGAGGACTGTTCGGCTACTTCGTCGATCGAGAATCCGGCGAGTTCACGATCTATCACCTCAAGAGTCTGATCCGGCTGCTGGCTTCGTTTCCCGAGGTGGAGCGGATCAACATCCTCGCGCACAGTCGCGGCACCGACGTCACGACCACCGCGCTGCGGGAACTCATCATCGAGGCACGGGCCAGCGGACGAGATCCCCGGGCGCTATACCGGATCGAAAATCTGATCATGGCCGCTCCGGATCTCGATTTCGACGTCGTTCGCCAGCGCCTGTTGGCGGAGAAGATCGGGCCCGCCTTCGGACAGATCACCGTCTACACCACTGATTCGGACCAGGCGCTCGCCACCTCGCAGACCCTGATGAGTGGGACGCGGTTCGGCCGCATCCGTGCGACTGATCTCGGCCCACAGGAGCAAGCCATCTTCAAGATTGTCAAGAACGTCGCATTCATCGACGTCAAAGGAGCGAGCGGCTTCGTGCGCCACGCATACTACCTGGACAACCCGTCCACCAGCTCCGACATCATTCGGGTGATCACCGCCGGCGACGAACCCGGCGGCTCGGGGCGGCCGCTGGAGCATCGAATGCTCAACTTCTGGGAGATGCCGATCGACTATCCGGCGCGGAAGGGCAAGTGAGCGGCACAATGCGAACGGTGACGGCTCGATCGGTGAATCCCAGACCGGGATGTAGCGTTCAAAGGAGAGCCGCTGACTTGTTGCCATGATGGCCGCTCTGACATTGCTGTTCGTGCTCACGTTCTCCATCGTCGCGGTACGCACCGGTGCGGTTGCGCTTCGTTTGACCGGCATGCCGGAGGACGTTGCTCGCTTCCAGGCGCGCTCGGCCTTCACCGGCGCAGGGTTCACGACTTCCGAATCGGAGGCCATCGTGAATCACCCGGTGCGAAGAAGGATCGTGAGCACCTTGATGGTCGTGGGCAGCATAGGACTCGTGTCGGTCGTGACGACGATGGTGGTCTCACTGGTCGGCGCCGATGACGCCGAAGGGAGCATGCTGCGGCAGCTCCTGTGGTTGGCTGGTGTGCTGCTGATGCTGTGGTGCGTCGCGCTGAATCCCAAGGCGGATCGCGTCATGTGTGCAGGCATCGCCAAACTGCTCGAGCGGACCCACGGTTTCGGAGCCCGGGGTCCGGTGACGTCACGTTTGGCGTCAGTCGGAAAGGTCACCGAAGGCGGTTTCGGTCAGCTTGTCCCGTTCCTGTCGCAAACACTACGCATCTAGGACGGCGACAGACACGAATCGGACATGCTGGCTCTGTTACTCGTTAAAGAAGAGATAAATATTGAAGGTTCGATTCCCTCCCTCTCCGCCAACTATCAGATACTCCGGCGGATATCCGGCCCCCACTCGACCGTTACGCCGCGAGGCCGAGCCACAGCTGCAGCGCTTCGTCCACCTCGGTTAGTTCCGCGGACGTAAGCCGGCCAACCGTGCGGTCAATCCGCTCCCCGCGAACTGCCATGATCTTGTCGATCATCACCTGCGACTCCATCGCCAACCCATTCCTGCCCGTTGGTCGAAGGGTAAGGCGGA
>CAYSHI010000170.1:0-9875 GCA_964430745.1 uncultured Acidobacteriota bacterium | reverse complement strand
TTCAGCCCGCCATCGGTCGATTTCCAGATGCCGCCCGACGCGGCGCCCGCGTAGATGAGATCGCGGTTGCCGGGGTGGCCGGCGATGGCGATGACGCGGTTGCCCTCCGGGCCGATGTGCCGAAAGTGCAGCGCCTCATACGTGGACGGATCGATTCCCTGTGCCGCCACCAGTGGTGCTGAAACCGCCAGCGCCAAGCTCAGCACCGTGGTGATGACTGCGTAGCGAAGTAGTCGTTCAGTCATTGTCGATCTCCTGAAGCAGCTCACTGAACCGCCCGAGTCCCAGCACACGCTCGAGCTCGAACGTCTCGATCTTCACTCAGGCACCTCCCAGGGAGCCATCGTCGACGGTCATGGGGCGAGCCGCGGCCTGCGTGGCATCCTAGCCAGCCCGCTTGCGCTCGACGGCGTCGGTCATGACCTTGCGCAATGTCTCGAGGGGCACCTCGGCGCCGGGACTGAAACGCAGCACGCACTTGCTCTGAGGGATGCCGGCCAGGTCGTCGGTGTACTCGGCGAGCAGTCCGACGGTCAGGATGTAGAGATTCACGTGCTTCTTGTTGGCCGAGAGGGCGAATAGGCTGCCGTCGAGGTCGTAGGCAATCGTGCCCCACTTGATGCTCACTTCGGCGTCGGGCACGAGCTCTTCGATGAGCTGCTGGAGCAGCGTGAACGTCGGCTGATGGGAGTCCGGAATCGAGTCGCGAAACCTCGCTTTGTCGACGGAGTTGCCAGCTTGGCTCATTCGCAGCACCTCACGCTCGTTGGCTCTGTCTCGTCGTCGCAGAGCTGAGCCTAACTCTGTTGCCTGCACCGCGCCAAACTGGGCACCGATTGCGATCGGAACGGGGCAGTGGCCCTTGGGAGACCAGGATTACTCGCGCTTCAGCACCTCGACCACGTCGACGCGCGTTGCGCGCCAGGCGGGTATCAAGCAGGCGAGCACCGCCGTGAGGCCGAGGGCTGTCGCCGCGGCGGCGTAGATCGACGGCTGCAGCGGCTCGGTCTGGAACAGCAGGCGGCGCAGCATCAGCGTCGCGGGAGCCGCGCCGGCGAGACCGGCCAGCAGCCCGACGCCCACCAGGGTGAGCCCGCGGCGCAGCACCATGCCGATGAGGTCGGAGCGTGCCGCACCCATCGCCAGGCGAATGCCGATCTCGTGGGTACGTCGGGTGACGTTGTAGGCCAGCAGTCCGTACAGGCCGACCGCCGCCAGCAGCAGCGCAACACCCGCGAACCCGCTGAGCGACAACATGATGACGCGGAATCCGGCAAGCGATCCGCCGACGACCGCCGACATGGTGATCGGCTCGATGAGAAGCGCGTTGGCGTCGCGCGCGCCGAGCCTGTCGCGAATCGGACCGATGAGCGCAGCCGGGGCGCCGTCGGTTCGGATCATCAGGTTCAGCCACGTCGCGCCGGTTTGCGCCGAGGCCATGTACATGGCCGGCTCCATGCCGCGGGCGATGCTGTTGACGTGCACGTCGCCGACCACCCCGACGACCTCCAAGGGATCGTCGTACCAGCCGATTCCCACCATGCGGCCGACGGGATCGTCGTCGGGAAACAGCGCTCGGGCCACCGCTTCGCTGATCACCACCACAGGGAATGCGCCGGTGCGGTCGCGGGCGGTGAGATCGCGGCCCGCCAGCAGCGGGATCCGCGCCGTCTCGAAGTATCCCGGAGAGGCCCATCGCGCCATCGCCATGAACTGCTCCCCGGGCTGCGGCCGCTCCTGTTCCGCCGGCCAGATCGCCCAGTCCTGCCAGCGGCTCAGGATCGGCGGTTTGCTGATCAGGCTCGCCGACATCACCCCGGGGAGCGATTCGACCTCCTCGACGAACTCCGTGTAGAACGCGGCGCGCTGCTCGCTTTCGGGGTAGTCGGCAACCTGGATGGTGAGGCCGGCCGTCAGCAGGTTGTCGGCGTCGAACCCCAACTCGACGTTGGCCATTTGCACGAGACTGCGCAGCAACAGGCCGGCGCCGATCAGCAACACCACCGAGATGCCCACCTGCAACACCACGAGAGCGCCGCGCAGGCGTATGCCGCGCGTCCCCGTGGTCATCCGCGTCCCCGTCCCCAGCTTCCCCGAGGGCGGCGACGAGGCGCCGATGAAGGCGGGGACGACACCCACCACCACGCCGGTGACTACCGACACCGCTATGGTAAACAGCAACACGCCGGCGTCGATCGCCGGCGCCCGCGTGCCGAGGTCTCCCACCGGGACGACGCCGGTGACGAGATCCTGCGCCAGGTAGGCGAGCCACGCGCCGAGCGATCCGGCGAGCATTGTCAGCAGGACGCTTTCGGTCAGGAGCTGCCGCACCAGGCGGCCACGCGAGGCACCCAGCGCGGCGCGCATCGCCATCTCCGGCATGCGCTGATGGCCGCGCGCCAGCAGCAGGCCGGCGACGTTGCTGCAGGCGATCAGCAGTACGAGCGCGGTCGTACCCATCAGCATGAGCAGGCTGAAGCGTGCCTCGCCGACCATGAATTCCTGCAGGGGAACGATCGCCAACGCCTTGTTCTTGTTGGTGTCCGGGTACAGCGTCTGCAGGCCGGCCGAGATGCCGTCGAGCTCGCTTTGCGCCCGGTCGATCGTTACGCCGGGAGCCAGCTTACCGACAACCCAATGGCTGTGGGAATCGCGGGTCGCATCCCAGGGGCCGTCGCGGTCGATGAGGCCCCAGACGTCGGCCGGGATCAGGAAGTCGAAGCTCGCCGGTAGCACGCCGACGATGGTGAGCGGCGCTCCGTCCATGTACAGGGATTCGCCCAGAGCATCCGCGGCGCCGCCGTATCGGCTTTGCCACAGCGCGTGGCTGATGACGACGCTCGCCGCGCCGCCCTCGGCCTCTTCCTGCGGCAGAAAGCCTCGGCCCAGCTCGGGCTCGACGCCGAGAGCCGGCCACAGATTCCAGCTCACCCAACCCATCCGCAGCAACACGGCGCCATCGTCGCCGGTGAACGTGGTGAGGCCGCCGCCGGTACCGATCAGCGCGACGTGCTCGAACGATGCTGCGCGCTCGCGGTAGTCGAGCCAATCAACCCGCGACACGGGGCCGCTGCCGCGGCCGTCCCGCGCCGTGACCCCGGCCACCAGCCGCGCCGAATCCTCGTACGGCAGCCCTGCGAGGACTGCCGCGCTGACGGTCGAAAACAACGTCGTGTTGGCGCCGATGCCGACGGCCAGGATGAGGATGGCCACCGCGCTGAGGCCGGCGTTGGAGCGCAAGCTGCGAACACCGACGCGGACGTCCTGTGCGAGCGTGTCGATCGAAGCGCCGAGTCGCCGCTCGCGCACGCGTTCCTTGACTTGCTCGATGCCGCCGGTCTCGTGGCGCGCGGCGCGGCGTGCCTCGTCCGGGTCCATCCCGGCACGGATCTTCTCGGCCGCCAGCAGCTCCTGGTAGCTGCGGAGCTCGTCGTCGAGATCGGCGTCAAGCCGGCGCTTGCGAAACAGCGATCGAAAGGTGCTTCTGATCCGCGACCATACGGACATCGACGTCCTCTCCTCGGGGAGCACCGAGGGCTTCAGGTGGCTTCCAGAACCCGGGTGATCGCCACCACGACCTGTGACCAGTTGTCCTTCTCTTCACCGAGCCGCCGCCGGCCGGCCTTGGTCAGCCGGTAGTACTTGGCGCGCCGGTTGTTCTCGGACTCGCCCCACTCGCCCTCCACGTAGCCCTCCTGTTCGAGCCGTTTGAGGGCGGGGAACAGCGACCCTGCCTGCACCTGAAACACACCCTGGGTGATCTGCTCGATGCGCCGCGAGATACCGAGCCCGTGCATGCGCTCCAGAGCCAACGTCTTGAGGATCAACAGATCCAACGTGCCTCGGAGCACGTCCTTCTTGCGCTGTACCATCGAGCCTCCGAGCAATTCAGATGCGCGTGTCTCCTATAGGATTCCTACCCTATAGAATTTCTATACGAAGGCAAGGCGGGGAAGTTCCCAGCAGGACCCCCTGTATCACGGTGAACATCGAGATGCTGGCCCCGACACCGACCGCGAGGGTCAGAATCGCCACCGCGGAGCAGGCAGGGCTGCGCCAGAGCGACACGGCACCGTTACGAAAATCTCGCAGCATCGAGCTCATGCCCCGTTGGTGATCTGCGTTGCGCAGGCCCTCATTGGTGAGGGGAATATATACGGCTGATGCGCGGATGCCCGCGGAGGGGCCGATGCTGCCGATACGCCTTCAGGCGGAACCTCTCGCGGCCGTTACCGCGGTGCCGTAGCAGAGGACCTCGTTGACGCCGCTCATGACCTCCGTGGCGTCGTAACGAATGCCGATCACGGCGTTCGCTCCACGCTCCTCGGCATGTTCGAGCATCATTTCGAAAGCCTCCGCGCGGGTCTTCTCGCAAAGCTCGGAGAAGAGAGTGATGTCGCCCCCGACCAGGGTCTGGAGACCTGCCCCGACGGTTCCGAAAATCGAGCGAGATCGAACGGTGACACCACGGACGACACCGTGGTTCGCCGTTACCCGATGGCCCTCGATCTCGAAAGCCGTTGTCGTCATCTGGATATCCATTGCGCTCCTCCTCGGCATCGGTGATGAGGAGAGCTACCATCTCGACGCCTTTCTTGAGTCGGCTGCGGCCAAACAGGACCTTATCATCCGGATACAGGTCGCACGGACTGCCCACTATGGCCGAAATCACCTTGCCAAGAAACTCACTCGAACCCTCAGGTCGACAAGCTCGCATCGTGCCTCAACGGGCGGCCCATGGACCTGCAACGCCCTTGATCCCGTGCTCCTCTTCAAACCTCTCCAGCATGAAATCGTCCGTCCTGTACATCTCGTTGGCCAGCTGCTGGCGCAGCTCGGCCAGGATGTCGGCGTAAGCCGGGTCTGCTACGAGGTTCACGAGCGCGTCGGGGTCGGTCTTGTAGTTGTACAGCTCCTCGGGAACACGGTCGGTGAACAGATCTACGCGCGCCTGGATGGCGGGATCCTTCTTGCCGGCTTCGACCATGGCGTCCCAGGTTGGCCCGGACGAGGCCTCCATGCGGACTTTTTCGCGTCCGTAGAAGGCGTTGTAGATGTAACCGAAGTCCTCGTTCTGGACAGCTCTCATGTGCAGCGGGACCTCGTAGAAGGTCTCGTTGTATTCGGTGAACACCCACGTGCGCCCGGCTTGCGATCGGCCCTCGAGCAACGGCAGGAACGACTCGCCATCCATGCCGGGGACCCGCTCAAGGCCGGCGGCTTGCAGGACGGTGGGCATGTAGTCGATGGTCGACACGAAATGCGAAGCATCGACGCTCCCGGGTGTCGTCACGCCGGGCCAGCGGACGATCCAGGGTGTCTTGGTGCTGTTGAGATAAGCGTTGGACTTGGCGAACGGAAACGAGCTGCCGTTGTCGCTCAGAAACATGACGAGGGTATTGTCGCGAAAGCCCTCGTCGTCGAGGATCTCGAGCATGGCGCCGACGATATCGTCGGCACGGCGCACGCCGGTGAAGTACTGGGCGCGCTCCTCGCGCACTTCCGGCAGATCCGGCAGAAAACCGGGCACCTCGATCTCTTCCGGCGCGTACACGCGGCTGACCGGATAGTCGTATTCTTCGCCCCCGTTGCCGAAGAAGGGCTTGTGGGCGTCGTGGGTGTTGAGCATCAGGAAGAAGGGCCTGTCGGTTTCCTTGGCGAGGCTGAGAAACTCGCTCATGTACTTCCCGTAGAGCCCGATGTCCCGGCCGTTGCCCAGGTGATGCATCCAGATGCCTTCGCCGGGGTTGCCCGGATCCGGCCCCAGGTCCCAGCCGAATCGCTCGATCGGCTGCAGGTGCCGGCTCTTGCCGATGCTGCCGTTGAGGTAGCCGGCGGCCCGCAGGGTCTCTTGCAGGATGGGCACATCATCCGCGATGGGCTGGAATCCGGGCGCGCCGTTGTTGTGCGGATACCTGCCGGTCACCAGCGTCTGTCGAACGGGCTGGCACACCGCGATGTTGACGTGGGCGTTGGTGAAGCGCAGCCCTTCGGACGCGAGCTGGTCGATGCTCGGCGTGATCGCCTCGACCTGCGAGCCGTATACGCCGACGGACGACCAATCCACGTCGTCGACGGTGATCAGCAAGAAATTGAGGGGGCGCGTAGCAGCGCCGGTCGGCCCGTCCGCCGACAAGCCAGGTTCGTCAGAAACGCCGCATGAGGTTGCACTGAGGGCGACAACGAGAACCGGCAACAGACGCTTCAACACGAAGAAGACTGACAATTTCAGGACCATCATCATCAACATTGGTCGGTACAAGAAGGCCATCAGAGGCGCGGAGCTTATCGTAGCGTCCAACGTCGTCTACGCGCTTCGTTCCTCGCAGCTCTACGTCAGTAGTCGATTAGCCTCCCGAAGCCTTTCTCAGTGGCGGCTTGCAGCGTCGCGCCGGCGATGGCGGCGTCTTGGGCGCCGACGCCGGTCAGATCCGCAACCGTGATCTGCTCGTCGGCTTCACGGCCTGCGGCCTCGCCCACGACGATGGCTCCGAGCTCGACGCAGTCGTCGGCGTTCAGCCGGCCGGCGTCGACGGCGTGGTGAATCTCGCCCAGCTTGATGCACTGGGCCAGACTGTCCGCGACCACCAGATCGGCACGATGCAGCACCTCGACATCGAGCTCCTGCTTTTCCGGACCGTCGGAGCCGACCGCAGTGATGTGCGTCCCCGGCGCGATCCACTCGGCGCGCACCAGCGGGTCGCGGGCGAGGGTCCCTGTGATGACCACGTTTGCCCCCTGCACCGCGTCCTCGATCCGGTCCACGGCTTCGACGGCGATGCCGAGCTCGTCGGCCATCTCGGCCGCGCATTCCTGCGCCCGCTCCGGGTGCCTGTTCCAGATGGAAACGCCGGGGATGGCGCGTACCTGGGCCAGGGCGCGGAGCTGCATGCGCGCCTGGATGCCGGCGCCGACTACGGCGACCCGGCGAATCTCCTGCGGTGCCAGATACCGCGCCACAACGCCCCCCGCGCCACCGGTTCGCAGGTCACTGAGGTAGCCGTTGTCAAACAGCAAGCCGGCGACCTGGCCGTTGTTCGCGTCGAAGGCGAGCACCACCCCACTGGCCATGGGCAAGCCGATTTGCGGGTTGCGGTAAAAGCCGGACACGAGCTTGAAGGCGAAGTGGTCGGCACCGTGGATGTGCGCTCCCTTCACATGGATCTCTGCGTCGACCTCGGGGATATCGAGACCGATCGGTAGCGGCTGCGTGACCCCGCCGCGCCCCAGCGCCTCGAACGCTCCCTCGACAGCATCAATGGCGATTGCCATGTCGACGCTGTCGCGAATCTCCTGTTCCGTTAGCAGAAGCATTGGCACGGAATCCGGCTCCTTGGTTGTCATCGCGTTCACAGTCTGCCGACTGCTCGTATCCTAGCGGGAAACGAGGGAAAGCACTGGAGAGACTACTGCCAGCCGTTCTCCGCCGCCATCGACTCCACGGCGCGCAGCACGCGTAGACAATTGCCGCCGGCGATGGCGCGCAGCTGGTCGTCGCTGTAGCCGCGGCGCAACAGCTCGACGAACAGGTCGGGAAACTTGGAAACGTCCTCGAGGCCCTCGGGGACCTCCTCGATGCCGTCGAAGTCGGACCCGATACCGACGTGCTCGGTGCCCATGACGGAGCACAGATGGTCGATGTGATCGGCAACGTCGGCGAGCGTGGCGAGCGGCGCCGGATGGTCGGCGTCCCAGGCGGCGAGCTCGCTCTCTCGCCGCTCGGCATTGTCCGGATGCCTCTCCGCGAGGTGAGCCTGCCAGCCCAGGCGGCCGGCACGGTGCTCCATCACCGGCGCCGAAACGAACCAGGGCACGAACGTCGCCATGACGATGCCGCCGCTATCCCGGATCATCTCCAGTACGTCGTCGGGCACGTTGCGGGGGTAGTCGAAGAGTGCGGCGGCACCGGAATGGGTGCAGGCGACAGGGGCCCGCGATGCCTCGATCGTCTGCCGCATGGTGTCGACGGAAGCGTGCGACAGATCGATCATCATTCCGAGATCGTTCATCAGCGCGACCACCTCGCGTCCGAAATCAGTGAGGCCACCGTGCACCGGATCCAGGTGGGCGCAGTCGGCCCAGTCGGTGTGGACGGCGTGAAGCAGCGTCATGTACCGGGCACCGGCTTGGTACGCGAGACGTAGCGCCCCGAGCGAGTTTTCGATGCCGTGCCCGCCTTCGACGGCAAACAGCGACGCGATCTTACCGTCAGCGTGGATGCGCTCGATGTCGTCGGCACAAAACGCCGGCTGCAAGGTGTCCGGATAGGCCGCCACGAGTCGCCTCGCCACCTCGAGCTGTTCGAACATCACCCGCGCCGCACCCGGCCCCGCCGCCTCGAACGGGACGTAGGCAACCCAGAACTGGGCGCCGACGCAGCCGGCGCGCAGGCGCTTGAGGTCGGTGTGCATCGCCGGCTCGAGTGCGCTGGTGTCCTCGAAGTCGAAGCTGCTCAAATCGAAGCTGTTGAGGTCGTTGTCGGACCGTTCGAGCAGCTGAATCGGGGCATCATTGTGACCCTCGACGAACGGGGATTCGGACAGAAGTCGGACAACGCGTTCTCGAGTGTCTTCGACCACGGGGCCTCCGGGATGAACACCAGCGACGCTGAGGTTACTACGAAGCCCTTACCGGCGGCGGCCGGTGAAGCAGGCTCCTTTTTTGCCCGTGCTAACGTGCCTCGAATCTGAGCGGCACCGGTCGCCACGCTCGTTGAACGGGAGGTAAGAAGTTCCCTTTCTGCGGGAACTGAAAGACCCTGCGCGAGATGGGCCGCGAGGCCGGGCCCCCGCACCTTCTCCGTGGAGTTGGCGATGAATGCGCTTTGCAGTGTCACCCGAGTCGGCTCGAAGATGTTCTCCACTACGGGAGCTGCCCTCCTTGTCCTGTTCGGATGCCTCGGCGACTCCCGCGCCGTGGGTGTGGGACAAGCCGTCCCGTCCGACGAGCCCAGCGTCGATGCCGGCTTTCTCTCGGCCCTCGAGTGGCGCTTCGTCGGGCCGTTCCGGGGAGGGCGCGTCACGGCGGTGGCGGGAGATGCCGACAACCAGCTCGTTTTCTATTTCGGCGCTGCCCACGGCGGCGTGTGGAAGACCACCGATGCCGGCATGAACTGGCGGAACGTCTCGGACGGCTTCTTCGAATTCCCCGCGGTCGGAGCCCTGGACGTGTCGCTGTCGGATCCCCAGGTGATCTTCGCGGGGACCGGTGAGGGGATTCAACGGCAGTTCATCTCGCCCGGAGACGGGGTCTACAAGTCCACCAACGGCGGCGAGACGTGGACCAACGTGGGTCTTCGGGAGACCCGCCACATTGCCAGGCTGCGTGTTCATCCCACCGATCCCGACACCGTGTATGTGGCGGCAATGGGAGACATGTTCGGTCCCAACCCGGATCGCGGCATCTATCGCACCACGGATGGCGGCGAGACCTGGGAACACATCCTGTACAAGGGCGAGACCACAGGCGGCGTGGACCTGACGATCGATCCCATCAACCCGAAGGTGATCCTCGCCTCCCTGAACCACCATGTGACCTACCCGTGGGACGAGGAGAGCGGCGGCCCCACCACCGGCCTTTTCAAGACCACGGATGGCGGCGACACATGGACGGACATCACGCGCAACCCGGGGTTGCCAAGCGGCCTGGTGGGGAAGATCTGCATCGCCATTTCGCCGGCGAGTTCCCGCCGCGTGTATGCGTTCATCGAAGCCGATGAGAACGAAGGCGGCATCTATCGCTCCGACGACGGCGGCGACACCTGGCAGTTGACGCATCAAGACCCCGGCAAGATGGAGATCCCCAATTCCTACAACCACATCACCGCCGACACCCAGGATCCCGACGTCGTTTATATCCAGCCCATCACCGGCCTC
>CAYSHI010000169.1:0-8636 GCA_964430745.1 uncultured Acidobacteriota bacterium | reverse complement strand
ACGCCTCGCTGAGAGTGAACGGCTCGCCGTCCACCGTCTTGAGCGTGAAATCAGGCGCCGTGTCACCGGCGGCGGGATGCGCCGTGGGAAAGACGTCGAACTTCCGCCTCTGGGACGCGTCGTCGTTGGCCGACAGCGGCGTGACCGCGCAGATGAGCATCGCGATCAGCCCCAGAGAAAGGCAGGCCCTCCCCATTTGAGCACCTCCTTGGGGGCGAGGGATCGATTCGATGTAATAAGGCTACCTATTGTTTGATGACTTCGTCGAGGAACACCTTGTTGGACAGGGCCACGACCCGGCCTTCCTGATCCAGGAGAGTCTGCGTGGGGGTGATCGCGCGCAGCACACCGCGTTCGCCGCTGATCTCCACCGGTTCGCCGATCTCGAGGATCTTTCGGGCGTAGAAGCCGGCGACCATGTTGCGGGTGATCTCGCGCGTGCCGAGCCCGAACGACAACCCGAAGGCGAGCCCGAGGCCGGCCAGTCCTGCCGCGGTGACCAATCGGACAATCTCCGTATCGAGTTGGAGCTGCCCGATGGCCATGATGCCGAGGACGAACAAGATGACCGCGGACACCATCGTTCCCAGGGGCTTCGCGAAATCGATGCCCGCGTTCTCCGCCGCATCGGCGACGGCGCGACCGGCGAACTGAGCTGCGGCGCTCCCCAACAGCATGATCAGCACTGCCGCGATGATGTTGGGCATGTAGGCGAGAAAGGCGCCGATCGCGGCCGAAATCGCCGTCAGGCCGAGGGCGTCGGCAGCGGTTCGAGCGAACAGGAAAAGCAGCAGGAAGTAGGCGACGCGCGGCAGGAACTGGTTCAGCGACTGACGCAGGCCCACTTTGTGAAGGGCTTGGTCGATTCCGGTGCGCTCCATCATCGAGTCGATCCGCACGCGCACGAGGATCGAACGCAGGATCCTCTCGACCAGCTTTGCGACGATAAAGGCTACGACGACCAGGACGATTCCCATCAAGACCGTCGGCGTCAGACCGACGACGGTCTCGACGAGGTCCTGGAACGTCGCTTGCAGACTCTGCTGCAGGGTTTCGAGCATGAAGCTACCTCTCCTTCGTATCCGCCGGCTGGAAGATTTCGAACAAGGCTTTCAGGTACTCCATGAGCACCAGCAAAGGGCCGTTCCACGACAGGTCGGCCGCTTGCGAAACGAGAATGCGTCTGTGGATCGCCCGGCGAATACCGCCGAGAAAACCGCCGCCCGGCGATTGCGCCAGGGTGGCGAGAACCTCTACCGGCGGCCCGGTGTCGATGTCCTCGTGACGTGTGTTTCCTCCGTCGTGCTCACTCATGCGTCGTGGCCTGGTGTCCGGGGCTCGATTCATCTCCAACGGCGGACCCGGGCGCCGGGTCGTAGCGCCGTCGGAATTCCTCGCGGCCGCGTTTGATGCGCATCTTCGTCGCCGACAGCCCGATACCGAGCGCGTCGGCGATGTCCTGATAGCTCATTTCGTCGGAGTCCCGCATGACCAGGGGCACCCGCAACGTGTCGGGGATCCCCTCCAGGACGCGCTCGATGTCGCGTCGGCGATCCTCATCCCTCAGGTGCGCTTCCGCCGATGCCTCGACGCGCAAACGCGGGTCGGTTCCGGCCACCTCTTCCTCGACGTCGACAAATGTGGCCCGTCGGGACTTCTTCAAGAAGTTGATGCAGTGGTTCGCCTTGATCCGGTAGAGCCAGGTCTTGAACGTGGAGCGTCCCTCGAAACGACCGAGTCCGAAATAAGTCTTCACGAACACCTCCTGCGCGAGGTCCTCGGCGTCGGCGGGACGTCCCCCGAGATGGCGACAATTCGCCACCACGCGGCTCTGGTAACGCTCCACCAGCCGCTCGAAGGGACGCAGATCCCCCTCCGGGCTGCGCCGGGCGCGCTCGACGAGGTCCTCGTCCGTCAATGCCGATTCGTCATCCACCATGATCCTTCACTCTCATGGACAACCGTTTTCGTTCCGGGGTCACATCGCTCTTTGTATAGCCCCTGCGAGCTACCGGGCAAGGTGGCAATCGTCGATGTGACTTCGCGCGCTCTCTCGCTGTCAATGACATCAGTAGGACAGCCCGGCACGCAGACCCGGGCGGAAACCAACCTCGGAGCGGACAGTATGAACCGCGGAAGCGTCGCAGGGGACGCCGAAATGAACGCGATATCCGGAGGCACTCTGATGAACGACTCGCTGAAACCGAACGACCGGCGTGAGCATCGCCGGCGACCGATGTCGCGCGGCGAGCGCCTGCAAGCCCGCGTGGCACGCTTCGGGGGGCCCGAGAGCCGCGGCAAGGTGGTCGATCTCAGTGCCGGCGGCGTGATGATCGAGACCCTTCCTTTTCTGCGGGAGGGCGATTGTGTCTGGGTGCGCCTCGCCGGGCCGGACAACCCGTACACGGTGTTCGGCGAAGTCTGCCGGGCCCGCATACGCGGCGAGGAGTCGTTGTTCGCCATTACGTTCGACAGCCCGCGCCCCGAGGTGGCGGCGATCGAAGAGCCGTCGAGGTCATCGTCCACGAGGCCGTGGAGCGAGCATCGCTGGCCCCGCAGCTCGGCACGAGCGTCCCGCCGGGCCGTTGTGACTTCCGACGCTCGGCGGGAGTCTGAGGGGGAAGAATAGCAATCCTGTCGTGCCGGCCGGGGGACGCCGAGCAGGGCACGACGACAATCCGGGAAAGGAACCAGGATGAGCTACACCATCGAGTCGATCGAGGGAATCGGTCCCGCGTACGCGCGCAAGCTGCGCGCCGTGGGCATCACCAACACCAAGCACCTGCTCGACCTTTGCTGCGACCGCAAGGGTAGGCGACGCACGAGCGAGAGCTCGGCCGTGTCCGAGGGACAGCTCCTGGAGTGGGCGAACATGGCCGACTTGATGCGCATCAGCGGCGTTGGGACGCAGTACTCCGAGTTGCTCGAAGCCGCGGGCGTGGACACCGTCAAGGAACTGCGCCGCCGCAATGCCGAGAATCTCCACGCGGCCCTGGCGGACGCCAACTCCGGCAAGAAGTTGACGCGCAAGCTTCCGCCCCTGGCCACGGTGCGGCGGTGGATCGATGCGTCCAAGTCAATGAAGCCCTTGATCCAGCACTAATCCCTCGCCCGTTCACGTCTCACGGTCGAGCCCGGCCGTGTCCATCGCGCCGTGTTGACCGGTAGCCCGACCCCCGGTCGCCAAGCCACAAAGGAAGATCCCCATGCCGGAAGTACTTCAGAACGCCTGGCAGCAGGCGGTTGAGCTGATGGGAGGTTATCTGCCCAACCTTCTGGGAGCCCTCGCGATCCTCGTCGTCGGTTGGGTCGTGGCCAAGGTGATCGCGGCGATCGTTCGCGGCGCGCTCGGTCGCACCACTCTCGATAACCGCCTTGCGGGATGGATGGCGGGGAGCGAGGCGGGCTCGGTAGAGGTCGAACGCATCGTCAGCAAGGGAGTCTTCTACGTCATCATGCTGTTTGTTCTGGTGGCGTTCTTCCAGGCGCTGCGGCTCACCATCATCACCGAGCCGCTGAGCGCGCTGTTAACCCAACTGACAGTCTATGCGCCGCGCGTGCTGGGCGCCGCGGCGCTGCTGCTGGTCGCCTGGGTCGTCGCCAGCGTGCTGCGCAAGGCCGTGGCGCTCGCCGCCGGGGCGACGGAGCTCGACCGACGGCTCGGGGGACAACTCGAGCTCGAAGAGGGCGCCGAACCGCCGCTGAGCAAAACCCTCGGCGAGGCCGTCTACTGGCTGATCTTCCTGCTCTTCCTTCCGGCGGTGCTCGGCGCCCTGGCGCTACAGGGGCTTCTGACGCCTGTGCAGGCGATGACCAACGAGGTGCTGGGCTTCCTGCCCGATCTCTTCGGCGCCGCGGTGATCCTGGCAGTCGGCTGGTTCGTCGCCCGTCTCGTGCAACGTATCGCCACGAACTTCCTCGCCGCGGCCGGGCTCGACTCGCTGGGCGAGCGGGTCGGTCTGACGGCAGCCCTCGGCGCGCAGACCCCCTCGGGGCTCGTCGGCTTGATCCTGTACGTGCTGATTCTCATCCCCGTGCTGGTTTCATCGTTGCAGGCCCTGGGGCTCGACGCGGTCACCGTGCCGGCAACCAACATGCTGTCGACCGTGATGGAGGCTCTGCCGACGTTGTTTGCGGCCGGCGTGCTGGTGTTGATCGCCTACTTCACCGGCAAGCTGATCTCCGAGCTGGTAGGTAGCCTCCTGGCCGGGGCGGGCTTCGACAACGTGCTCACGCTCCTGGGTTTCCGCGCCGGCGGCGCGGAAGGGCGTACGCCGTCGAGCGTCGTCGCCTCGTTGGTGTTCATCGCCACGATGCTCTTCGCTTCCATCGAAGCTGCCCGCATCATGGGCTTTGCCGCTCTGGCGGAGATCCTGATGGTGTTTGTCGCCTTCGCCGGGCAGGTGATCCTGGGCGTCGTCGTTTTCGGTATCGGGCTGTTCCTGGCCAATTTGGCCGCCGACACGATTCGGTCCAGCGGCAACGCG
Organism: uncultured Acidobacteriota bacterium; assembly: GCA_964430745.1. GTDB lineage: Bacteria > Acidobacteriota > UBA890 > UBA890 > UBA890 > CBDCGW01. The sequence continues at coordinate 4,149 of CAYSHI010000169.1, read as the reverse complement.
CAGTCGGGAACGCTTGCTCTGGCGGCGCGGGCATCGATCATCGTGCTGGCGGGCGCGATGGCGTTGCGTGAGATGGGCCTTGCCGACGACATCATCAACCTGGCGTTCGGGCTGTTGCTCGGTGCGATCGCCGTTGCCGCGGCACTGGCGTTCGGGCTCGGCGCCCGCGACGTCGCCGGCCGGCAGGTCGAGCAGTGGGTGGGCTCCCTCGAGCGGAAGTCCTCCGAGTAGTAGCGAGCGGTTGCCGCGTCGAGCAAGGGCAGGGCGCGTTTGCGCCCGTCGACGCGATCGGGACGCAGTGATAGGTTGGCGCCATGTCTCGATTCTCGTGCCGGCAGAGATTCTCGGCGCTCGGGTTACTGGGCGTGGCGGTCTTGGGGCTCTCCTGCGGGGGGGCTCCCGCGGAGCCCGGGATCTCCGCCCCGACCACATCCCGCCCCAACGTTCTGATCCTGATGGCCGACGACTGGAACTGGCCCCAGTCGGAAGAGGTTGATGACCCCAACCTGCGAACGCCGACCTTCGATCGCATCGCCGCCGAAGGGGTCCGTTTCCGCAACGCCTTCGTCAACTCTCCGTCGTGCACGCCGTCGCGCGCCGCGCTGCTTACGGGGATGCATCCGTGGATGCTCGAGACGGGTGTGCACCTGTGGGGGGCGCTGCCGGCGAAGTTCGACACCTACACCGACATGCTCGAGGACGCCGGGTATCTCGTCGGCTACTCCGGCAAGGGGTGGGGGCCCGGATATCTTGTCGAAGCTCGCCGGGAGGATAATCCGGCCGGCAGAATCGTCGTCGGCGAGCCGCCCGGCCGCGCCTGGGATTCACGTGATCGCGTCGACACGTTCGAGGATTTCCTTGCCCGCCGCGACGAGGGCCAGCCGTTTCACTTCTGGTTCAACACCGGCGAGCCGCACCGGCCCTACGACTGGCAATCCGGTGTGCGGCGGGGCATGCGTCTCGAAGACGTCGTCGTGCCTCCGACGCTTCCCGACACCGAGGAAACGCGAACCGACCTGGCCGACTATTACTACGAGGTCGAGCTGTTCGATTCCGCTGCCGCCGAGCTCGTCGCCCATCTCGAGGAGATCGGCGAGCTCGACAACACCATCGTCGTCATGACCGGCGACAACGGCATGCCGTTTCCGCGCGCCAAGATGACCCTCTACGACCTCGGCACCCGCGTTCCGTTGGTCGTGCGCTGGCCGGCTCGTGCCGGCGGAGGCCGGGTGGTGGACGATTTCGTCACCTTCGCGGATCTGGCGCCGACGTTCCTTCAGGCCGCCGGCGTCGAACCGTCGCCGGCGATGAGCGCGCACAGCTTTCTCGACGCCCTCGAGTCGGAAGCGTCGGGGTTGCTCGATGCGGACCGGACGAGAGCCTTTGCCTCCATCGAGTTGCATTGCGGCCGTTATCCGATGCGCTCGATCCGCACCTCCGAGTATCTCTACGTGCGCAACTTCGAGCCCGAGCGGCCGATCAACGTCTGTGCGGATTATTGGGAAACCGAGGCGGGTTACTCGCCGACGTGGATTTCGGTGCTCGCGCTCGATCACGCATCGGACATGTATCAGCGGGTCGTCGGCGCCCGGCCGATGGAAGAGCTCTACGATATTGCCGTCGATCCCTATCAACTGAACAACGTTGCCCGGGACCCCGACTACGACTCGATTCGGGATTCCCTGGCCGCGGAGCTGGACGCCGAGCTTCGTCGCACCGGCGATCCGCGCATCGAAGGGCGCCACGAGGAGGTCTTCTATGTTCCCCACCAGGAGAACGCCCGGCTGCGAAACCGCTAGACGGACACGGCGCCTGCCGTACGCGCGACGGACGGCCGCGCTCGGCCTGGCCTCGCTCGTGTTCGTGCTGGGTGCGAACTCGCTCCCGTCCACCGCGACCCCCCTTGGGTCCGCCGCGACCCCGCTCGGATCCGCCGCGCTCCGACCCGTCGCGCCACCGTTTTCTCCCGCGGCCGCGCCGCAGATCCACCAGGGCCCGTTCACCGACGTCTTTCCACCCGACGAGTTCGCGGCGCGCCGAGCTCGAGTGATGGACCGGATCGGTGACGCCGTCGCCGTCCTTCAAGGCACCGTCGAACGACCCGGCGAACAGCCGTTCCGCCAGAACAATCAGTTCTTCTACCTGTCGGGGGTCGAGGTGCCGCGCGCCATCCTGGTTGTCGATGGCCGCTCACATGAATCGACGCTCTATCTGCCGCCACGAGACGAGCGGCGCGAGCGGGCGCAGGGCCCCGAGATCTTCGTCGGCCGCGAAGCGGTGGAGCTCACCGGCGTCGATGCTGTCCTGCCGCGGGCCGACTTCCTTGAGACGGTCGAGGAGCTCGGCCGAGGTCGTCGCGTCCTGTACACGCCCCATCGTCCCGAGGTGCTCGGCAACGCTTCTGCCGGAGATGTTCGGCGGCAGGCGGAGGCGACGAGCACGGATCCATGGGACGGCCGCCCGAGCCGCGAGCAGACGTTCATCGGCAAGCTCGAGGCCGCGGCCCCCGGGGCGCGGATCCGCGACCTCGACCCCGTCCTCGACGCTCTCCGGGTGATCAAGAGCGAACGAGAGGTCGCGCTGATCCGCGAGGCCACGCGAATCACCGGGCTGGCCATCGAAGAGGTCATGCGTGAGGCGGAGCCCGGAATGCTCGAGTACGAGCTGCAGGCGCCTGCCGAGCTCGTATTCAAGAAATACGGTGCGCAGGGAGCGGCATACTTCGCACTCGTGGCTACCGGCACGAACACCTTTTACTCGCATTACCATCGCGGCACCCGTGTCCTCGCCGACGGAGATCTCGTCCAGTACGACTATGCTCCCGATTACCGGTACTACGTTTCCGACGTTACCCGGGCCTTTCCGGCCAACGGGAAGTTCAGCCCTCTGCAGCGCGAGCTCTACACGATCTATCTCCGCATGTACCGTGCCGTGCTTTCGTCGATCCGTCCGGGGGAGCCGGTGCCGGGCCTGCTGCAGGAGGCGGGCCGAAAGATCGACGCGATCATTGCCGACTTCGAGTTCACCGATCCGGACATCCGAGCCGCGGCCGAGCAGTTCGCGGCTCGCTATCGCGACAGCCGGCGAACGAGCTTCGGGCATGCCATCGGCATGGCGGTGCACGATGTGCGAGACGGCGACGCTTCGCAGGGTCTTCGCCCCGGTGAGGTGTTCACCATCGAGCCGGCCATCAAGGTGCCCGAGCTTGGCCTGGCCATGCGACTCGAGGACGTGTTGCTGGTTACCGAAGACGGCTACGAGAATCTGTCGGATTGGGTGCCGATCGAGATCGACGACATCGAACGGGTCATGGCCGAGCTGGGGGTTAGCCGCCTGATCGACAAACGGTAGAGCGTTGTCGGAGGACGCCGATCGCGGCGTTGCGCTTGCTCGTTCGACTCCAGCGTACGGGTTGTACGCCTTTGTCTCTCTGCGCGGCGCGCGCCTTGCGCTCGGCGTCCTCCGACAACGCTCCACCCGGTGGTGGGCATTGGAGGTAGACGGGAGGGGTGTGATCTCGATACTGCCCTTCGCGTGAAGTGCGGGTATTCGAGCGGCTTCGCCGCGCTTGCGGATCGCAGACACACGCGAGAGGACAGCATCGAGATCACACCCCTCCCTCGGATCTGATGCGCCGGGTTGGACCTGCCACGTCCCGACGCCGCCCGACCGAGACGACTCCCCGTGCCAACCATGGAACGTTGGAGGCGACTCGAAGGGAGGATTCTCCGGCGCCCGTGGGCGGCCGAGCGCGAGTGCATGAAGCAAGACAGCACCCAAGGAGACACGCTGAACGCTCGGGCACCGGAGAATTCACCCCCGAGCCGGAAGGCGGCGGAGCCGGCTTTCGGGGGATGCTGAGGCTGCGACATCGTCTCGCCGCCTCTCCCTGAGTGGTTACTCCGTACATGTTGTTCGGCCGGGCGGAGGTGTCGGCGGGCAGCGGGCGTTCAGCGGGTCACAGAAGTGGCTGCCTGGCGCCAGGCACTCGCGCTCGGCCGCCTATGCTGCCCGCCGATACCTCCGGCGGACGGCGGTAGGTGGCATGGCCATCTCAGGGAGACAGGGTCGCCGGTCCGGGAGCGTTGGGTCGGGTCGGGGCAGTGATGCCCTGTAGCGTGTACTGCGAACCGCAGACGCGGCGAAGCC
>CAYSHI010000168.1:0-4585 GCA_964430745.1 uncultured Acidobacteriota bacterium | reverse complement strand
AGCGCCTGCTCATGGTCCCACCAGAACAGGTATTGGTCTTCGTATTCGCTCGAAGGCCACGGCATGTAGATGAAGTACTCGAGAACAAAGTGGTGATTCGCGGGTAGCGGAATGTCCCACATCCACTCGGGGCCGTTGGAGCCGATCCTCGGGCCGAAGTAATTCTCGAACTTCCGCTCGCGCGCTCCCTTGGCCATGGCGTGGAGGTCGATATTGAGGTGGGTCTTGGCGGGGTCGAAGTCCGCCGTGTAGGCCGAAAACTCGTTCCGCGGGGTGAACAGGTGTAGCTGCACCTCCCGAAGAATGATCCCTTCCTCCTCGAGAATCGCCGTGTAGTTGGCGACGATCTCGCGCCCGGTAAGGCCCGCTTTCACTTGCTCCGCCAGAATCCCGTCTATTCTCCGGTACTTCGCCCAGATCTCTCGCATCTCCGGTGGTGGTTCCGTCTCTCCTTCACGGAGCACGTAGGCGTACAGACCCTGGCTCGGGGCGGCGACGATATCGCCACCTTCGATGACGACGTTCTGGTGGCCGGGCGTCCGTCCCCGTTGTGAGATCCCGGTGCCCCGGCGACGAAAGATGGTCAGCCCGACGTCACGGTTGGTGGTGACGCCCGGCTCGATCTGCTCGAAAGCGGCCATCACGCGCTCGACTTCGTCGGCGCGCAGCCTCTCGAGCAATTCGATCTCGCTCGGCACGGGCGTGGCGATGTACTCCATGATCAGACGTTCCGACGAGACGATCCGACCGGCGTATTGCTCACCGAGCTCCTCGGCCAGCAGCAGATAGTCCGTATACGAAAGCCCGTCCAGCACTCTCGTTGTGGTCGGATAGGGGCCGAGCTCTTGTTTGAAGTTCAGGGCGATCCGCTCGGGATCACGCTCGGCAACGAACTCCCTGAGGCCCTCGAACCGGTAGGTGTATTCCGTCTCCGGCCCACCCGGCGGCTGCTTCACCAGAACCGGATCCTGGATGATGTCGTACGCTCCCGACTCCTCGACCAGCCGCGTCTCCCAGGTCACGCGCCACGTTTCGGCGGCGTGTGAGTCGCCCCACCGGCGGCCGAGAACCGCCCGTTCGACCCGGTCGCTGCCTCGGTCGGTGAAGACGAAGACACCCGAGGTGCTCCCGAGATCCTCGGCGCCGAACGGATCCGGAACGCTCTCTCGCATCACATGGATCCACATGTCGACGTCGTTCTTGCGCATGACTTCGGGCACGACGAGGTCGAACTTCTCGCGACGAATCCGGTGATTCCATTCTCTGAGCTCGGCCTCTTCCTGAGCTCGTGCTCCGGTCGCTGCTGAGGTCGCGGTCGCAGAGGTAATCGCCGCAGAGGTCGCGGCCGCCGCAGAGGTCACCGTCGCCGCAGAGGTCACCGTCGCCGCAGAGCCGCACAACAGCGCGGTGGCCGGAACGATCAGGAACAAGGCACTTCGAACGGTCATGGGTCGCCCTCCCTCAGTCGGCCAGGCTGAAACGAACCATCTCGGCTCCGTGCCGGATGATCCGCGCCCCGATCTCCTTCAGCTCATCGAGGCCATCGTCGATCTGTGCGAACACGTTGACGGGTTGTTTTGCATCGACCGTGAGCCCGCGGGATATGAAGATTCCGTACGCGATGTAGATCTCGTCGGGCACCAGCACGGGCTCATCCGCCACCAGAAAGCTGAGGGCGCCGGGCGGTATGCCGGCAACGCGTTGGTTCTCCCTCTCTACCGTCAGGTCGGGCGGTATTGCCACCATCGCCTGCCCGGAAACGATGCTCTGCTGGAAGAGGTACTCGAAGGGCAGGCGACTCTCGAGGGTGGCGCAGGTCTTCGGCGCCTCGTCCTCCAGGAGTCTGGCGGCGAAGGTGCCTCCCTTTTCGAACTCGATGTGTAGTGATGCCATCCTGCCGTCCCCTTTTCAGTCCCTGTCAGCCACGCCGAGCGTGCGACTCTGCGCCCCCCACCCGGCCGAATTATGGAAGTTCGCCACCATGCCGCCCGGCGGAACCAGCTCGTCGCAGGCTCGCCTCGCGTCGTCGCTCAACCGCATGTCGCCCACGGGCAAGAGATCGTCGAGATGGCCGAGCGTTCGCGGTCCGATGATCGCCGTGGTGATACCCGGTTGGTCCTTCACCCAGAGGACGGCCAGCTGTATCGGCGGGATTCCCGTCTCCCGCGCGAGCGTCACGAAATGGTTGCCCACGTCGATTCCGGGTTGGTTGATCCGCTCGGCGTAGATTCCGCCCCGGTACGCGGCCCTCGATCCCTCCGGAAAAGCCGAGGCATCGGCGTAACGGCCCGTGAGCACACCTTGAGCGATCGGCGACCACGCCATCAAACCCAGGCCATGCTCGAGACAGAGCGGTATGAGCTCGTTTTCGATGCGCCTGTCGAGCAGGTTGTAGGGAGGCTGTTCGCAACAGTACCGGGCGTATCCCTTCCGCTCGCTGATGGCCAGAGCCTCCATCACCCGCCAGGCCGGGTGCGTGGAGCAGGCCACATAGCGAACCTTGCCCGAACGAACCAGGTCGTCGAGGGCGGCCAGCGTTTCCTCCTGCGGCGTATCGGGATCGAACCGATGAATGAAGTAGAGGTCGATGTAGTCCGTCTGCAATCGGTTCAGGGAGTCCTCGCAGGCCTGCATGATGTGCAGCCTCGAGCTGCCACGGTCGTTGGGCCCCGGTCCCGTCGGGGGGAACACCTTGGTGGTGAGCAGCACGCGTTGGCGCAGCCCGCTGTCTTTCAGCGCCCGGCCGATGATTCGCTCGGCCTCCCCCTTGGCGTAGCTGTTACCGGTGTCGATCAGGTTGACGCCGGCGTCGACCGCGCGATGAAGGATCTGTGCGGCCTCATCCTCCGGAGTGGGGTCGGCGAAGTTCGCCGTACCGAGGGCGATCGCGGACACCCTCACGCCGGTTCGGCCGAGAACTCTGTATTCCATGAAACGATCCTTCGGTGATCTCTCGTCATCCCACCGGCACGGGCCGGCTCAACCGCCGGGCGTGGGCCAGCGATCGGGCCGGAATCCTGAGACGCCCGACGATCGCGCGACGGCCGAGGTTTCTGAGAGTACACCGCGAACCGCGTTTCCCCACTGAACCGGAGTCGGCGGCCGGCCCCATGTAGGGTGCGGTAACGGCACGGTGCCCTCACCCTCAGATGGGATCGCGCGGAGTTCGGATGTAGAATCGAGCCTCATCCGTTGATCGTGCAACGCTGCCGCGCACCCTCGAGAGGAGCCCCCGTGAGCCACGACATCAGAGGATCCGCCCGAATTCTCCCACTGATCGCTTTCACCATCGCCCTGGCGGCGATGTTCGGAGCGGCGTACGCGCTGCCGATCCCCCAGCAGGCCGAGCAAACGGCAGCCACAGAAGAGAAGCGGGCCCTTACGATCGACGACTATCCGAACTGGCGGTCCATCAGCGGCCAGCAGATCTCCGACGACGGCAAGTGGGTAGCGTACGGGCTGCGCTTCAACAACCGCGAGAACGACAAGACCGAGCCCGTTCTACATATTCTCGACCTCGAGAGCGGCAGCGAGATCGAGGTGGAAGACGCCACCGGCGCCGTATTCTCCAAGGACTCCCGGTGGATCGCCTACGACATCGATCCGGGTGGCGGCGGCGGTGGCCGCGGCGGTCGCGGTCGCGGCGGAGAGATTGATGCCGGCGAGCACCGGCAAGGCGGAGAACGCGGCGAAACCGAAGACGAGCCGCGCCGCACCGAGCTGCGCAACCTGGCGACCGGCGATGTGCGCTCGTGGCAGGACATCCAGTCGTTCGAGTTCTCGGCAAGCTCGTCGCACCTGATGCTGCGGCGGCGGCCGCCGGAGGAGGAGGACGGCGGGGGCCGAGGTGGTGGCGGCGGTGGCGCCGGCGGAGGTCGGGGCAACGCCAGCAACGACGACGAGCCTTCCGGCGTCGATGTCGTCGTGCACGATCTGACGACCGGTCGAGATCAGCTTCTCGGCAGCGTCGGGGAGATCTCCTTCAGCAAGGAGGGCGACCTGCTGGCCTACACCGTCGACGCCGCGGTGAAAGAGAGCAACGGCCTGTTCGTTCTCGATCTGGCGGAGGCCCGCATGAACGCGCTCGACAACGGCGCGGCAACCTACAGCCGACTCACCTGGAACGAAGACGGCACCGCTCTGGCGGTGCTCAAGGGCGAACAGGGCGAAGATACGCGCGAGCGCGAGAACGTGTTGATCGCGTTCCCCGACCTGCGCGCGGCATTGGGCGGCGCCGGCTCGACGCTCGCGGCTCCTGTCGTTCTCGATCCATCGACGGCGGCCGGGGCCCCCGAAGGATGGGTCGTCAGCGAGCGCGGCGCCGTCACGTGGAGCAAGGACAGCACGCGCGTTTTCTTCGGCATGAAGGAGCAGCTCGAGGAGCCCGACGAGGAGCCTGACGAGGATGATGACGAGGTCGCCAACGTCGACATCTGGAACACCGTCGACGAGCGCGTCCAGTCGCGCCAGATGAGACAGGCCAACACCGACCGCAACTTCGCCTACCGCCAAGCGTTCGACGTCGCTGACGGCACGTTCGTCAAGCTCGCCGACGAGACCATGCGGGATCTCGAAGTCGCCCCGG
>CAYSHI010000167.1:0-4061 GCA_964430745.1 uncultured Acidobacteriota bacterium | reverse complement strand
GAGCGATCTGATCGACATCGCGAGGGATCTCGAGCTCCGGTAGTCCCGAGTCACCTTGACCGGGCAGGAACCCGGGCCGTCGTCACTGCCGTGGCTTTGCGGCGCGCGCGAGTCGTTGAGCTTGCTGCTGGACTCGCTGCGCGCCCTTGCCGCTCGTGGAGCTCTTCTTGCGGGCGATGCTGGATACGCGCCCGATGTCATGGACGCGCTGTAGGCACTGGGATACGTCGTCGAGCGCGAGGCTGCTCTTTTCGCGGAGCACCTCCGGTACGTGTTCGTACGTCGCTCCTCCGATCCTGAGCGGGAACGTCGGTGTTTCGAGCCCCCAGGCAGCGCCGAGCTCGAACAGCACGTAATCCGACTCGGCGGTCTCGGGCCCGACGATGCCCAAGACAACCTCCGCGCCGATCAGGTCGGCCTGCAGCGAGGCCGCGGACTGTGCCCCCACGGAGAGCTTGAATCCCGGCACGGACGTGCATCGGATGTCCCGCTTCTGGGTCTGGAACGCGCTTTGTAGAAGATCGATCACCGCGCGCGCCACCTTCTCGTCCTTGTGGCGGTGACTGATGAAGATGCGGGGCGGACGGGTCGCCACATGGGCCTCGATCGCCTCGTTCAAATCGTCCGCAAGCTTCTTGACCGACGCCGGATCTCTGCCCGTCAGCCAGAAACAGTGGAACGCCGAGACGAAGGAGGGGAAATCGTCGCCCCGGGGAACCACCGGAAGGACGAGCATTCTCTTGGTGTATTCACACGAGATGGCCTGGCCGGTCTGGGCCGTCACCCACGAGGACTGGACTCCATTGGGCGTCAGCAGGCAGATGAAAACGTCCGCGGTGTGCAGGCCGCGGAGCAGCTTTGGCTCCCACCGCCCGGCGGGCTTCGCATCCACCTCGAGGGTCATGCTGTGCCCTTTGTCCATCAAGGCCGTCTGGAGAAGCTGGCCGACGTGGTAATCCTGGTGGTTACAGCTGATGAACAGGCGTGCCACGCTCACCTCCGCCGATCTCTGGGAGTCTCTGCAAGGGGCCTACAGAGTATCGACCGCACAATCTCGCGTCGACCGATCGGCACGTTGGGGGGGGCCGAACAGGAGCTGCGGTCGGGGCCCTAACGCCGATCCTTTGCGGCCAGCTTGGCGGCCTCGACCGAACGCTTCCTTTTTACCTCGGGGTCTCCTGTGAGAGGCTCCGTCTCGTCACAGCCATGCCCTCCGCAAACATGCGGCGAGCCTGCGCAGTGAGCTTGACGACGTTGTACAGACCCTGGAACCAGGAGAATTCCGAATGGCGGCACTCGGATTGTTCGGCGGCATAGCGGCCGTGTTGTTCATTGTCGCGATGTTCGTGATCGTCATCGCGCTCTTTCAATGGCTGTGGAACATAACGATGCCGGACGTGTTCGGCGTCAACGAGGTCACGTTCTGGCAGGCTTTCCGCCTTATCCTTATCGCGTCGATCCTGTTCGGCGGCCCGGCGGCCGCGGGCGGCGGCTAGGACGGTTGATGTCCGTGCGCGTCGTACCGTGGCTCTACGTGTTGTGGCGCGGCGGTACGCGTCGCGTTTTGGCGGCGGGACTCGCTCTGCCGGGCGCGAATGGTCTCGGCTTCGAGACGTCGTGGCACGTCTGGCCGTTTGACGTGCTCAGGGGTGGTCCTCGCAGGCGGAGGGTAGGTCGCCGTCCCATTGATCCCACCGATCGATTCCACATAGGCTAGCGGTGCGATCCCCTGCCGACACGGACGGAGGCGGCGTGGTCCGGAAGATCACTCGTCCCACGCCTGGTACAGGAGGGTATCCCCATGACGTTGCCGAGCAGTGCAGCCCTGTTGCTCGTGGTGCTCGCCCTTGGCGTCTCCGCGCCGGCGCCGGCGCAGTCGCCCGAACGGACCGGCCAATCGCCGCCCCGAACCCCCGAGCAGACCGCGTGGGTAACCGAACGGGCGCTCCCGTTCGACACCGTCGACGCGGGCCACGGCTTCGACGACTTGATGCCGCTTGTGCAACTCATCGGCGACGCGCGCATCGTCGCACTCGGAGAGCCGACGCACGGCAGCCGCGAAGTCTTCCAGATGAAGCACCGGCTGGTCGAGTTTCTCGCCAGCGAGATGGACTTCACCATCTTCTCGATCGAGGCGAACATGCCGGAGGCGTACCGTGTGAACGACTACGTGGCGAGCGGCGAGGGCGATCCGGCGGACCTCATCGCCGGGATGTATTTCTGGACCTGGCGGACGGAAGAAGTTCTTGCCATGGTCGAGTGGATGCGGCAGTTCAACGCATCGGGCCTCGGGCAGATCGACTTCACGGGGTTCGACATGCAGACTCCGACCGTCGCCATGCAGATCGTTCGCGAGTTCGTGGCGGAGGTCGACCCTGCTTACGCGGACTTCCTCAACGATGCGTACCGGAAGGTGGCGAGCGCGCAGCGCGGCGGCGGCGCCGGTTTCGGCCTTGCGGTGGCGTCTTTCCCGGTCGATGCGGCAGCCGGCAAGACGGTCACGTTTCGGGGATCGATCAAGACCGAGGAGGTCACGGACGGCTGGGCAGGTCTCTGGTGGCGCGTCGACGGCCCCGATGGAGGTCTCGCCTTCGACAACATGGAGGGACGCGGCCCGAGCGGCACGACCGATTGGGCGGAGTACGAGCTCACGCTCGATGTTCCCGAAGAGGCCGTCAACATCAATTTCGGCGTTCTGATGCCGGGCCGAGGCACCGCCTGGTTCGACGCGCTCGCCGTCGAGCTCGACGGGGTCGATTATCAGGAGCCCGAGAGATTCGATTTTGACTTCGAGGCCGACCGCCTCGTGGGCTTCTCCAGTCGGCCCGGAGCCTACCGCGCCGCGCTCGATGGTTCGACGGCGGCGTCGGGCGAGCAGAGCCTGAAGCTCGAACACACCGGCCCCGCGAACCCGGGGGGTATCCCGGCAGCAGAAGCCGTCGCGCTTTGCCGCGAGGTTCTGGATCATCTGACGGGGTCGCGAGACGAGTATCTGCGGCGTGCTTCGGCCGGCAGCGTTGACTGGGCGATTCAAAATGCTCGCGTGGTGCTGCAAGCCGGACAACAGAGAGCCGGTGACTCTCGGGTCAGGGATCGCGCCATGGCCGACAACGTCGCCTGGATCCTGGCTCAGAATCCCGACAGCAAGATCATCCTCTGGGCCCACAACGGCCACGTCGCCAAGCAAGAGGGTTGGATGGGCCACTACCTCGACCAGATGTACGGCGATGAACAGATCGTCTTCGGGTTCGCGACCTACGAGGGCCAGTATTACGCCGTCAATCAGGGTGGCGGTGACCGAGGCAACCACGATCTGCAGACCCCGCCGCCGGAGAGCATCGAAGCCGCACTCGAGGGCACCGGTCTGCCGCGCTTGATCCTCGACCTGCGTGCTGCCCAACCCGGTACGGCGGCGTCCGGCTGGCTCACCGAGCCCCTGCTCATCCGCTCGATAGGAGCGATGGAGGTCGAGCAACAGTTCTACCCGCGCCCCCTCAGCCGAGACTTCGACGCCCTGATCTACATCAAGCAGACAACACCGGCGATCCAGATCGGCTCCCGATAGCGTCGTGCGAGGGTGGGTCGTCGGGAGGTTTCGTGGATCCGTGCGTCTGACGCGTCTGGGCAACGCTCTCGCAGCGGCGGCGCTGACGCCGGTGGCAACGTCTGCCCATCCCTGGGGGTTCCTGCCCACCCGAGGCCTCCGGTTTTCCCAGCGCATGTGCGACCAACACCTCCCTCGCGCGTCCTACTCGTAGACCCCGAGCACGGGGCTTCCTTCGGGGCCGGAGACTTTCGGCATTCGGAGGCCATTACGACCCTGCTACGTTGACATCATGACGCCTCGTCTGGTCCGCACGTTCTCAGTCCTTCTGGCGCTCAGCGCATTTCCGGTTTGGTTTGCGCCCCATGCGCCCCAGGAAACCCGTTCGTCGTGGGCGCCCGCCCCCGCGGCGGAGACGCAAGCGGCGGAAGCAGGAACCCCCCAACCGGGGCCGGCGCAGACCCTTTGCATTCTCGACTTCAACCGGCTTGGCGACGACCCGAGCGCCGACTGGCTC
>CAYSHI010000166.1:0-14641 GCA_964430745.1 uncultured Acidobacteriota bacterium | reverse complement strand
GGGAGTACGCGTCCGGCATCCCTTCCGGCGGGCGCCTTGCATCCGACACCTTCTCGCACCCGCTGGTAGTTTTGGAGCGGGGTGGCCCCTTTGCGGTCGTTCCCACTCTTTCTTTGATTGCTCGGAGGGAGTTGTAAGCTGGTGGCATGAAGCGCTTGTCGCTCCCGATACTCATGTCGGCCTGAAGCAGGGAACGCGTTTACCGTTGGGGTGTTTCGATCATGAGCGAATACGACGTCGAAGATTTTCAGCGAGAGGTCATCGAGCGTAGTCGGAGCATTCCCGTTGTCGTCGACTTCTGGGCCGAATGGTGTGGCCCGTGCAAGGCGCTCGGTCCGGTTCTCGAGAGGCTTGCGGCCGAGGCCGGCGATGATTGGGTGCTCGCGAAGGTCGACACGGAAGTGCACCGGGAGCCGGCCGCCGAGTACGGCATTCGCAGCATTCCCAACGTCAAGCTCTTCGTTGACGGTCGACCGGTCAACGAATTCGTCGGAGCGCTACCGGAACCCCAGGTGCGCGACTGGCTCACGCAGGCGCTGCCGAGTCCTTCCGCCGACGGCCTTCGCGCCGCGGCCGAGTTGCTGAAAAGCGGCGCCGGCTCGGCCTCCGCGGACGCCGTCGTATTGCTGGAAGAAATCCTCGAGAGCGAGCCGGACAACGCGGAGGCTCGCGTCCTGCTGGCCTGGGCTACGCTATTCGTCGACCCGAACGGTGCCGCAAAGGTGCTCGAGCCGATATCCGCGGGCTCTCTGTTGGCCGATCGCGTCGGCGCATTGCGCACACTTGCCCGGTTGTTGTCGCTGGCGCCGGACGGCGCGGACCTGGGCGAGAGCCCGGCGAAGCGGGCTTATCTGGACGCTATCGCGGCCCTCGCCGAGCGCCGCTACGAGGCAGCCCTGAATGGCTTTATCGACGTCGTCGGCCGCGATCGAGAGCTCGACGGCGACGGCGCGCGCGCGGCGTGTCTGGCGATCTTCGAGATTCTGGGGGCCGATACCGTCGTTACCCGCGAGGGACGGCGCGCGCTTGCCAACGTTCTGTTTGCCTGAAGAAACGAGTCGGGCACCGATCGCGGGCGACGTGACGACCGGCGCGGCCGCCGTCGGTGTCCGCTACTTGTCGCGCGGTTGCACGGCCCAGGCGATGATGATTCCCAGAAAGTAGAGCCCCAGCATCGGCGCGGCGAGGATGGACTGCGTCGCCATGTCCGGTGTCGGCGTCACGACCGCTGCGATGATGAAGATGATGAGGATCGCGTAGCGAAAGCCGCGCAGCATGAAGCCGGCGGTCAGCATGCCCATGCGTGCGAGAAAGAAGACTACGACCGGCCAGAGGAAGACCACCGCGCAACCGAGCAGCGTCCGCATCAAGAAGCTGAGCAGCAGGTTGACCGACAGCAACGGCCGGAAGTCGGAGCCCAGCTGGAGGAAGAAGGTCGCCATCACCGGAAAGAGGATGAGATAACCGAACGCGGCCCCGGCGATGAAGAAGATCACCGAGGCGACGATCACCGGGAGGGCGTAAAAGCGCTCGCGGCGGTAAAGCCCGGGGGCGATGAAGAGCCACATCTGCGCCAGGAGCACCGGCGACGAGACGAACAATCCGGCCATCGCCGCAACCTTGAGGTAGACGATGAACGCCTCCGTGAGCGAGAGCACGGCGAGGCGGGCGTCCTCCGGCGTCTGCGCGTTGGCCTCCAGGACGCTCGTGACCGGCAACGAAAGGAAATCGTAGATCTGCTGCGAGAAGAACCAGCAGATGATGGTGGCCACCAGCATTGCGCCCACGGACACGAACAACCGGTGGCGAAGCTCGGTCAGGTGCTCGATGAGCGACATCTCGGCCAAAGGCTCGCGGCCGAGATCCGAGGTGTCCGGAGAATCGTCGATCGGAGTATCGACAGTGCTCATGTCAGCCCGTTAACACGTGACGCAGTCCCTGGACGAAAGGCTCAGGCGCCGGCGTCCGGGCCGCCGATCTGGTTGCTGTGCTTGCCCCGGTCCTCGAGATCGATTTCCTCTTCGAGCGAGCGTTTCAGATCGTTGGAGGCGCGCTTGAACTCGGACAGCCCCTTGCCGATTGACCGCCCCAGCTCGGGGAGCTTGCGGGGGCCGAAGATGAGCAGGGCGATCAACATGATCACCAACAACTCCGTTCCGCCGATCGAGCCGAACATCAGGCCTCCGTTTGCGCGTTAGAAGGAGCCGCCGAACAGCGACACCTGAACCATGATACGTCCGCACCCCCCGGCCAGGCAACGCCCGTCAGTATCGATCCCGCTCGAAAGCGGCCTTGATTTCCCCCGCGGAGGCTCCTTTGCCGAGCAGCAGCATGAGCAATAGTCGCGCTTTGGGGCCGGGGAGATGGTCGGCGAAGATCACTCCGCTGCGCTCCAAAGTGGCGGCACCGCCGTCGTACCCGTACATGGGGGCGGCGCGGCCGCGTGCACAGCGTGTGGTCATGACGACGGGAATCGTCGGGGCGGCTTCCTTGATGGCCTCCGCCAATCCCGGTGTGACGTTCCCTCGGCCCATGCCTTCGACGACGAGGCCGGCGGCGCCCGCCGCCAGGCTGGCCGCCACGTAGCGACCGTCGGCGCCGGCAACGGTCTTGATGAGGTCGACGTTCGGCTCGATCGCCGTGCCGTCGAAGTCGGGCAGGGAGGGGCGATACGGGGGAGCGAAAAAGATCACGTTGTCGCGGTCCACGACGCCGAGGGGGCCGCTCTGGGGGCTCGCGAAGGAGTCGTACGACTCCGCATGCACCTTGACGACCTCGGCGGCCGCGTGAATGGAATCCGCCATTACCACCATGGTGCCGCGGCCGGCGGAAGCGGGGTGGCTTGCAACGCGAGCCGCCGACAGCAGGTTGGCCGGGCCATCCCAGGCAGGATCCGAAACCAGCTTCATGGCGCCGTATACGACGACGGGGATGCGGGCGCCGAGCACCCGATCGAGCACGAAGGAGGTCTCTTCGATGACGTCGGTGCCGTGGGCGACGATGACGCCGTCGATGGCGCCGTTGTCGGTGGCGCCGCGGATACGGGCGGCGAGCTGGAGCATCCGCTCAGGATGCATGTGAGGCCCGGGGAAGCGGCCGAAGTCGTCGATGACGACGCGACACACCGCTTCGAGCCCGGGCGTACGCGCCAGAATCTGCCCGCCCGTCAGCGATGGAGTCGGCAGGCCGGTGTCCGCATCGAGCGTGCAGGAGATGGTGCCGCCGGTGAACACCGCGAGCAGCGTCGGTAGTTCGTCGTGCGCGGACAATGCCGGCTCAGGCGCTCTGCGCCGCCGCGAAGCGCTTCATGCCGCTGCGGTACTTGTACCCGCTACCTGTCAAGAAGCAGACCACGGTCTCGTCCTTGTCGAGGTCGCCGCGTTCCAGCAGGCGAGGTATCGCGGCCACGGCCGCGCCGTCTTCCGGAGCTCCGTAGATGCCCTCGTCGGCGCCGAGGCGGTCGACGAACGCCATCGACTCCTCGTCGGGCACGGCGACGGCTGTGCCGCCCGACTCCCGCAGCGCTCTCAGGATCTCCTGGTCGCCGACCATCATCGGCACGCGCAGCCCGTCCGCCACCGTCGCCGCTCCCTCCCAGGGGGTGACGGACGTGTCACCCGCCTCGAACGCACGGATCACCGGCGCGCAGCCGGTCGACTGCACGGAGATCATGCGCGGGCGCTCGGGGCCGATGCAGCCGAGCGCCTCGAGCTCGTCGAAGGCTTTCCACATGCCCACGAGGCCGGTGCCGCCGCCGGTGGGGTAAAGGATCACGTCGGGCAGCTTCCAGCCGCTTTGCTCGGCAAGCTCGATACCCATCGTCTTCTTGCCCTCCACGCGATAGGGCTCCTTGAGCGTGGCGACGCTGAAGAACCCGCGCTCCTGCATATCGGCGGCGAGGCGCGCCCCCGCGTCGGTGATCAGTCCCTCGACGAGGATGACCTCCGCTCCCAGACCCCTGCATTCGTCGACGAATTCGCCGGGTGCGTCGGTCGGCATGTACACCGTTGCCGGAAGACCCGCGCGAGCGGCATAGGCTGCCATGGCGCCGCCGGCGTTGCCCGCGGTAGGTACCGCCAGGGATGTCACGCCGAGCTCTACGGCGCGGCTGACCGCCATACACAAGCCGCGAGCCTTGAACGAGCCGGTGGGGTTGAGCCCTTCATCTTTGACAAGCAGTTTGTCGACGCCCACGCGGCGGCCGAGTCGTTTCGCTGCGAGCAGCGGCGTTCCACCCTCGCCGAGGCTCAGTCGGAAGCGCGGATCGCGTACCGGAAGAATGTCCGCGTATCGCCACAGGCCGGTGGGACGACCGGCCAAGCCGGCGCCCCCCTCCCAGCTCGAGGCCGCCGCTTCCAGGTCGTAGCGGGCGTACAGTGGGCCGGCGACCTCCGAGAGCGTTTGCACGCGGTCGGCGTCGTAGACCTTCCCAGTGCGTGGGCAGTAGAGTTCGACGAGTGTGGATTCGAGCATGCTTGGCTGATCCCGGAAGTGAAGGCCGGGCCGTCCTTCGGCCACGGCCTCGGTGCGTCTCGACCCGTGCTCGGAACATGTTACCCGCCGCGGTGCGAGGGCGGAAATCGGCCTTGTGGGGCCGCCTGCGGCCCGGCGTCGCGTTGAAAGAACGGGGACCTTTTGGTACCTTCTCCCGGTAACTTAATGGGTGTTCGCACGGAGTGGGCCCCGGCCCGCTTTTTTCTTTGCCTACAGTTCGGGGAGGCTACGTGGTCGAGACGCCGACGGTCGAAGAGCGCGTTGCCCCACTGGCGGCGCGCGTGGCAGCCCGGGAGGGCTGCGAGTTCGTGCACTGCGAATACGTGCGCGACGCGGAGCGCTGGGTCCTGCGTTTGTTCATCGACCACGTGGATGGCGTCACGATCGAACATTGCACCGCCGTGAGCCGTCAGGTTTCGGCGGTGCTCGACGTCGAGGACTTCATCCCGCACGCCTACCACCTCGAGGTTTCTTCCCCCGGTCTCGATCGGCCTTTGATCACTCCGGAGGATTATCAACGCTTCGCGGGCGAGCCGGTACGCATTCAGACCAGCGCCCCGGTGCTCGGACGACGCCGTTTTCGCGGCACGCTCGAGAAGCTCGAGGACGAGATCGTGACGGTTGCCGACGACGTCGGACAGCGGTTCGATATTCCGCTGGAGAAGGTCCGCAAGGCCCGTCTGGATCCCCAACTCTAGGAATTTGGCAAAATTGATCACTACTAGTTGGCAACCATAATGTCGCGTTTGTTGCTGCAGACAATCGAGCAGATCGGGCGCGAGAAGAACATTCCTCCCGACGTCATCATCGAGGCCGTCGAGGAGGCGATGGCGGTCGCCTCGAAGAAGTTCCACAAGACGGAAGAGGAGCACCGCGCCACGCTCAATCGCGAGACCGGCGAGGTGCAGGTGTTCGCCGTCAAGCAGGTCGTGGAAGAGGTCGAAGACGCGGATCTGGAAATCAGCGAGGACGGTGCGCACGAGTTCGACGCCGAAGCCAAGGTGGGAGACTCCGTCGAGATTCCACGGGAAGCCGAGGATCTGGGACGTATCGCCGCCCAGGCCGCCAAGCAGGTCATTTTCCAGAAGGTTCGCGACGCCGAACGGGAGAACATCTTCGACGAGTTCATCGAGCGCACCGGGGAGCTGATCACGGGACTCGTGAAGCGCTTCGAGCGTGGCGACATGGTCGTGGATCTGGGTCGCACGGAGGGCTTGTTGCCGCGGCGCGAGCAATCGCGTGCCGAGCACTACAACATCGGCGACCGCATCCGAGTGGTCATCGTCGACGTACTCAAGGTGTCGCGCGGTCCGCAGGTCGTAGTATCGCGCGTCGCTCCCGATCTCCTCAGGCGCCTCTTCGAGATGGAGGTGCCGGAGATTTACGACGAAACCGTCAGCATCAAGGGTGCGGTGCGTGAGGGCGGCGACCGGGCCAAGGTCGCGGTTCACTCCACCGAGCCGGACGTCGATCCGGTAGGCGCGTGTGTGGGAATGAGGGGCTCCCGGGTGCAGTCGATCATTCGTGAGTTGCGCGGCGAGAAGATCGACATCGTGCAGTGGGCGGCCGACCTGCAGCAGTACGCCATCAACTCGCTCAAGCCGGCGCGGGTCAACCGTGTGGCGGTCATCGACAGTGAGGAGCGGCATCTCGAGGTAGTGGTCGACGAAGACCAGCTCTCGCTGGCCATCGGCAAGCGAGGCCAGAACGTCCGTCTGGCCGGCAAGCTGCTGAACGCCAAGATCGACATCAAGAGCGAACAAGACAAGAAGAAAGAAGTGGAGATGGCCCTCGCGCAGATGGCCGCGCGGGAAGAGCCCGTCGAGTCGCTCGAGGGAGTGGGCGGCAAGACCGCGGAAGCGATGATCGCTGCCGGCGTCAAGAACGTTGGAGACGTTGTCGACGGCGGGGTCGACGCACTTACCGAAATCGAGGGAATCGGCCCAGTCGGCGCCGGGAAGATATTGGCAGCGGCGGCGGAGGCGCTCGCCGGCTCGGTCAAGGAAGAGCCGGAGACGCCCGATCGGGGGCCGTCCGCCGACGTGTCCGAAGAGTCTGTCGCAAAGCCGGCGAAGCCTGCGGCCCCTGAGAAGCACGCCCTGATTGATACCGCCGCGGTTCTCTCCGGACTGGCCGCGGCGCCCGATATTGAAGTTGAAACCGATCTTGCCGAGGAACCGGCGGCCGTTGACGAAGCCGCCGTGACCGAGGCTCCGAATGAGAGCGAAGACGACGCCGCCGTCGGATCGGAGTCCTCCGACACCGACGAGGAAGAGGTCGTCGAGGCTCCCGCCTGAGCGAAGCCGAGGAGCAACAAGAGTCCATGCGTGTTTATGAGCTGGCAAAGAAGCTCGGTATCGAGAGCAAGGAGGCTCTGGCCGCGCTCAACGAACTCGGTCTGGAGCTTACGAGCGTCCATTCCGCGGTAAGCGAGGAGGACGGCGCGCGTGTCGCGGCGAGCCTGGGCAAGAGCGCGCCCGCAGATCCCGAGAAGGCCGCGACAACCGCCGCGGAGGCAAAGAAGACGCCTGCGGCGAAGAAGAAAACAGCAGCAAAGAAGAAGACGACGAAGAAGGCCGCCGCAAAGACGGTAACCAAGACGAAGGCCGCGAAGACGGCCGATGACGCGGGCTCAACCGTGAAAGAGGCGCCTGCGGAGGAGACGGAAGCAGCGAAGCCCGATGTTGCGGCCGAGCCGAAGCCGGAATCGGCGCCCGCGGCAACGCCCGAGCCGACGCCGGCTCCCGAACCTGCACCGGAGCCCGAGCCGGCGCCGATGCCGACCCCGGACCCGGTTACCGCAGCCGACGGCACCGTAACGGTCGAGGATGGTACGACGGTCAAGGAGCTGGCCGTAAAGCTGGGTCTCGCCCCCACGGATGTGCTGCGTGAGTTGATGCAGGGCGGCGTCATGGCCAACGTGAACGCGCCGCTGGAGGTTGCCGCGGCGATCGCGATCGCAGGTCATTTCGGCGTGGAGGCGCGCGAGCTGCGCGCCGACGAAGTGCTGCTGGGCGATGCCCAGGTGGCTGATCGAGAAGACCTGACGCTACGCTCCCCCGTGGTCACGATCATGGGGCATGTCGATCACGGCAAGACACTGTTGCTCGACTCGATCCGCGCTACCAACGTGGCCGACCGCGAAGCGGGAGGCATCACGCAGCACATCGGCGCCTCGATGGTCGAGCATGACGGCAGCCGGATCACGTTCATCGATACGCCGGGCCACGAAGCGTTCACCCGCATGCGGCTGCGCGGCGCGCAGGTTACGGACATCGTTGTTCTGGTCGTGGCCGCAGACGACGGGGTGATGCCCCAGACCATCGAAGCTATCGATCACGCTCGCGCCGCGGAAGTGCCGATCATCGTCGCCATCAACAAGATCGATCGGCCGAACGCGAACGTCGATCGCGTCAAGCAGCAACTGGCGGAAAACAACTTGGCCCCCGAAAGCTGGGGAGGAGATACCGTCACCGTCGAGGTGTCCGCCAAGCTCAAGCAGAACCTCGGCGACCTACTCGAGATGATCGCTCTGACGGCGGAGCTGGCCGAGCTCAAGGCGAGCACCGACGTGCCGGCGAGCGGCACCATTCTCGAGGCCCGCCTCGATCGTCAGCGGGGCGCCGTGGCCACGCTCGTCGTCGGTGAGGGAACGTTGAAGGTCGGTGACAATCTCGTGGCCGGTGCGGAGAGCGGAAAGGTGCGGGCCATGGTGGACGACCGCGGCGACCAGCTCAAAGAGGCCGGTCCGTCGACGGCGATCGAGGTGCTGGGCCTCGGTGGAGTTCCCGAGGCCGGAGACCACTTCCAGGTGGTCGAGGCGGCGACATTGGCTCGCAAGGTCTCCGACATTCGCCAGGATCGGCAGCGGCAGGAATCGCTCGCCGTCGGCAGTCGGTTGACGCTGGAAGATCTGCACACTCAATTGCGCCAGGGCGAGCGTATCGAGATGCCGGTCCTCATCAAAGCCGACGCCCGCGGTTCCATAGAGGTACTCAGGGACTCGCTATCAAAGCTCTCCGGCGAAAAGGTCGAGGTCAACATCATCCACGCCGCGCCCGGCGGCATCACGGAATCGGATGTCCTGCTCTCGTCCGCCTCCAACGCCATCATCGTCGGGTTCAACGTGCGACCCGAGCGCGGCGTTGCCGAGATCGCCTCGCGCGAAGGTGTCGACCTGCGGCTTTACACCGTCATCTATCACCTTCTCGACGAGTTCAAGCAGGCCATGATTGGCAAGCTCCGGCCGGAGTTTCGCGAGACGGCGGTGGGCTCGGCCGAGGTGCGCGATACGTTTCGTATTCCGCGAGTGGGCGCCATCGCCGGCTGCTACATAACCGAGGGCAAGATCACGCGCAGCGCGCGGGTGCGCCTGGTGCGCGACTCGGTCATCATCTTCGAGGGCAAGGTTGGTTCGTTGCGGCGGTTCAAGGACGATGTTCCCGAGGTCCAGCAGGGATTCGAATGCGGCATCGCCATTGCCAACTTCTCCGACGTGAAGATCGGCGACGCCATCGAGGCTTTCGAGCTGGAAGAGCTCGAGGCGAAGCTCTAAGTCGGCGGCATGCCGGCGCCGCGATGCTGATCCGATTGGCCCCGGCCTGGAGACGCGCTCGTCGCCCCGAGAGCGCGGAAATTGATCGCGACCGTCCATGATCATCGGTCTTTGCACGCTCGAGTTTCACCTGCCCGCCTGTCGTAACTTGAAGGAGAAGCGAAGGTTTCTCAATTCGTTCCGGACCCGGGTGTCGCAGCGCTTCAACGTGGCGGTTTCGGAGATCGAGCACCACGACCTGTGGCAACGATCGGTGATCGGCATCGTGACCCTCGGCGTCGATCGCGTGCCCCTCGATCGGGTATTCCAGAAAGTGCTTAGCGAGGCCGAGCGCCAAGCCGACGCACAACTGGTATCCGTCGAGGTGGAGTTCTTCTAAGGATCAAGATGGCCCAGTTTCGCCAGCAACGTATCAGTGACCAGCTCCGCGTCGAGCTCGCCGATTTGATCCAACACGAGGTGCGGGATCCGCGCGTGGGCTTCGTCACCGTGACCGAGGTCCGGGCCTCGCGCGATCTCAACTACGCGCGCGTGTACGTCAGCATCTTCGGCGACGAGGATCAGACGAAGGAGTCGTTCGAGGCGCTCGAGCGCGCTTCCGGTTTTCTCCGCTCCCAAGTCGGTCGGCGCCTTCGGCTGCGCCACGTGCCGGAGCTTCGCTTCACCCTCGACGAAACGCTCGACAACAGCGAACGCATCGACTCCCTCCTCGACGAGGCCGGGGCGGGCGGAGAAGATGAAGGTTCCACGTCGCTCGACGACGGGGCCTCGGCACACGAGCATGGCGCGGCGTCCGACGGGGGGGCGCCGGACTCAGGATCGGATGCTCCGGATCAGGCGAAAATGGACGAGATCATCGACGTTCTGCGGCGTCACGACGATTTCATCATCGCGGGGCACCGAGACCCGGACGGCGATTCTCTCGGGTCGTCGCTTGCCCTTGCCCTCGGTCTCGAGCAGCTCGGCAAGAGGGCGGAGGTCCTCTCCGCCGACCCCCTGTTTACCGCCTACTTGCGCCTGCCCGAGAGCGAGCGCATCGTCGTCTCGCACGAGGCGCCGGAGGGCTATCCGGTAGCTGTCCTCATGGAGTGCAGCGACGTCGCCCGTTCGGGGATCGAGGGTCTCGATGGCCGCCTGATCGTCAATATCGATCACCACGCGAACAATCCCGAGTTCGGTGATGTCAATTGGGTCAACCCGGACGTCGCCGCCGTGGGGGTGATGGTCTACCAACTCCTCGAAGCGCTCGGCTGCGAGATCACGAAGGCCATCGCGACTCACCTGTACGTTGCTGTCCTCACGGACACCGGCTCTTTTCGTTACTCCAACACGGACGCCGAGGCCTTTCGGGTATGTGCCGAGCTCGTCGACTGCGGCGTCGACCCCTCGGTCGTGGCCGAGGCGGTCTACGACAACGTGCCTCGCGACAAGATTCGCCTCCTGGCAGCCGGGCTCGCGAGTCTGATCGTCGATCCGGATGGCCGCGTTGCCTCGATGGCGCTGCATCACGAGACGCTGGCGTTGAGCCCGGGAAAGCCGGACACCGAGGGCATCGTCAATCAGGGGCAGGCGCTCGAGGGCGTGAGCGTCGCGGCCCTGTTCAAGGAGGTGGAGGCGGGGCAGTTTCGCGTCAGCCTTCGCTCCGACGGTTCCGTTGATGTCGCCGCGATCGCCGCGTCCTTCGGTGGCGGCGGCCACCCGCGCGCAGCGGGCTGCCTGGTGAAGGGCAACCTCGACGAGGCCAAGGGTGTCGTGCTCGGCGCTGTGCGCGAGGCCCTGGATGCATGCGCCGGCGCGGCCGACGGGTCTGATGAGGGGAGGTCGTATTGAGCTCTCCCAGGATCAGCGGATTGATCGTCGTCGACAAACCCTCCGGGCCCACGTCGCACGACGTGGTCGAGCGCGTACGCCGCATCCTCGGCGAGCGGGCGGGACATGCCGGAACGCTCGATCCACAGGCCACCGGCGTACTGCTTCTGTGCGTTGGTTCCGCCACCCGTATGGCCCGCTTCCTTCAGGGGCACGACAAAGTCTACGAGGGCGTCGTGAAGCTGGGCTGGGCCACCGACACATACGATGCGGAGGGCGAACCGGTCGCAGAGCCGGTGTCGCCGCCGAGCCTTCAAGCCGCGGACGTCGAAGAGGTGCTGCGGTCCTTTGTCGGCACACAACAGCAGATACCGCCGGTGTACTCCGCAAAGAAAGTCCGTGGGCAGCCGTCGTATCGTCGCGCCCGGCGGGGCGAGAAGATCGAGCCCAAGCCGGTGACGATCCACGTTCACGCCGCCGATCTCATCGAGCTCTCCGCGGACGAGGTTCACGTACGGATCCACTGCGGCGCCGGAACCTATGTTCGCACCCTCGCCCATGATCTCGGCTCGGCGCTGGGATGCCCCGCCCATCTGGCCGCACTGCGCCGCACGCACAGCGGATCGTTCGGCCTCGATACGGCCGTTAGCTGGGCCGAGATCGAGGAGCTCAGCCCCGATGAGCTGCGTGCCCGGGTAGTGCCGGTTGTCGACATGGTGCCGCAATGGCCCATGGCGGTGGTGTCCGCCGAGGGGGCGGAAGCGGTGGCAAACGGCGGCGTCGTGGAGGCGGGATGGATCGTCGAGCGACGCCCCGGCGTGGCCCGGGCCGTTGCGGCGGCTTCGAACGACGAGAGCTGGGTTCGTGTCGTGGACGACGGCGGCCTCATGATCGCGGCCGGTGAGATGGTCCCCGGCGGGCTCGTGCAACCGCGTATCGTGCTTCGATGATGCCCCTGCGTGGCGGTTTACACGTCGCAGGGCCCATGTTACCTTCCCCTTCTCCAAATGGTGCAGGCGAGGTTTGCCCGCCATCCGAAGTTTTTCTTTGATTCCACCCTTTTTGGCTGAGATGACGACACAGGAAACAGTTGCGGAGTACGGACGCCACGAGACGGACACGGGCTCGCCCGAAGTTCAGGTCGCCTTGTTGACCGAACGCATACGTCACTTGACCTCTCATCTGCAGGTAAACAAGAAGGACCACGCGACGGAGCGTGGCCTGCTGATGCTGGTCGGAAAGCGGCGCCGCCTCCTCGACTACTTGCGGAAGATCGACAACGATCGTTACCAGGCCGTTATCTCGAGCCTGGGGTTGCGGAAGTAAGTCCACATCGGGTCGGGCAAAGGGTTGCCCGCCTGAAGCGGTGCGGTTGCGGAGCGTATAGCGGTCGATCGGATATCGACTGGCGGAGATTGCGGGAAGCGGAAGCGGCGAAGGGACAATCCGGCGACGTGGTCGCCAACAAACGGCACTCCTCGCGAGTTGCTCCTCCCTCCGGCCGGGATCCCGGCATTCTGCGGAAAGCGTTACGCGTCACAGGAGAGGGCCCCTACTGGTGAGCCCGGCGGTGAGGAGAACATATACAGCATGGTTATTCGTGAATCGGTAGAGATCGGCGGCCGCGAGCTGACGATCGAGATGGGCAAGCTGGCGCGCCAAGCGGATGGCGCGGCGGTGATCACATACGGCGACACCATGGTCATGGTCACGGCGGTTGCGGATCGCAAGCCGAAGGACATGCCCTTTTTGCCCCTGACCTGCGAGTATCGCGAGAATACGTTCGCCGGCGGGCGCATCCCCGGTGGCTTCTTCAAGCGCGAGGGACGCCCGACCGAGGTGGAGATTCTCACCTCGAGAATGACGGATCGCCCGATCCGGCCTCTTTTCCCCAAGGGTTACCGGCATGAGACCCAGGTCATCGGCAACGTTCTGTCCTCTGATCCGGAGATCATGCCGGACGTGCTGAGCATCACCGGGGCGTCGACCGCCCTGTACTGCTCGCCGATTGCGTTCAACACTCCCATCGCGGCCGTGCGAGTCGGCATGGTCGACGGCGAGTTCATCATCAACCCGACCCGCAGCCAGATCGCCGAGAGCGACCTCGACCTCATTCTCGCGGCGCGCCGCGAAGCGGTCGTGATGCTCGAGGCGGGCGCCAAGGAAGTCTCCGAAGAGAACATTCTCGACGCCCTGGAATTCGCCCAGCCGTCGATCGAAGCGCTCATCGACATGCAGCAGCGACTCTACGACCAACTCCAGCCGGTCAAGCGGCCGTTCGAGCCCTACGAGATCGACCCCGCCATCGTCGCCAAGGTAGAAGAGCGCGTTGGCGGCAAGGTGAAGGAAGCCCTCGGAATCCGCGACAAGATCGCCCAGCGCGATGCCATGGACGATCTGCGGGCCGGCATGCTCGATGCCCTCGACGACGAGGAAGCCGAGTACGCCGCCGACTTCAAGGAGTCCTTCTACGGTGTCGTCAAGAAGGTCACGCGGACGGGCGTCCTCGACGATCGTGTGCGGGCGGACGGGCGCGAGTTCAACGAGATCCGGCCGATCAACTGCGAGGTCGGAGTAGCGCCGCGAGTGCACGGCTCGGCGCTGTTCACGCGCGGCGAGACGCAGGCCTTCGTGAGCACCACGCTCGGCACCGCCGACGACTCCAAGAAGATGGAGAACTACGGCGGCGAGTGGTGGAAGAAGTTCTACCTGCACTACAACTTCCCGCCGTTTTCCGTCGGCGAGGCGCGTTTTCTGCGTGGTCCGGGCCGCCGCGAAATTGGTCATGGAGCGCTCGCGGAGCGCGCGGTCCAGCCGATCCTTCCCGACGAAGAGGATTTCCCCTATGTCCTGCGCATCGTCTCCGACATCTTCGAGTCCAACGGCTCGTCGTCGATGGCATCCGTATGTGGCGCGACCCTGTCGCTGATGGACGCCGGTGTACCCATCGGCGCGCCGGTAGCGGGAATCGCCATGGGTCTGATGAAAGAGGGCGACAACTACGCCGTCCTGTCCGACATCGCCGGCGAGGAAGATCACAACGGCGACATGGACTTCAAGGTGGCCGGCACTCCGCATGGCATCACCGCCATGCAGATGGATATCAAGGCGACCGGGCTGTCGCGCGAGATCTTCGCTCAGGCGCTCGAGCAGGCGCGTGAAGGCCGCATCCACATCCTGCAGAAGATGCGTGAAGCCATCTCCGAGCCGCGCACCGAGACCAGCCGATACGCACCGCGGATCCTGGCGATCAAGATCCCCGTCGACCGTATCCGCGACATCATCGGACCGGGAGGCCGCATCATCCGCGGCATTCAGGAGGACACGGGCTGCCGGATCAACGTCGAGGACGACGGCACGGTACAGATCGCAGCTACCGATACCGAGGCGGGCCGGAAGGCGCTTGCGATCATCGAGGGCCTGACCGCAGAGGCCGAGGTCGGCAAGCTCTACGCCGGCACGGTTCGTTCGATCAAGGACTTCGGCGCGTTCGTCGAGATCCTCCCAGGGACAGACGGGTTGTTGCACATTTCCGAGGTCGCCGAGCACCACGTCAAGGATGTGCGCGAGTACGTCAACGAAGGCGACGAGCTGGTGGTGAAGGTCGTCAACATCGACGAGCGCGACCGCATTCGCTTGTCGTTGAAGGCCGTAACCGAAGAAGACAAGGCGAAGATGGGGCAGCAGGTCGGCTCCGACGAGTAGGTAACCATCATGAGCACACCGTTTCCTTCCGGCAAGACAATCAAGCGTGAGTGGCACGTCATCGATGCCGAGGGCCAG
>CAYSHI010000165.1:0-3707 GCA_964430745.1 uncultured Acidobacteriota bacterium | reverse complement strand
GAGTTCAACGGTCGGCCCGTTTGCGTCGTCGGTCAGCAGAAGGGACGCACCACCAAGGCCAAGCTGCACCGAAACTTCGGTATGCCTCACCCGGAGGGCTACCGCAAGGCTCTTCGGGTCATGAAGATGGCGGAGAAGTTCTCCCGGCCGATCTTCACGTTCGTCGACACCCCGGGCGCATACCCGGGCTCCGGCGCGGAGGCCCGCGGCGTAGCCGAGGCCATCGCTAAGAACCTGCGCGAGATGGCCATCCTCCGGGTGCCGATCATCGTCACCGTCATCGGTGAGGGTGGCAGCGGAGGGGCTCTCGGCATCGGCGTCGGCGACCGCGTCAACATCCTCCAGTACGCCACCTATTCCGTCATCTCGCCGGAATCCTGCTCGTCGATCCTGTGGCGCGATCAGGACCACCCCGAAGAGGCCGCGGAGGCCCTGCGACTGACCTCGCCGGATCTCGTCGAGCTGGGATTGGTCGATGAGATCGTCCCCGAACCAGAGGGCGGCGCCCACAACGACGCCGAGGCCGTCGCTTCGGCGCTCGGCGCCACGCTCGAGCGTCAGCTCGACGAGCTGTCGGGGGTCGACCCGGAGGCGCTGATCGAGAAGCGTTACCGCAAGTTCCGCGGCATGGGGGCGTTGACTGGCCTCGAGGAGTAGGAGCTCTGCCGCCTTCGTCCTGGATACTTCGCGAGCACGACCCCGCCGTCGCCGCCCTTCTCGAGCGCGAGCTGGGGCTGCTTCCCACCACCGCTCGCGTTCTTGCCGGAAGGGGCATCGACGGTGTCGACGCGGCGCAGGCGTTTCTCCACCCCACGCTCGACGAGCTCCACTCACCGTTCGCGTTTCACCAGATGGAGGCGGCCGTCGATCGGCTGCTTGCCGCAATCCGCGCGAACGAGCGTATCGTGGTCCATGGCGATTACGATGTCGATGGCATCACGGCCACCGTCGTGCTCCTGGTGGCGTTGCGGGCTCTCGGCGCCGACATCGATTATCTCGTGCCCCATCGCATCGATGACGGCTACGGCCTCAAGCCTTCCGGTATCGATCGTGCCCACGAGATGGGAGCGCGGATTGTCGTGGCGGTCGACTGCGGCATTACCGCCAACGCCGCCGCCGAGCGTGCCCGCGAGCTGGGCATCGATCTGATCATCGCCGATCATCACGAGCCCGGTGGCGAGATCCCCCCGGCGTTTGCGATTCTGAATCCTCGGCTTCCCGACGCCGGCTACCCCGAGGACGATCTGGCGGCGGTCGGCGTAGCGTTCAAGCTCGCCCGTGGGGTCCTCGAACGCCATCCCAAGGGCTTTCGCGGCACCGCCTTGCTCAAGCTGGTTGCCCTCGGGACGGTAGCCGACATGGTGCCGCTGACGGGGGAGAATCGCGTCGTGACGCACCACGGACTCTCGACCCTTGCCGAGACTGTCAACCCGGGCCTGTTGGCGCTCATGGAGCTGGCCGGCGTGCGAGCCCCGATTACCGCCACCGATATCGGATTCCGCATCGCGCCCCGCATCAACGCTATCGGCAGGCTCGGTCATCCGAAGGACGCCGTGGAGATGTTTCTCGCCGCCGATCCCGGTGTGGCGCGACGCTACGCCAAGCTGCTGCACGATACCAACAGCCGCCGTCGGGAGATCGAGGCAGAGGTTCTCGAGGAGGCGTTGCTGCAGCGACCCGGCGACGACACCTCGGTGGTCGTCGTTGCCGGGGAGGGGTGGCACCGGGGCGTCATCGGCATCGTCGCTTCCCGATTGGTCGAGGCTTGGGGAAAGCCTGCGGTGGTGCTCGCCGTCGACGATAGCGGCGCCTACGGCTCGGCGCGCTCGATCCCGGGGTTCAACATCGTGGGAGCGCTCGGTTGCGTCGCCGAGCTTCTCGACGAGTACGGCGGCCATCGCCAGGCGGCCGGTTTGCAGCTCGAGCGCGCCAACGTGGAGCCGCTACGAGAGGCGTTGGCGGCGACGGCGGGGGATGAGCTCGCGGCCGCCATGGCACGTTCCGCGAAGGAGGTCTGCGACGCGGAGCTGGAGATCGACGACTCGATGCTTGCCGTCGCCCGTGAGCTGGAGCGCTTGGCCCCGTTCGGCATCGGCAATCCGCGGCCGCGCCTGATGTTTCGTGATCTGCGCTTGGCGGCGGCGCCGCAAGTGCTGAAGGCACAGCACCTCAAGATCCGCGTCGGCACGGGCGAACGGCGCGTCGATGCCCTCGCGTGGCGTCGAGCGGAGCTCGCCGACGAGTTGCAGGCAGGCGACCGTGTCGACCTCGTCGCCAAGCTGACGATCAACCAATGGCAGGGGCGCGCTGAGCCGCAGCTCGAGATCGTGGAGCTGTCTCGCGACTAGCTCCCGCACACCGCTTCCGTTCTCGGCCTGACGCATGTGGCCGCATGGGATCTGGGTGGAACCGCGTTCGCATGGGAGTGGGGTTTGGACGGCCTGGGTCGTGGACGGGAACGTGGGTGCTAGGCGGGTCGGGTCGGGGCAGCGATGCCCTTAGGCGTGAGGTGCGGGTACTTGAGCGGCTTCGCCACGTCTGTGGTTCGCAGTACACGCTACAGGGCATCACTGCCCCGACCCGACCCTCTGCATCGGTCCCGTCAAGACGAGGCTCCCTGCCCAAACGCACCCCGCTGGCGACCCTGTGTCCCTGAGATGGCCATGCCACTGACCGCCGTCCGCCGGAGGTATCGGCGGGCAGCATAGGCGGCCGAGCGCGAGCGCCTGGCGCCAGGCAGCCCCTTCTCTGACCCGCTGAACGCCCGCTGCCCACCGACACCTCCGCCCGGCCGATCAAGCGGGGAGTAACTACTCAGGCACCAGCAGCGAGACGATGTCGAGGCCTCGGCATCTCCCGAAAGCCGGCTCTGCCGTCTTCCGGCTCGGGGGAGAATTCACCGGTGCCCGCGCGTTCAGCGTGTCTCCTTCGGTCCTGCCTTGCTTCATGCACTCGCGCTCGGCCGCCTACGGGCGCCGGAGAATTCTCCCTTCGAGTCGTCGCCAACGTTCCATGGTTGGCAGGGGGAGTCGTCTCGGCCGGGCAGATGCGGGACGTGGCAGGTCCAACTCGGCGCATCAGATCTGAGGGAGGGGCGTGTTCTCGATGCTGTCCTCTCGCGTGTGTTTGCGATCCGCAAGCGCGGCGAAGCCGCTCGAATACCCGCACTTCACGCGAAGGGCAGCATCGAGATCACGCCCCTCCCGTCTACCTCAGACGCGGCGCAGCCGCTCAAGTACTCGCACCTCACGCGAAGGGCAGCTTCGATCTCCCCGCCCTCCCGTCTACCTCCAAAGCCGAACCTGCCGGCGCCAGATCGCTTGACGGTCGTCGAGCGGCTCCTTAACATTAGGCCAAGCAGCCGGGTTCTCGCCCGGCTGCGGTATTTGGCCGTATCACGGTCGGCGGAGTTGCCGTCCTGGGGACTCCGAAAACGTTCGATTTCAAAAGGTGGCGCGCGATCGTTCGGCTCGTTGTGCGTTGAGACACGACCCCACCGCAACCTGATCGCGTCGCCTGTATATCCGGATGGAGGCTTGTCAGCGATGGCAAATGTGACACCCCTAGGAGATCGGATCCTGGCCCAGCGCCTGGAGGCCGACGAAGAAGTGCGGGGCGGCATCATCATCCCCGATACCGCCAAGGAGAAGCCGCTCGAGGCCAAGGTCGTCGCGGTTGGAGCCGGCAGACTCGGTGACGACGGCGAG
>CAYSHI010000164.1:0-6943 GCA_964430745.1 uncultured Acidobacteriota bacterium | reverse complement strand
TCCCGCGACGGTCAGATTCGTCGCGTGTGCGGTCGCGGCCACCCCGGCGTCCACCTGCATGCTCTTGGCGATGCCGAAGTCGAGTACCTTGGCGCGTCCGTCGGGAGTAACCAGCACATTGGCCGGCTTGAGGTCTCGATGGATGATCCCCTCGCCGTGGGCCGCCTCCAGCGCCTCGGCGATTTGCCTGCAGATATCGAGCGCTTTCTCGACGGGCAACGGTCCCCGGGCCAGCTTCCGTTCTAGCGACTCACCGGTCACCAGTTCGAGTACGAGGAAGCTCGCCCCTTCTTTCCCCTCGAGCGCGTGGACGGTGGCGATGCTGGGGTGGTTCAGCGCCGCGAGCAGCTTTGCCTCACGCTGCAATCGAGCGAGCCGGTCAGGATCAGTAGCGAAGTCCTCCGGTAGAACCTTGATGGCGACATCGCGTTCGAGCTTGGTGTCGCGGGCGCGGTACACCTCACCCATACCGCCCTTGCCGAGCGGTTCAAGGATCTCGTAATGACCGATGGTTTTGCCCACCACGATGATGGCTTCCTGTCGGGAGAAGAGCCGACAGAAGTGTAGCCGTTATGCAGGCACCGCCACAGGGCGCGAGGAAGATGACGGCGGGGCCGTGCCGCAGAGCACCCTCTAAAACGAAATCGAAAAGTGCCTGTCGCGAAGATGCATGGAGCAGCCGCGAGCGCCGCGGTACGAGCTGCAAGGCGCGCCGACGCAGGCATAGTCGGAGGCTATGTCGAGGAGGTGCAACGCCGCAGATCGTGCCGCGCCGCCGCGGATGCGACGTGCAGCTTCGCGACAGGCACTTTTCAAAGAGGCGGGGCCGACGGGATTTGAACCCGCGATCTCCGGCTTGACAGGCCGGCGTGGTAACCAGGCTACACCACGGCCCCGCCTAAACTCTCAATACTCGCGTGCGCGCAGGAGGTCGAGACGAGATGGGCGGTACTGGGCTCGAACCAGTGACCTCCTGCTTGTAAGGCAGGCGCTCTCCCAGCTGAGCTAACCGCCCGCGACGACCGCCGAATTGTACCTTGACTGCCGCCGTGCTGCCAGACAACCCCGGGTCTTCCGAGAGCCGCCTCTGCCGTCTTCCGGCTCGGGGGAGGATCCTTCGACACCCGGGCGTTCAGCGTGTCTCATCCGATCCTGCCCTGCTTCATGCACTCGCGCTCGGCCTATCGAACCAGCAGCGCCTTCATCTCCGCCACCGCCCGCTCGAGCCCGACAAAGGTCGACCGCGCGACGATGTTGTGGCCGATGTTGAGCTCGAAGATCTGCGGGATGGCGACAATGGAGCGGACGTTGCGGTAGTTGAGACCATGGCCGGCGGCGACGCGCAGCCCCTCGGCCTGGGCGCGTGCGGCGACCTGGGCGACTTTCTGTCGCTCGATCTCGATGGCGGCCGCCTTTCGCGTTTCGGTGGCGTCGGCATAGGCGGCGGTGTTGATCTCGATCTGGTCGGCGCCCACCTCGGCGGCCGCGTCGATCTGCGCCGGGTCGGGATCGAGGAAGATCGCCACGGTCATGTCCATGGCGCGAATCGCGTCGACGGCTGCACGAATGCGCTGCGGGTCGCCGGCAACGTCGAGCCCGCCCTCGGTGGTGACCTCCTCGGGGCGCTCGGGCACGAGGGTGACGTTGTCGGGGCGGCATTCACGGGCGATGCCGATCATCTCTTCGGTGGCCGCCATCTCGACGTTGAGATGCGTCTTGACGGTAGCGGCCAGCAGCTTCACGTCGCGCTCGTTGATGTGTCGACGGTCGGAGCGGAGGTGCACAGTGATGCCGTCGGCACCGCCGAGCTCGGCGAAGGCCGCCGCCTGCACGGGGTCGGGCTCGGGCGCCTCGCGAGCCTGCCGCAGCGTGGCGATGTGATCGATGTTGACACCGAGGAATACGGAATAGGACATGGCTAGTCGTCTCCAACCGCGTCGCGCAGGGCCGCCGCAACCGATGCGGCGAGCTCGCGGATCTTCGTCTCGTCCTCCCCTTCGATCATCACTCGCGCCAGCGGCTGGGTGCCGGAGTAGCGAACCAGCACGCGACCCCGGTTCCCCAGAGTCGCCTCGACGTCCTTGATGGCTTCCATCACGTTGGGGAGCTGGTCGATGGGTGTGCGCTCGCGGATCTCGACGTTCTCGAGGACCTGCGGCATCTTCATCATGCAGGCGGCGAGCTCCGAGAGGGGCTTGCCGGTTTCTACCATGACGCTCAGCACCTGCATCGCCGTTACCATACCGTCGCCGGTGGTGGCGTAGTCCAGGCATACCGTGTGACCGGATTGCTCGCCGCCGAGGTTGTAGCCGCCTTCCTTCATGGCCTCGACAACGAAACGGTCGCCGACGCGCGTCCGCTTGACGGTAACGCCGACCTCGGCAAGCGAGCGATCGAGGCCCAGGTTGCTCATTACCGTGCCGACCACTTTGTCGTTGGCCAGTGTGCCTTTCTTTTTCCAGGCACGGCCGCATATCGCCAAAACGTGGTCACCGTCGACGACACCGCCTTTCTCGTCGAGGAGAAGGCACCGGTCGGCGTCGCCATCGAGACAGATGCCGACGTCGGCGCCGAGCTCGCGCACCCTCTGCGCCGCCGCCTCGATATGCATCGAGCCCACGCCCGCGTTGATGTTCATGCCGTTCGGCTCGACTCCCTGCGTCGCCCGGGCCGCCCCCAATTCCTCCAGAATCCACGGCCCCACCTTGTAGCCGGCACCGTTGGCGCAGTCGATGAGGACATTGAGTCCCTCGAGCGTCAGGCCGCTCGGAAACGAGCGCTTGACGTGTTCGACGTAGCGGCCGGGAGCGTCGTCGATACGCCGCGCCCGGCCGACCTCGTCGGCGGTCGGGCGGATGCCGTCGATTCTCCGGGTGAACGTCAGCTCCTCGATCTCGTGCTCGGTGTCGTCGTTGAGCTTGAACCCGTCGGGAGAGAAGAATTTGATGCCGTTGTCCTGGTAGGGATTGTGCGAGGCAGAGATGACGATGCCCGCGTCGGCGCGCAGGCTTCGGGTGACGTAGGCGATGCCCGGCGTAGGCAACGGTCCCACGAGCAACGCGTCGACGCCCATCGAGCAAATCCCGGCGACCAGCGCGTTCTCGAGCATGTAGCCCGAAAGACGAGTGTCCTTGCCGATGAGGATGCGATGACGGTAAGTGCCGTCTTTGAAGACGTGCGCCGCGGATCGACCCAGGCGCACACAGGTCTCGACCGTCATGGGCTCGATGTTGGCGACGCCGCGAACGCCGTCGGTTCCGAAGAGCTTTGCGCGGTTGGCGGGATCAGTCATGGGCGGCCGGGTTGTTCATGGACGTGGCGGGAGCGGAATCGCCCGAATGCTCAGGGGCGCAACGGGATCTGTCATTGGCGGCTCGGTCGATCGTACACGTGAACGTTGATGCGACGCTGCGGCAAGATGGCGATCACCTCGACGAGGGCGCCGAGGCCCTCCTGATCGAAGGCGAGCGTCGGCTCGAGCCGGTAGTCTTCCAGCCCCTGCGGCCGCAGGCCGGTGGCATCGATCACCATTCTCATGCTCTCGACGTCGATCTGTTCCAGCACCGAAGGCGGCGCGCTGAGCACGACCGAGAGCTCCTCCGGATTCACGGTGACGCTGAACTCGTTGTTGATCACTTCGACCCGAACGCCGTCGAACTGCTCGTTCACGGCTTGCTCCACAATGTCGATCGAGAGCTGCACCGTGCGCCGCTGCGGCAAATCGATGAGCGGGTTCCCCGGGATCAGGGTGACCGCCTGCGAGAAGGCGGCACGGCGGCCCGTCACGTCGACGGTGGAGGTTACGACTTGCTCGAGACCCTCGATGAGCGAACGGGGGCCGGCAAGCAACACCGTGCGCGGATCGGTGCGCCGACCGACGACCTGGAAACCGCGGGCCGGCTCGCCCGAAGTGACCGCGGCCACGATCACTTCCTTGCGCACCTTTTCCTCGACGACGATGCGGATCTGGGCCGGGTCGATGCTGACGACCTGTACGCCGCGTGGGGCGCCGAGATCATCCGCCGACAAGGGAAAGAAATTGTCGCCGAGGACGGCGTCCGAGAGGTTGATCGTCGGGCTCAGCAGCCCGGAAGTGAGATTGCCGACATCGAGCGACGGTACGCGGGCGCGCACCGTCACCGAATCCTCCCAGGGCCCGGCGATGGCGAGCCCCGGCGGGAGATTCACCGCCTCCACCGGCACCGCCTGATAGATCTGCAGCACGCCCTCATCGGCGCTGACCGCCACCCACAGCATGAGAGCCAGGGCCACCGCGATGGCCTTGTCCTTGAAGTGCTCGCCGGGATGCGGCTCGACGTACTTGATGATGCGCCGGATCATGCTCATTCGCCGACTTCCGCGGGGTTGACGACGGGAATGTCGGTGGAGCTGTCGGTCAGCTTCGTTTCCTCTTCGTGCTCCGGCGGCTTGAGGCCGAGCAGGTCTCGCAGCCGCTCACCGAGCCGTCCGCCGTCCAGCCCCCGTTCCATCTGCCCGTCGACGACGATGGAGATCTTGCCGGTCTCCTCGGAGACCACCACGGCCACGCCGTCGGTCTCCTCTGTCACGCCGATCGACGCGCGGTGGCGGGAGCCCAGCTCACTCGACAGCCGCGGGTTGAGGGTCAACGGAAGAAAGCACGCCGCCGCGGCGATGCGGCCCTGACGCATGATCACGGCGCCGTCGTGCAGCGGCGTCGCCGGGTTGAAGATCGACACCAGTAGATCGTACGAGGCCGCCGCGTCCAGCGTGATACCGGCCTCGGCGTACTGCCGCAGCGACATCTCGCGCTCGAAAACGATGATCGCGCCGTGTCGGTTGGCGGCCAGGCCGGTGGCCGCGGTGACGATCTCGTCGATGGGATCGACGTCGGCGCCACGCCGCATGCTGCGGAAATAAGCGGTTCGACCGAGGCTGGTCAGAAGGCGCCGGATCTCGTTCTGAAACAGCACGATGACGGCGATGACGATGTACGTGTACACATTGCTCAGCAACCAATCCAGGGTGCGGAACTCCGCCACGCGGGCGACAAAGCCGAACAACCCGATCAGCACGAGACCCCACACCATGCGCATGGCGCGCGTGTGGCGCAGCAGCAGAAGGAGGCGGTAGAAGAGGTAGGCGATGATCGCCACCTCGATGAGGTCCTTCCACCCGAACTGACTCAGCCGCTCGATCAGGAGATCCATCCGACTCCCTCACTCCGTATCGCCGCCGCCACCGCGGCCACCCGCCGCATGGCCTCTACATCGTGCACCCGCATCACGTGCGCTCCCGCCAGCACCGCGGCCGTCACCGCCGCGGCGGTCCCCTCCAGCCGCTCTTCGGGCGGCAGGTCCAGAATTGCACCCACGAACGACTTGCGCGAGGGGCCGACCACGATCGGCCGGCCGAGCGAGCGCAACGCCGCCAGGTGACGCAAGAGTGTGAAGTTCTGTTGCGGCCGCTTGGCGAACCCGATGCCGGGATCGACGAGCGTAAGCTCGGGGTCGATTCCCGCTCGGAGTGCCCGGCCCATCGCGAGGCGCAACTCCCTCACGATATCCGCAATCAGGTCCCCGTAGCGAGCCGCTTCGTACATTGTGCCCGGCGCGCCGCGCATGTGCATCAAGATCACGGGCACGCCGGCTTCGGCAATCACGTATGCGAGCTCCGGATCGGCGGCAAGCCCCTGAATATCGTTGACCATGGTGGCGCCGGCGCGGATCGCCGCGTCGGCAACCGCGGCCTTCGAGGTATCGATGGAGATCGGCACATCGACCTTCTCGCGCAGGCGCTCGATCACGGGAATGACCCGCTGCATCTCGAGCTCGGCGCTTACAGAATCTCCGCCGGGGCGGGTCGATTCGCCGCCGACGTCGATGATCGACGCGCCCTCGTGCACCATGGCGACGGCCCGAGCCACCGCGTCGGCGCCGTCGGTCCGGCTGTTCTCATAGAAGGAATCGTCGGTGCAGTTGACGATTCCCATGATGTGGGGCGAGAGGCCGCAGACGAGCTCTCGATCGCCGCACCGGACCTTGAATCCGTTGCGGTGGTAGGCGACGAGCGTGGCGACGAGCTCCTCGGCGAGTCGTGAGAGACCAGGGCTGGCGGCGAGAAGCTGCGAGCGCAGCGCCTCGACCTGCGGCATGGAGGCAAAGACGATGAGGTCGACCGCCTCGCTGCCCTCACACGACCGCGTGTGCGCCGCGCCGCCGACCCGACCGAGCGACTGCAGAAAAGGCGTGGCCAGATCTTCGTCGACGGTCTGCAGCCGCACTGCGTAGGCGCCGTGGCTGGCCGCGATCTCGTGAACGCCGGAGCTGTCGTCCGGGAACTGCAGCGGGAGCGGATCGTACCCGACCAGAACGTGGGCGTTGTGCGGGTAGAGCTTCTCGATCAGATCCGACGGCTGAGGCCGCGCTGTCCTGGCGCCGGCCTCCGACATCTACGCTCCTAACCCTCGGCCGGATGGCCTTCGTCGAGGCTCGGAAGAGCGGCAGCCTCGTGCTTCGAGGCGTCGGGCTCGGCGTCCTCTTCGGGCCCGGGTGCGCCGGAGCCCGGCGAATACTCGTCTCCCGGCAGCTTCACTTCGGGCAGGCTCTTTCCGTGCGCCAGCAACGCGACCTCTTCGCCGTCGAGCGACTCCCGAGCCAGCAGCGCTTCGGCAACCGCGTGCAGCGCCTCCGTGTGCTCCTCGAGAATCCCCTTGGCGGTGGTGTAGGAGGTGTCGACGATCTTCTTGATGGCACCGTCGATCATGATCGCGGTCTCGTCGGAATAATCCTTGTGCTGCACGAAGTCGCGGCCGAGAAAGACCTCTTCGCTGCCGCTGCCGAACGTCAGCGGGCCGAGCTGCTTGCTCATGCCCCACTCCGTTACCATGCGACGTGCGATGTCGGTGACCCGCTCGAGGTCGTTGCCGGCGCCCGTGGTCATCTCGTTCATCACCAACTCCTCG
>CAYSHI010000163.1:0-12490 GCA_964430745.1 uncultured Acidobacteriota bacterium | reverse complement strand
GCGCACGCCTCCGCCAACGCTGAAGCCCCGGAGGTCAGCGAGCTGCGGCTTCAATCCTTGATTTCGTAGGCTTGGTCGCTCGGGCGTACCGCGCGAGCAAACCATAGGGGGCGGCGGAGGTTGTCGGGGCCGGGGGCAGGGCGAGTCCGGGCAAGCCACTCCTTGTAGAGCTCATGGCTGCGGGCGGTATCGACGACCACGTCGCCGTAGCGGTCACCGGGATGTGCGGGCCCGATGCGTACTTTCTGATGCCAGCAGTGCATTCCGGAGACCGGGTCGGGTTGCACGGGAAACGTGAGGTTCTGGTGCACCCCGGCATCGGTCCACCAGATGCGCGACGAATCGGGGTCGTCGGAGCCGAAGGGCCGTGCGCCCTCGAGCTGGCGCACGCGCCAACGACCACCGCCGTCGCTGCCGGGCTCCTCCGTGAGCGCGACACTTCCCGACGCCCATCGGTCGGTCCCGGGGGAATCCGGCAGCCGCCAGCGACCCAGGTGATGGGAGCACGCGACGATTCCCGGGCGCATTCCTTCGGTAACCCACGCCCGTGCGACGAAGTGACCGATCGCCGTGCTCACGCGCACCAAGGCGTCGGTTTGGATGCAGAGCCGGGTCGCGTCCACGGGGTGCACCCACAGCGGGTTCCGGTGAGAGATCTCGACGAGCCACTTGGCGTTCGCCGAGCGGGTATGGATCAGCGTGGGCAGGCGGAAGGTGGGCGTGAGCACGACTTCGCCGGCCTCGCGCTGCAGGCCACTCCAGTGCACGTGCGAGCGGATGTAGCCGGGGAGCGCGTGCTCCGGCCATCCCCAGTCGACCATCGTTTGTGAGTAGAACTCCAGCTTGCCCGAGGGCGTGGCGAACCCGCTGCGTCGGGAATCGTCGACATCGACGCCCGCGTCGTCGTCGTCGACCTCCTTCTCGTAGAATCGGTAGTCGTCGTTCGTGACCTTGAAAGCTCCGTAGCGCCGCATGTACTCGAGCGGCTCCATCTGCTCGGCGGCGGCGGCTTCGGGCAGGCCCGGAACGCTGTTCTCGAAGATCCACCGGTAGTAATCCTCGACGGTGAGCTTCTCGCCGTCGCGATACGGCGACTCGAACCACTTCCGTATCCCGAGGGAACCGTCGGGGTCGATGCGCCACGAGAGCTCGATCCAGAACTCGTCCTCTTCCCATACCTCGCCGGGGTTGGCTTCGTGGGTGAAGGCGAATTCCTCTCCCTTGCTTTCACGAAATCTTCGAAGCACAGGCTGGCGGAAGCCGATCCACGCGCCGGCCGCCGTCTCTTGGCTCATGAGGTCATGCCGTTCGGGGCCCAGCCCCATCGGCAGCACGTAGTCGGCCCAATAGGAGCTCTCGTTCCAGGTCGGCGTCAGCGCCGCGTGGCACCCGATCTTTTCTTCATCGCGGAGCACCTCGATCCATGTGAAGCCGTCGGGGTTCGTCCAGGCCGGGTTGTAAACACGGGTGAAGTACGTGTCCAGACGGCCCCGCCCCTCCTTGAGGAAGTGAGGCAGCAGAAACGACAGCTCGTGGTGCGAGAGCGGATATTCGCGCGGCCAGGTGAGCTCGTTCCAGCTGTCCTGGGCCGGCGGCTTGGCAAACGGCGCGGCGACGAATTTATCCCTCGATGCGAGGTTGGTGCCGCCGGGCGTGCCCACGCTTCCGGTGAGCACGACGAGCCACTCGAGGCAGCGCGATACCTGCCACCCACCGAGGTTGCCGGATGCGGCCGAGCGCCACACGTGGGTCGCCAGGCCGCCGCGTGCACGGCCGACGGCGCGTGCGATCTCGACGATCTTCTCGGCGGGCACGCCGCTCTCCTTGGCGGCAAACTCGGGCGTGAACTCCTTGTGGACCTCGCGGACGACCTCGAAGAACACGTCGACACCGTCGGCGTCGCGTGCCGAGCCGCCGAGTTGCTGCGCCCGCTCGTAGGCCTCCGGATGCTCGGCGCGGAGATAGTCCTCCCAGTTGACCCATCGGCGAATGAAGTCGCGGTCGTGGAGGTCCTCGTCGATGATGACGTTCGCTATAGCGAGCAACACGGCGGCCTCGGTTCCCGGCCACGTCGGCAGCCAGTGGTCCGCCATCGAGGCCGTGTTCGACAGTCGTGGGTCGAGCACGGCGATCTGCGTTCCTCCCGATTTGGCGTCGATGATTCGTTGCGCATGAGGGTTGAAGTAGTGCCCGGACTCCAGATGCGCCGAAATCAGCAGGATGAACTTGGCCCGCTCGTGATCCGGCGAGGGGCGGTCGGCCTGGTGCCACAGTGCGTAGCCGAGTCGCGCGCCCGCCGAGCAGATGTTGGTGTGCGAGTTGTGGGCATCGACACCCCACGCCTGAATGACGCGGTCCATCGGCCCGTCGTGACCGGGGCGGCCGACGTGATACATGATCTCGTTGCCGCGATCTTCGACGATGGCCTTGCGCATGCGCCCGGCAATGTCGTCGAGGGCACTGTCCCAGCTCACACGCACCCAACGCCCCGATCCGCGCTCGCCGACGCGCTTCATGGGGTAGAGAATGCGTTCCTCGTCGTTCACTTGATTGATCGTCGCCGGGCCCTTGGCACAGGTGCGGCCGCGGCTTCCCGGGTGCACCG
This sequence comes from uncultured Acidobacteriota bacterium, assembly GCA_964430745.1. Lineage (GTDB taxonomy): Bacteria > Acidobacteriota > UBA890 > UBA890 > UBA890 > CBDCGW01. The sequence continues at coordinate 9,885 of CAYSHI010000163.1, read as the reverse complement.
GGTTGCCCTCGAAACGACGAATTTTGCCGCTGAACTTGTCGACGTAGGCGAGCAGGCCGCAGGCAGACTCGCAGTTGAAGCAGATCGTCGGGATGAGGGAGTAACGGCGCTCGACCTTGCGCGGCCAGGCACTGGCGTCGTACTCGACCCAGTCGTCCCATTTGTCCGGGCCGGGAGCGCTGCTCAGCGTCCAACCGTCGTCCTCTTGCGGGTATCTGCCGGAGCGATCAGGCATGCGTTCTCAACTCAATGGTGGCGCCTGGCCGGAAAGATTCCAGGCGTGTTCGTAGAGGGCGAGGCCGGCGAGCGTGGCGGTCCCCGTGACAATGGCCGTCGGGCCCACAGGCTCTCCGAGGACTGCTCCGGCGACGGCGATGACGAAGAGCGTCATGCTGCTCCAGAAGAGCTTGGCGTAGCGGCCGTGGACCATGGTGCGGGCGGCGAGCCCGCCATCGCGTGTGGCGTGGGCGACGAGCACCTCTCCGAACGCGATCATCCCCAGCAGAAGCGACACGCTGGCCGCCAGAAGGTAGGCGAGCCGGTGGCTGTGTTCCGCGGAGTGTGACAGGACCAGCACGATGATCGCCGCGCCGGCCGCCATCGCCTGCACGCAGAAGTGCACCGGGAGCAGCGGGTTTTGCCAGAAGTCCCGCCCCCTTGCCTGGGCGAACAGATAGCCGCTGTAGCCGGCCGTGGCGAATGCCGTCGCCACGAGAGGCCAGCGGAGGTACACCAGCACGGCGGCTCCACGGGCACTCCCCAGATAGGCGGCGAGAGCCCCCGAGCTCCAGGCCACCGCGAGCAGCCCGAAAACGCCGATGATGAACGCGCCGCGCGCCAGCCAGGAGTCCCAATTGGGGCGGGTCAGAATCGTCCAGAACCGCGACGGCCGCTTCAGGTCGGCGACGAGCAGCACCCCGGTGAGCGCAAGGAACAGAAGGCCCAGGGAGGGCGCCGAAGCTGTTGCCAAGGTGCCGGAAACGTCGAGCCAGGGTGCCAACGCGGCGACCAGAAACGCGCCCGCGGCGATCGACTTGGTCCACAGGTACGCGGAAACCTTCCATCCCCACAGCGACTCGGCGTGGGCCACGTCGTAAACGGCGCGCGTCGGCGCCAGCCCCGCCCAGGCGCCGGTGAAGAAGTCGGCGTCTCCCTGCATGGCCGCCGCCGCGAGGGCTTGGGCCGTTGCCGCGGGCGGTACGTCGGATCCCAGCCAATCGGCGGGCGCGGTGCCTCCGCGGCCCGGCTCGGTTGGTCTCCGACCACCGGGCGGTGTGCTTCCCTCGACGGAAGACGACGCGCCGCCGGCGGAATGGCCGTCGAGGTCGGGATCGAAGCGAACGGTGGAATACTCGGGCATCTGCGCGCCAGGGCGGTCGGCCCACAAGTAGCCTCCGCGCGGGTCGGCGGCACCGGGGATCAATCCTGCGGGTTCACCTTCGATGTAGAAAACTTTCGGGCGCGTTCCCTTTTCGGGCTTGCGCACGCTGACACGCTTGGTCGCCACCAATTGCGAGACGCGGGACGCCGGGTCATCGAGGTCGCCGACGACGATAGACTCGGTCGGACAGACGGTGGCGCAGGGTGGCTCCATCTCTTTTTCGACACGGTGAGCGCAGAAGTTGCACTTTTCCGCCGTGCCGTGATCGGGGTGGATGTACAGCGCATCGTAGGGACAGGCCTGCATGCAGGCCTTGCAGCCGATACAGGCGTCGCGGTCGAAGTCGACGATGCCGTTGTCGCGCCGAAACAGCGCGGTGACCGGGCAGATGGTCATGCACGGGGCGTCATCGCAATGATTGCAGCGCAGCACGCTGAAGTAGCGCCGGACGTCGGGGAAGGCGCCTTTTTCGACGTACTTCACCCAGGTGCGGTAGGAGCCGAGCGGTACGTCGTGCTCCGATTTGCACGCAAGCGAGCAGGCGTGGCAGCCGATGCAGCGGCTATGGTCGATAACGAAGGCGTAGCGCATGCTCGGCGGGGCCGTCTGGCGGTTCGTCAGCGTCTGGAGACGGCGAAGGTTACCACCGCCGCGTTGCACCGGCACCGCGCCTGGGCCAATCTTGGCGGATGCACGCCGCTGCCGTCGATCCCGTGGAGACATTCGCCAAGGTCCTGGCGAATACCGGAGGTAGCGTCCAACGCCTCCACGAGCCGCGCCCCATCGCCGCCCACATCGCCCGCGCAGCGCAAGGGCAGGGTGTTCGCGAGGTGCTTTACGAGCCCAGCCGCCTGGTCGAGGAGCTCGGCCTCAGGCTGTTGCTCACGGCGCACGGCATCGATCTGATTCCCGTGCAGAAGGCGGGCGACAAGGCTCGCCACGTCCGCATGTCGCTGACGGGGGCGGAGCTCGCCATCGCCGAGACCGGCACCCTGCTGTTGGGAGGTAGTCCCGGTGGGTGGGGCTTGGCGAGCGCGCTGCCGTGGGTTCACCTCGTGTTGCTACCCGCCAAGGCGATTGTCGCCGACCTACCGACCGCCTTCGCGCAGTTCGAAGCGCGCCTCCGCCAGGGAGAGCGCGACTGGGTTTGGATAACCGGTCCTTCGCGCACCGCCGACATCGGCCACACGCTGGTCCTCGGGGCGCACGGCCCCAATGCTCTGCACGTGGTGGTGGTCGGATGAGCACCGGCAAGCGTGACCTCGGACGCGAGATTCGCGGAGCCCTGGCCGATGAGAACCTCAAAGGCGCGCTTCTGCACGCCGTGACCGGGATCAACGAGAAGCGCCGGCGGGTCGTCGCGCGGTTTCCAGGGTACGAGGAGGCGCGAGATCGGGCGCGTCTCGTCAAGGAACAAGCCATCGCCGCCCTGCCCAAGCTCATCGAGCAGTTTTCCGAGGTGGTGGAAAGTCAGGGCGGGCACGTCCACAACGCCGTGGACGGAGAAGAGGCGTGTCGCATCATCGCCGAGATCGCGACCAGCCGCGGCGCCCGCCTGGTGACGAAATCCAAATCGATGACGAGCGAGGAGATCCACCTCAACCGGGCCCTCGAGGCGGCGGGGTTGGAGGTGCGTGAGACTGATCTCGGCGAGTACATCGTGCAGCTCGCCGGAGATCGCCCATCCCACGTGACGGCGCCGATCATCCACATGTCCGTCGACGACGTTCGCGAGGTCTTTCGGGAGCACCTGGGAATGACCCGCGTGCCCGAGGAGCCGGCAGAGCTCACCCAACTTGCAAGACAGAAGCTGCGACAGGATTTTCTTGCCGCCGATGTCGGCATAACCGGTGCGAACTTCCTGCTTGCCGACACCGGCACGACCGTGATCGTCGAGAACGAGGGCAACGCGCGACTGACAACCCAGCTACCCCCGGTGCATGTTGTCCTCGCCGGCGTCGAGAAGCTCATCCCCTCGGCACACCAGCTTTTGCCCTTCCTGCAACTGCTGCCGCGCACGGCAACCGGTCAGCTGCTGACCTCGTATCTGTCGTTCATCTCGGGGCCCGGATGGGGCGCCTCGCCGTTCCACGCCGGTGTGCAGCGGGAGTTTCACGTCGTCTTGCTCGACAACGGGCGCTTCGCGATGCGGGAGGACCCGACCCTCGTAGAGGCGCTGTACTGCATCCGCTGCGGCGGGTGCATGACGGTTTGCCCGCCCTACCAGGTCGTCGGTGGACACGTTTACGGGGGGCCGACCTACCCCTCGGGCATCGGCAACGCGTGGGAAGCCGGCGTGCGAGGCCTGGATACGGCGGCGGAGTTCAACTCACTTTGCACGACCTGTTCCCGCTGTCGAGATGTATGTCCGGTGCACATCGACATACCGTGGATGAACACCGTCATCCGTGAGCGGATCGCCGAGCGTCAGCGCCGGCCGCGCGGTTTCTGGGAACGGCTGGTATATGACCGCGTCCTACCCACCGAGGAAGAGGGCTCCGTGAGTCTGGCGGCGCGGCTCTTCTCCGACCCCGGTCGAGCGTACAAGCGCGCGCGGCGCGGCCCCGGACGCATGCTGCGCCGCTTCGGCGCGACGCGGGTCCTGCTATCGCGAATGGTGGGAGTGGCGAGCGCGCGGCCGCTTCCCGAACCGGCAAATGAGACATTCACGGAGTGGTTCCGCCGCAGCGGCGGCCGCCTCGTCACGACTCCCTTCGAGGCCGAGCGGGCGAGTCAGGATCGCCGCGGCTCGACCGTCTTCCTGCTGGCGGATTGCCACACGGAGCATGTTGACACCGATGTCGGCAAAGCCGCGGTTTCGTGCCTGCAGAAGTGCGGTTTCGGCGTCATTCTCGTCACCGGCCACTGCTGCGGCCGCGGTGCGCTGTCGCAGGGGATGCTCCGCACGGCTGCGACGCATGCCCACTGGCTGAACAAGGTGCTTGCCCCGATCGTTGCCACCCAACACGCCGTCGTCGGCGTCGAGCCCTCGTGCATCGGCGCGGTGGCCGACGAGCATCGCCGGTTGCTTCCCGGCAAGAGCGCGGACGCAGTGGCGGCGGGATGCCGCGAGATCATGGAGTTTCTGAACGATCGGTTGGGCATGAGCGCCACGGTGGGCGCGAAGAAGCCCCCGCGCTGGAAACCGGCGCAGTCGTCTCCGTTGTCGCCGGTCGTGATGCATGGCCATTGCCAGCAGAAGACGCTCGGCTGGTTGCCTGCAGCCGAGCGCCTACTCCGTTCCGTTCCGGGGATGGACCTCCGAGTTACCACTGCCGAATGCTGCGGAATGGCCGGGTCCTTCGGCTACAAGAGCGCTTACTACGGGATTTCGGCCGAGATCGGCCAACGCCTGGCGGCAGAGATGGATACCTTGAGCACTCCGAGCGGGCCGGGGGGAACGGCGGCCGATAGCGGTTGTCAGTACCTGGCGTCTGGCACATCATGTCGGGCACAGATCACCGACCTGGCCGGCCACCGCGTCCGGCATCCGGTGGAGCTGATCGATGAGAGGCTTGATAACCCTTAGCCGCGTCCGCTTTAGTGGGCGGCATGGACAGTAACCCTCAGTTCAAGCAGCCGCTGCGCGGCCTGCTCGTGGCGCAGTTCTTCGGAGCCTTCAACGACAACGCCTTGAAAGTGTTTGTGGCGCTGTTGGCGATGCGGAACATCGTCGCCCCGCCGGGCACCGCGGCCTACGAGGCGGCCTCTCAGGCCGAAGCCACCAAGGCGTTCGTCGCCTTGACGCTGCCGCTGATGCTGGCATCCCTGCCGGCGGCGATGATCGCCGATCGCTTCAGCAAGCGCACGATCATTATCGGCATGAAGCTGTTCGAAGTTCTGCTGATGGCCGCGGTTGCCTACAACCTCTACCAGAATCCGTCGGACCGGCTGCTGCCGTTCGCGATTCTCGCCTTCATGGGCGTGCAGAGCGCGCTGTTCGGCCCCGCCAAGTTCGGCATTCTCCCCGAAGTGCTGCCGCACAATCGACTGTCCGAGGGCAACGGGCTGCTGCAGATGTGGACCATGTTGGCGATCATCGCCGGCACCGCCGCCGCGGGACCGCTTTCGGACGCCTTTGGCGCCACCCGGCCGTGGATTGTCGGCCTGGTGTTCGCCGGTCTCGCTGTTCTCGGCTTCGTCGCCGCGTTGGCGGTCCCACGGGTGCCGGCGGCGCGCGCCAAGACCGATACGGGGGGGACCTTTCGCGACGCCTTCGCCGCCATTCGAGCAGATCGAGTGCTGCGGCTCGCGATCATGGGCGCGGCGTATCTGTGGGCCGTGGCGAGTCTGCTGGGCCAGGACATCCTGGTGTATTCCAAGGCGACCCTCGGGCTTTCCGACACGCTCTCGGGCCTGCCGCTCGCGGTGCTCGGGATCGGCATCGCCATCGGCAGCGTGCTCGCCGGGCGGTTGTCGGCCGGCAAGGTCGAGTACGGCCTCATTCCCGCCGGCGCCGTCGGCATGATGTTGGTGACCTTGGCACTCGGCCTGTTCGGTCCTGGGGTCGTCGGCACCAACATATTGATGGCTTTCCTCGGCATCTCCGGTGGTCTCATCCTGGTGCCCATTCACGCGGTCATCCAGTGGCGAGCTCCGGCGGCGCGGCGCGGTGCGATCATCGCGGTGACCAACATCTTCGTGTTCACCGGCATCCTCGTCGGCTCTCTGTCCGCCTACGGCCTCTCGCTGCTGGGCGTACCGCCGCGCGGCATCATTCTGGTCACCGCGGTGGCCGTCGGCGTCGGCACCTACTGGTCGCTGTTCTTGTTACCCGACGCCTTCTTGCGGCTCGGATTCGTGCTGGTCACGCACACCATCTACAAGATGCGCCTGGTGCACCCCGAGCGCATTCCCGAGGAAGGCCCTGCGCTGCTGATTCCGAACCACGTGTCGTTCATCGACGGGCTTCTCGTGCTCGCGAGCACCGATCGGCCGGTGCGTTTCGTGATCGACGCGAACTACTACAACATGCGTTTGGTCAAGCCGTTCATGTTGTCGCTGAAGGCGATTCCCCTGTCCCTAGGCGCCGGGCCCAAGCCGATGCTCCGAGCGCTCAAGGAGGCGGGCAAGCTGCTCGACCAGGGCGACCTCGTGTGCATCTTTCCCGAGGGCCAGATCACGCGCACCGGCATGCTGGGCCCGTTTCAGCGTGGCTTCCAGCGTATCGTCACCGGGCGCGACGTACCCATCATCCCGGTAGCGCTCGATCGCGTTTGGGGCAGCATTTTCAGCAAGGCGGGCGGGCGTTTCGTCACCAAGATGCCGCGTCGCCTCCCGTATCCCGTCACCGTGGCCTTCGGCGAGCCGCTCCCTCCCGGAACGCCGATTCACAAGGTGCGCGCCGCCGTGCGGCGGCTCGGCACCGAGGCCTGGATGTTGCGAAAATCCGAGAGCCGGCCGCTGTACCGAGCCTTCATCCGCAACGCCCGACGCCGGCCCCGTTCTTTCTCCATGGCGGACGGCACCCGGCCGCATGTGTCCCGATTTGCCACGTTGGTGGGAACGATCGCGCTGGGACGGGCGCTCACGTCGCACTGGGAAGGGCAGGAGAGAGTCGGCATCCTGCTGCCGCCCAGCGTCGGCGGCGCGTTGGTGAACTTCGCCGCCGCCATCGCCGGCCGCACGAGCGTCAATCTGAACTACACGGCCGGGAAGGCCGGGCTGACCTCGGCGTGCGAACAAGCGGAATTGAAGACCGTCGTGACCAGCGGCATGTTCGTCGCCAAGGCGAAGCTCGAGCTGCCCGACAACGTGCAACCCGTGTGGATCGAAGAGGTGGCTAAATCGATGACCCGCAGGGACAAGGTCACGGCGGCGTTGATGGCCCTGTTCGCGCCGGTGCGCTTCATCGAGCGCGCCTGCGGAAGTATCGGCCGGCCCGGTCCGGACGACGTCGTCACCATCATCTTCAGCAGCGGCTCGACCGGCGAGCCCAAGGGCGTCCAGCTCACCCAGTTCAACATCGAGAGCAACATCGAGGCGGCCGCCCAGGTCATCCAGTGCGGCCGCGGCGACACGATGCTCGGCATTCTGCCGTTCTTCCACTCGTTCGGCTATATGGCGACGCTGTGGCTCACCGCCAACAACGGGTTGGGGTCCGTGTATCATCCCAACCCGCTCGACGCCGCCGTGGTCGGCGAGCTCGCCCAGCGCTACAAGGCCACGGTCCTGATCGCCACACCGACGTTTCTCCAGCTGTACGCACGGCGCTGTGCGCCGGGCCAGTTCGGCTCGCTCCGCTTGGTGATCGCGGGCGCCGAGAAGCTGCCCGTGGCGCTCGCCCAGCTGTTCGAGGACACCTTCGGGATTCCCGCCTACGAGGGCTACGGCGCCACCGAATGCTCGCCGGGGGTTGCGATCAACGCGCCGGACTTCCGCGCGCCGGGCTACTACCAGCCGGGCTCACGTCGGGGCACCGTCGGCCAGCCGCTCCCGGGGATCTCGGTGCGCATCGTCGATCCCGACACCGGCGAAGTTCTCGATGCGGGCGAGCCGGGGATGATCCAGATAGCCGGACCCAACATCATGAAGGGATACCTGAACCGCCCGGATCGCACCGCCAAGGTGATGGACGGCGATTGGTACATCAGCGGCGACATCGGCATGCTGGACGAGGACGGCTTCCTGAGAATCACGGACCGGCTGGCCCGTTTTTCGAAGATCGGCGGCGAGATGGTTCCCCACGGGGTGATCGAGGAGAAGCTGCACGAGGCGGCGGGCGCGTCGGAGCGTCTCTTCGCAGTCACCGCCGTAGCCGACCCGCGGCGCGGGGAGCGTATCGTGGTGGTGCACACGGCCGAGACGGACGACGTTCCCGGCGTTCTCGAAAGACTGCAGGGAATGGGGTTGCCGAATCTGTACATCCCGCGAAAAGATGACTTTGTAAAAGTCGACGAGCTGCCTATCCTGGGTACGGGGAAAACAGACTTGAAGGCAGTGCGAGAGACGGCCGCGGCTGCGCTCGGCTGATCGGCTCCTCACCGCCGGCGGAGTCGTCTGGGGACGGAACAGGATTACGGGATGCCGAGTCTGCTGGTACACGACCCGGCCGGCAAGGAAAACCTGGTCGTACTCGATCCCCAGCGCAATACGGTGCTGGGCCGCGACGCCTCCTGCGAGGTTGTGCTCAGCCATCCGAGCATCTCCCGTCGCCACGCCGTAGTGAGTCTGCGGGAGGGTTCGTACACCATCGAGGACCTGTCGACCAACGGCCTTTTCGTCAATGGATCACGGGTTCAGGTTCATCGTCTCGCCAACGGTGATCGCATGGTCCTGGGCGCCGCCGACGACCACCCGATCCGGTTCTCGTCCGAGGACTCGCGCCTCGAAATGACCATGACCCAGCTGCAGTATGACTTCAGCAGCGGGGCGCTTGCCGACGTCAAGAACCTGCGCAAGCTGATCGAGGTCAACAAGGCGATCACCACGTCACTGGAGATGGAAGAGGTCTTCGAGCTGCTTCTCGAGGGCATTCTCGAGATTGCCTCGGGAGCGCGCGCGATGATCCTGTTGCGGCGTGAGGACGGGGAAATGCGAACGGTCTACGAGAAGAACCTCGAGCAAAGGGGCTCGTCGATCGCCGGGCAGGGAATCAGCGGCAGCGTCATCCAGAGGGTCGTCGAGAGCGGGGAGCCCCTGCTCATCAACGACGTCGCCGACAACCCCGAGTTCGATGCGCAGGCGAGCATACAGGCGCTCGACCTTCGCAGCATCGTGGCGATTCCCTTGACCTATTCGCAGACGTATCTCCGAACGGCCGACGCCTCCGCGTCGATGATGGGGGTGGTGTACGTCGACAGTCGATCGGCGCGGCGACGCTTCGAGCAGGAGGACCTCGACCTCATGCTCGCATTCTCCACGCAGGGGGCCATCTCACTGGAGAACGCCAAGCTTCACCGTGATCTCCAGGAGAGCTACCTGGAGCTGGCCATGTCGCTGGCGGAGGCGGTGGAGATCAAGGATCGCTACACGCGCGGCCACTCGGATCTCGTGTCTCGATATGCGGTTGCCATCGCCGGGCGCCTGGGAATGACCGCGCAGGAGATCGAGGTCATACAGCGCGGCGGCATGCTGCACGACGTCGGCAAGATCGGCATCGACGAGGCCATCCTCAACAAGAAGGGTCAACTGACCGACGAGGAATACGAGGAGATCAAGAAGCACACCATCTACGGCGCCGACATTCTCGCGCCCATCGCCTTTCTGCGCGGCGAGCGCGACATCGTGCTGCAGCACCACGAAAAGATGGACGGCAGTGGTTATCCCTACGGACTCACGGGAGACGAGATCTCCATCGGCGCCCGCATCATTGCCGTGTGCGATGTCTTCGAGGGCATCACGTCGAATCGGCCGTATCGAAAGCCGATGAAGCCGGAGAAGGTGGTCGAGGTTCTCGAACAAGAGGCCGCCGAGAAGCTCGACCCGCGCGTCGTGAGGACCTTTCTCGAGATTTATCGAGAGGCCGGCTACCAGAAGGGCAGGGGGGCCGGCCCGGCGGGGGG
>CAYSHI010000162.1:0-10078 GCA_964430745.1 uncultured Acidobacteriota bacterium | reverse complement strand
AAGTGCGGGTATTCGAGCGGCTTCGCCGCGCTTGCGGATCGCAAACACACGCGAGAGGACAGCATCGAGATCACGCCCCTCCCTCAGATCCGACTCGCCGGGTTGCGACTGCCACGTCCCGCCGCCGACCACCAAGACGACACCCCGTGCCAACCATGGAACGTTGGTGGCGACTCGACGAGAGAATTCTCCGGCGCCCGTGGGCGGCCGAGCGCGGGTGCAAGAAGCAAGCTAGGACCCAAGGAGACACGCTGAACGCTCGGGCGCCGGAGAATTCTCTCCCGAGCCGGAAGACGGCGGAGCCGGCTTTCGGGAGATGCCGAGGCTTCGACATCGTCTCGCTGCCGGTGCCTGAGTAGTTACTCCGTACTTCATTCGGCCGGGCGGAGGTGTCGGTGGGCAGCGGGCGTTCAGCGGGTCAGAGAAGTGACTGCCCGGCGCCAGGCGCTCGCGCTCGGCCGCCTATGCTGCCCGCCGATACCTTCGACGGACGGCGGTGGGTTTCTTGGTCGTCTCAGGGCGTCAGGATCGCCGGTGCGGATGCGTTTGGGTGGGGAGCTCCGTCTTGACGGAACCTTGCAGAGGGTCGGGGCGGGGCAGTGATGCCCTGTAGCGTGTTTTGCGAACCGCAGACGCGGCGCAGCCGCTCGAGAGCCCGCACCTCGCGCCTAAGGGCATCGCTGCCCCGCCCCGACCCGCCTAGCAACAAAGCTCCCGTCTACGACCCCTACCGTCCAAACCCCATCACTGCCGAACCTCGACCCCGGAGCGGATCACCTCATACAATTCCCCCGGAGTCGTATCGCTACGGTCCGCGATGTCCTTGAGGGTCGACGCAGGATCCGCCGTGATGCCCTGACCGGCGAGCACCTCGACCACCTGTTCCTCCGAGAGACCGAACTCCGTGCAGAACTCCGAGAGCTGGCGCTTGCCGGTGCCGGGGCGAGGCAGCAGGGGCAACGGCGGGTGATCCGAGGTGCGGCCGGATTGCATTGTCGTGTAAAGGGCCTGAGCGGTTACGCCGTTTTCGGCAGCGATCTCCTCGAGCGTCGATTCCTCGCCCCGGACCGTGAATCCCGCGGCGACCATCGCCTGCGTGGCCTCGTCGACGTCGAGAGCGACGCGCCGTGCGAACGTCGCCAGCGTCGACAGCTCTGCGTGGCCGTACGGCGGCTCGCCATAGCGCACCGCGGCGGCATCCTTGAACGCCTCGCCGCCCTCCGGAATCCAGGCGAACGGCGGCAGCGCGAGCTGCGTGCCGATCAGCAGGACCAGCGTCAACGCGAGGGCGACGGCGAACTCCCCGGTCAACACGACCAGTCGCTTGGACTTGTTCTTCAGGTAGAACGTGATGGGGCGCCAGTTGTACCAGATGTGCAGCGCACCGCCGATGAGGAAGAGAACGCCGAGGTTGACGTGCGTATTGGTCCATTGCGTGCGCGACAGGCCCCACAACGTCCACCCCGACCAGTAGGCCACACGCCCGGGGGGCGAGATGTACAAGATCCCGCTGGTCACCAGAAGTAGGGCGATCAATGACAACAACATCAACGACACGACGCGACGCAGGCTCATTCGCCGGCCTCTCCCGCGAGCCTCTCCTCGTGGGTGAGGCGCACTGATTCAGTTCCTGCTTGGAAACATCGGCCGCCGACTCGGCGGCCCGCAGCTTCGTTCGTGGGCTTCCTCAGACAGATGCGTGACGGTGGCGTTGCGTCACCGCCGGAAAGCGCGAAATCGCGTCTCTGTCTCGGCATCGGAAAAACGGGGGATCGGCGTCTCTGCCTCACCGCCGGAATGCGAGGTCGGGGCGTTGCCTTATCGTCGTGGCTTGAGCACCAGACGGTGAGCGGTGACCTCTTCGACGGCGACGCGACTGAAGGCCAGCGGAAAGTAGTCGCCGTCGGCCCAACCGGTGGTCAGATCGCCGTAGTGAGGGCTTCCGGGTTGGCCTGATTGTCCCGGCGCCGTGGTGGCCAGGCCGGCGTCCCAATCGGCGAGGTCAAAAATCTCGCGGAATGTGGCGCCGTTGGCGTACACGGTCCCGGCTCCGCCCGTCTTCTCCACCGCCGGGAGATCGAATGCGGCCAGCAGGGAGTGGTCGAACCGCTGCGTGTTGTTTCGTCCCCAGCGCCATTGCGCACGGTCCTCGCCGAGCTCGTCGGTGAGCCGCTCGAGGGCGGCGCGCAGGCCGTCCTGAACGGCGGCCCGCCGTGCGACTGCATCGAGGGTATCGAGGGCGTCGACCTCCGTGGCGCGCCGCCACGCCATGTACAGCACGGCGGCACTGCTGTCGCGATCGAAGACACCGTCCCAGCCGGCAATCTGCCCGCGCGCCCACTCCAGGTCGGCGTCTTCCGAAACCCACCCGTCAAAGCGCGATACGGCTACAAGCCCCGCGGGCGAAAACGCATCGTGCTGCATGCGTTCGAAATCATCCATCGTGAACTTGCCGTCGACGCTGCCGCCGGCCGACAGCAAACCGACAAGACGCTCGTAGCGTGGATAAGGAGGCCCGCTCTTGAACATGATCGGCGGCGCGAAGTCGGGCGGCTGGATGTTGTGATTGGCGGTGGCGATCCAGCCGCGGTCCGGGTTGAGCTCCTGCGGAACGTCGTCGCGGAAGCCGCTCCACTCGTACTCTCCCGTGCCCGGTACGGGCAATCGCCCGTACCACGGCGTCGGGCCGCTGCGGCTCGGCGTCAGAGCGGAGGCGCGCCACGCAATGTTGCCGTCGACATCACCGCAGATCATGTTCTCCGACGGCGACTTCCACCCGGACATGGCCTCCAGGAACTCGCGACAATCGGTCACCTGGTCGACCCTCAGCGAGCCGAGATAGGGCGCCGTCCCCGGTTCCTGGGCGAACGAGCGCACGGCGAAGGCGACGCCGCGTTCGACATCCTTGTGGACGATCGGACCGTGGCGACTGAACTCGAAAACCAGCTCGCGTGGGGCATCGCCGAGCACCGCGAAGGTCTCGGTTTCTCGGCGCAACGGTTCGGATACGCCCCGGTACATGACACGCGAAGGGTCGGCCGGATCGAGTTGCTCCACGAACACGTCGATCTGATCGGTGCCGACGATCGTCAACCCCCAGGCTGCGTGCTCGTTGTGCCCGATGGCGATACCGGGAAGCGCCGGCTCTCCGGCGCCGATCACCCGCCAACCGGGAGCCTCCAGGTGGGCAAGGTAGCGCAAGGCCGGGTTGTCGACCTGGCGATGCGGGTCGTTGGCGAGCATCGGTGCTCCCGAGGCGGTGAGCGCGCCGGCGACGACCCAGTTGTTGCTCCCGACCTCTTCGTGGTGCGGAGACGGAGGGCCTGTCCATCCGAGTCGGTCGAGGAGCATCGAGGGCCCCGCGGCGAAACGCGCCCGCCCACGCAGAGCGTCGAGGCGGGAGTCCGCCAACGCCCGGTAATCGGGTCGTAACGGAACGTCGAACCCTCGGCCCGCGCGCACCGAAAAAGCGTCGAGAACGGCGGCGTCGATGAGCTCGAGGTCAAGGCCTTCGGGTACGACAAGCTCGTAGAACGGGTCCGGGTCGGCGCGCCGGTTTGCCTCCTCCGCGCCGAGCTCCGCAACCCTGCGGGCCAGCCGTAGATCGGCCGAGAGGCTCCCGCCCACGCCCGTGAGCGTCGTGCGCAAGGTCGGTGTGGCAGCACTCCAGTGTTCAGGCCGCACACCCGTGAGAAGAAACTCTACCGGAGGATTCTCGGAGCGGTGGTCGATGAAGGCATTGATGCCGGCGGCGAATGCGGACAGGATCTGCTCGGTCTCGGAGTGGTAGCTGTCGAGCTCCTCGGCGGTCAATCCATCACGCCACGCCAGCAAGCGCATGATCCGGTCGGCCTCGAATCGATCCGCTCCGGAGATCTCCGCGCTGCGCCCCTCCATCCAGCGGCGCCACATCTCGAGCTGCCAGAGCCGATCCTGCGCCGCGACGAAACCTTGCGCGAAAAACAGATCGTGCTGATCGCCGGCGTAGATGTGCGGCACGCCCCAGCGGTCGCGCAACACCTCGACCTCGCCGTGCAGGCCCGGAAGTTCGATCTCGCCGGCGATCTGCGAGAGCACGGATCGCGCGAGCGCTTCGGGGTCAGGCGGGGACTCGGAGGCGGAGGGAGCACATGCCACGCCGGCGCCGACCAGCGTGCCGACGCTCATCGCGACGGCGACGATCAGGAAGCCCGGCTGAAACCGCTTCAACTCCGCCTCCGCTCATTCAGGACGCCGAAATCGTATGCCCCGGCGATCGGATGAGAGCAAAGCGGTCGTTGTCCTGCTCGTCAAGGGCGAACTTGATGCTCATCTCGGAGCCGTGCGGCCCGTCGAGCACGACCTCGGCCGACAAAGGCCCGATGGGTCGCCCGCCGCGCACCTGCGCGCCGGGGTGCGGCGGAGCGGCTCGCTTCCACGGTATGTTCGTGGACCGGTTTGAAGAACTGATGAAGCAACGACCGGCGAAGCGAGGCTACGAGCCAACCGGCAAGCAGAAGCCGAATAGCGAACCATCGCCGCGCTTGCTCTCGGCCCACACGCCGCCACCCTGCGCCTCGACGAGCTGGCGCACGATCGCCAGCCCGAGGCCGGCCCCCCCGGTAGCGCGCTGGCGCGACGGATCCGTCCGGTAGAAACGCTCAAAAACGTTGGCGACGTGAGCCTCGTCGATACCCGGACCCGAGTCCGCCACCGTCACCGCGATGTAGCCTCCCTTCGTCGAAGCGGCGGGAGATGGGACGGCGGCGATGGGTGAGACGGCGCCGGGAGATGGGACGGCGGCGGGAGGTGAAACGGCGGCAGGACGGGAGACGACAGCGTCAGGCAGCCGCACCACCCGTCTTGCGGTGACGACGATCTCGCCGCCACCGTGCTCCATCGCGTTGTCGAGCAGATTACCCAGGACCTGACGGAAGCGCTGCAGATCGCCGTGAGCGGGCGGCAGGCCGTCTTCGACGTCGACGATAATCGCGGCTCGGGTAGCGTCCTCGGCTCCGCCGCCGCCCCGCCCCTCGAAAAGCTCGGCGACGCGCTCGATCTCGCCGCCGACGTCGACCGACTCGAGCTTCAGCCGTAGCTGCCCGGCCTCGGCCAGCGCCAGCTCCTGCAGGTCGTCGACGAGATGATTCAGCAGCATGGTCTCCTCGTGAAGCGAGGCGACGAGAGCGGGCGTGGGCTGCGAGAGTCCATCCTGGACCGCCTCGAGCTGACCGCGAAGATTGGTCAGCGGCGTGCGCAGCTCGTGGGCGACGTCGGACACCATATTGCGCCGCAGCGCCTCGTTGCGTTCGAGAGACGCCGCCATCGAATTGAAGGCACGGGCCAGCTCGCCGATCTCGTCGCTTCCGCGCACCGATACCCGATGTGCCAGGTCACCGTGGCCCATGCGGCGGGATGCGTCGGTGAGCTCCTCGATGGGGCGCACAATGCGGCCCGAGAGGACCACCGTGGTCGCGAGGGCGAGGAGACCCGCAACAACGACGGCGGCGAGAATCCAGCGGTCGACGGAACCGAGAAAGTCATCTCCTCGCAGCGCATCGACGAGGTGGGGACCGGCTTCGGCGAGGATCGCCGGCATGAGGTAGAGAACGCCGACATCTCTACCTTGCCCGTTCCGAATGGTGTACGAAGGTCCGCGGAAGGCGACGCTCTGCGCCTCCGCGACGACGTCCTTCGCATCGGCCCGATCCGTCAGTGGACGCTCCAAATCGGTGATCTCGACCCGTCCATCCGCCGACACGCTGGCGGATGCCTTCTCCAGGGTGACGTCACTCGAGGCGACGATGCGGCTATCCGCGACGATCAGCGCCGTGCGTCCGTCGAGCAGCCGCGCGGAATCATCGAAGACGCGCCCTGCCCCCTCCCAGTCGCCGCGCACACGGAAGTCCTTCTGCAGCGCGGCGCCGAGCTGCTCGATATCCGCCTGCAGCGAGGCCGCCTCGCCCACCTGCCCCTCGACTTCGGTCTCGAGGCGGCTGACCATGATGCCGAACTCCTGCCGCGTAGCCCGCCGCGAGGTCCACCCCACGGCGACGACCGCCACCAGCACGACGGTCATCACCATCAGGAGAAGGCGACCCCGGACGCTGTGGAGAAGGCGCACGGTCAGGTTTCCTCGGCCGCCGCGGGAGCAAAGCGATATCCCGTGCCGAACACTGTCTGCACATAGCGGGGCTTGCGGCGATCGGACTCGATCTTCTTGCGCAGGTTCATGATGTGAGCGTCAACGGTTCGGTCCATGCCGAGGAAGTCTCGTCCGAGAGCCTCGTCGATGAGCTCGTCTCTCGAGTACACGCGACCGGGTCGGCGGGCGAGAATGCACAGCAGGTCGAATTCCGTCCGCGTGAGCTGCACCTCCGCGCCTGCCTTCAAGACGCGGCGAGTATCCATCTCGATGGTCAGCTCACCACGTCGCAGCCGCGAATCCGTCCCGCCCACCGTCGCCGCCCACCGCCGAAGAACGGCGCGGACCCGTGCTACCAGCTCGCGCGGGCTGAAAGGCTTGGTGACGTAGTCGTCGGCTCCCAGATCGAGCCCGCGGATGCGCTCATCCTCGGTCGTCTTGGCCGTGAGCATGATCACCGGAACGGCCGAGTCGGCGCGCAGTTTTCGACAGACGTCGGTGCCGTCGAGACGCGGCAGCATGATGTCGAGGACCACGAGATCGAAGTCGCCGGTCCGCGCCGCGCGTAGGCCTTCCGCACCGTCGGACGCCACATCGACCCGGAAACCTGCGTTCTCGAGGTACAGACGCACCGTTGCCGCGGTCTTGGGATCGTCTTCTACGACGAGAATGTGCTCGCTCATGAATGCAGGGTAAACAAGGTAAGCTCCGCCGTGAAGTTATCGGGCCCGTTTGAAGGAGGAATGAAGAGCCCATGATGACCGCTTGCGCTCCCACCTTCGGTCGTTCGCTCCTCGCCGCGCTCGTGATCGCCGGCACCATCGGGATATCACCCGGCGCGGCGCTCCCGAACCCCGCTGCGCAGAGCCCGGCACTCGCTGATCACGTGTTCGTGGTCTCCATCGACGGCCTGCGTCCGGAGTTCTACCGCGACAAGACTTGGCCCGCGCCAACGCTGCAGTGGATGGCCTCGGAAGGCGTCAGCGCGGACGGCGTCCGCGGCGTGTTTCCCACCGTCACCTACCCCTCCCACACCACCATCATCACGGGCGCCATGCCCGCGCGCCACGGCATCTACGGTAATTCACCGTTCGAGCCCGAGGGGCAGACCGGCCGCTGGTACTGGGAGGAGGCGCTCATCGAGGTCCCGACGCTATGGGACGCGGTGCGCGCGGCCGGCGGCACCTCGGCGAGTTTCTGGTGGCCCGTCAGTGTGGGGGCGCCGATCGACTACAACGTGCCGGAGATCTGGTCGTTGGAAGACGGCTACGGCACGGACGAGCCTCTTCGCTGGAACGACGCGCCCGAAGGGTTCATCGAGGAGCTCGAGCGCGAAGCCACGGGAAAGTTCAGCGAGGGCAACCTGTCCGCGGATTACCTCACACGTGAGAGGCTGACCTCGGCGGCCGCCGCCTACACGATCGAGACCTACCGTCCGACCCTCATGACGGTTCACCTGATCGGCGTCGATCACTTCCAGCACGTGGACGGTCGCGATTCCGTCAGGGTGCGGCAGGCGCTGGCCGCCGTGGACACCGCGGTTTTCGAGCTCGTGGATGCCGCCACCCGCGCGGGCATCCTCGAGCGGACGGCGTTCGTCGTCGTCGGTGATCACGGGTTCGTCGACATCCACTCGAGCCTGGCGCCCAACGTCTGGCTCGCCGAAGCGGGGCTACTCGAACCGCAACCCGACCGCGGCAACTGGCGCGCCGCGTTTCATTCCGGCGTTGCCTCGGCGCTGCTGTACCTGGAGGATTCGGACGACACCGAAACGCTCGATGAAGTTCGGAAGATCGTTCTCGAGCGCCCGCCGGCCGAAAGGCGACTCTACCGGGTGCTCGAACGCGAAGACCTCGCCGCCATCGGCGCTGATCCGGACGCGGCGCTGGCCCTCGCCTTCGTCCCCGGTATCGGCATGAGCACGAGCGCGCGGGGCCCGGCACTACGACCGGCCGGCGGCGCGACGCACGGCTTCTATCCCGATTTCGAGGCCATCGAAACCGGCTTCATCGGCTGGGGCGCGGGCTTCCGCAGCGGCGCGGTCGTTCCCGAGATGGGTCTCGAAGACATCGCCCCGGCGATCGCCCATGTCCTCGGTATTCCCTTCGACGCACCCGACGGCGTCCTCTATCCCGGCCTTTTCGAACCCAGGAGGTAGCATGCGTTTCGTTCCCCGGCTGTCGTGGATCTCGGCGATCGTGATCGCTGTTCTCGGCGCTGCGGCGCCGCATGCCGTCGGCCAGTCCGGCGTCGCCGGATTTCCCGACTTCGGCATCCCTGTCGCCGGCCAACGCGAGCAGGCCCCCGTGGTGCGGCAATGGATCGAGAAGCGCTTCGAGACGGTGCTGCCCCGATTGATGCGCGACACGGGCATCGACATGTGGATCGTCATCACGCGCGAATACAACGACGACCCCGTGTTCCGGTCGATGGCCCCCCTGACCACCTACTCCTCGCGCCGGCGAACGATTCTCGTGTTCCACGACCGCGGTCCCGGCCGGGGAGTCGACCGGCTTTCGATGGGGCGCTTCAACTACGACGGCCTCTTCGAGGTCGTGCGAACACACAACGAGCGCCAGTACGAGGGTCTTCGCGAGCTCATCGACGAACGCCGCCCGCGGGTCATCGGCATCAATACCTCCGAGCGTTGGAATCACGCCGACGGGCTCAGCGCCAACGAACGCGACATGTTGGTGGCCGCTTTGGGCGACGAGCACGCCGCTCGTCTCACCTCCGCCGAGATGCTGGCCGTCGGCTGGCTCGAGGAAAAGCTCCCGGAAGAAACGGAGATGTACCGGCACGTACAGCGAGTGGCGCACCGCGTCATCGAGCAGGCCTTTTCCAACCAGGTCATCGTTCCCGGCGCCACGACGACCGAGGATGTGCGGTGGTGGATGCGTGAGCGTGTCGTCACGTTGGGGCTCGGCAAATGGTTCCACCCGTCGGTGAGCGTGCAGCGCCAGGGCGGCCTCGACGATGCCGAGCGCGCGGCGGATGGCGGTGTCGTGATTCAGCGCGGAGATCTTCTGCACTGCGATTTCGGCATCGTCTACTACGGATTCTCCACCGACACGCAGCACAACGCCTACGTGCTCCGTCCCGGCGAGACCGACGCGCCTCAGGGCATCAGGGACGGCCTCGCCGCGGCGAACCGGCTGCAGGACATCACCATGGAAAGCGCCCAGGCGGGCGTCACGGGCAACCAGGCGCTCGAGCGCTCGCTGACACAGGCCCGCGCCGAAGGGCTCGTACCCAGCATCTACTGGCATGCAATCGGTTATCACGGTCATGCCGCGGGCCCGCCCATGGGGATGACGGACTATCAGGAAGGCGTACCCATTCGAGGCGATTACGCCTACCGCCCCGACACCTGGTATTCGGTCGAGCTCAATGTGCGCTTTCCGGTGCCCGAATGGGGTGGGCAGGAGGTGAGATTCGCCCTCGAGGAGGATGCAGCGCTCCTTCAAGACGGTTGGGACTGGCCCGACGGCCGCCAGACAGAGCTGTACCTGATCCACTGACCAGCTTCGGTTTCGCACGATTCCCGACATCTCGGGCTCCGTGGCCTGGATTACAGATTCCAGCGAAGCACCGCTGCGCCACTTGAGACCCGCGGCGCGCGCGCCAATAATCAGGCTTCCTCGTCAATTGGGCCCAGCGTCACTCAGGAGGTGTTGTAATGAAGCGATCCTATTCTCTGCCGATCGCATTGGTCGTCGTCGCGATCGCCGCGACGATGCCGCTCATGGCAGCCAGGCAGCAAGTAACGGTCAAGGGTGAAGTGGTCGATTCGGTGTGCTTCATCAAGCAGGGTGCGCGCGGCGCAGATCACCGCGACTGCGCCCAGACGTGTGCCGACGGTGGGATTCCGCTGGCGTTGGTCGAAGAAGGCACGGACCAGCTCATCTGGCTGGCATCCAGCTCCATGATGAAGGGCGCCAACGAAGAGCTGAA
>CAYSHI010000161.1:0-13178 GCA_964430745.1 uncultured Acidobacteriota bacterium | reverse complement strand
ACCCGTGCAGACACGCTGAACGCGCGGGCACCGGAGAATTCTCCCCCGAGCCGGAAGACGGCAGAGCCGGCTTTCGGGGGATGCCGAGGCCGCGACATCGTCTCGCTGCGGGTGCCGGTGCAGTTACTCCGTACTCATTTCGGCCGGGCGGAGATGTCGGCGGGCAGCGGGCGTTCAGCGGGTCAGACAAGTGGCTGCTTGGCGCCAGGCAATAGCGCTCGGCCGCCTATGCTGCCCGCCGATACCTCCGGCGGACGGCGGTCGGTTCCATGGCTCTCTCGGGGAGCCAGGGTCGTCGGTCCGGGTGCGTTGGGGCGCAGAGTCTCGTCTTGTCGGGATTGATGCAGAGGGTCGGGGCGGGGCAGTGATGCCCTGTAGCGTGTATTGCGATCCGCAGACGCGGCGTAGCCGCTCGAGAGCCCGCACCTCACGCCTAAGGGCATCGCTGCCACGCCCCGACCCGCCTAGCACCAAGGTTCCTGCCTGATAAAAAGCCCTCTCCCGCCATCCTCTGTCGCCGGGCACAATGAACAACCTTGTGAGAACTAACAGCTAGTGCAGCCATGAGGCCAATGCGGCGATTGCCGCCTCGAGATCCGGATCGTCGTCGAGCACACTCGCGCAGGGATCGCTCTTCATGCGCTTCATGCGGCGCGGCAACGTGGTCAGCGTGTGCTTGCGGAAGTCGAGCTTGCGCGTGACCTCCGTCCACCGCAAAGGCGCCGACACCGTACCCCCGGGCATCGGCCGTGCGCTGTACGGAGCCACCAGCAGGCGGCCCCGACCGTTCTGTACGAAATCGATGTACACCCGCGCGCCACGCCCCGACGGCGAACGCACGACGGTGGCGGTATCGGGATGCTCGGCCGCCACCACGCGGGCAATCAACTCCCCCAGCATCTTCGCCTGCTCGTGCGAAAACCGTCGCCCGAGGGGCACGAGGATGTGCATCCCGGTCTTGCCGCTCGTCTTCGGATAGCACGGCAGGCCGATCTCGTCGCACACCGCTCGCACCGCCCGCGCCACCTCGACGACGTCGGTGAAGGGCGCTTCCTTGGGGTCGAGATCGAGCGTGCACCAATCCGGACGCTCCAGATCGTCGACGCGGCTCGACCAT
Source organism: uncultured Acidobacteriota bacterium (assembly GCA_964430745.1). Lineage (GTDB taxonomy): Bacteria > Acidobacteriota > UBA890 > UBA890 > UBA890 > CBDCGW01. The sequence goes on along the minus strand of CAYSHI010000161.1, from coordinate 12,061 downwards.
ACGTGCAGCGGGATGGCGCCGAGGTTGATGATGTACAGCAACGACTCGACGCTGTCGCAGATCAGGTAGTTGTTGCGCTTGCCTTCGCCCTCGTCGATCGGCACCGTTCGCACCCAGCTCGGCACGAAGTTGGGAGCATCCTTCTGGAAGAAATTCTTGCCGTCGATGCCGTCCGGGTACCGATCCAGGACCAGCGGTCGGTCGGCCAGGTAGGGCAACAGCGACTCCCCGATGGCCTCGTAGTAATCGAGCAGGTCACCCTTGGTGAAGCCGTCGTCGGGCCAGAACACCTTGTCGAGGTTGGTGAGCTGCAGACGCGGCGCGCCCACACCGATGCCGCCGATGCGCCCGGGCCCGGCGTTGGCTCTATCGAGCGCCGGCTCGGTCGCCGGCTCGGTCTGTGCGGCATTCGCTTCCCGAGCGACAGGCAATACGCACTCGTGCAACGGCTTGTCGTCGCGCAGACGCAGGAATACCGGCTGCCGAAGGTGGCCGTCTTCGGTGATTTCCTTGTAGCGAACCTCGCCGATCAGGGACGGCTCGACCCAGGTGCTCTCCGCGTCGTCGGGCACCGGTCCCGCCATGTCGAGCTCGTGGACGCCACCGAGCGCCGATGCGCCCAGGGTTTCGGTCAACTCCTCGAGCTGCCGGTCGGAGAATCCCGACCCGACACGGCCGACATACACGAGGGTCTCGCCGTCGCCGCCCGCATAAGCGGCCATGTGCAGCGCCCCGAAGCCCGTGCGCATTCCCTGGGGCGCGGTAAAGCCCACGACGACGAAATCGTCGATCTTCTCGGCACGAATCTTCTGCCAACTCGTGCTGCGACCGCCCCGGTAGCGTGCGCCGGCCTTCTTGGCCAGAAGACCTTCGAGCCCCATCTTCACCACCTGCTCGTAGAGAGCCTCGCCGCGCTCCTCCACGTGGTCCGCATAACGAAGCGAACCGCTCGACGGGAGCAAGCGCCAGAGCACGTCCTTGCGGTGCTCGAGCGGCAAGCGGCGCAGATCGAAGTCGCCGAAGGCGATGAGATCGAAGCAGAAGTAGGCCGCCGGCAGCGCCACCGACGCCGCCGCCACATCCGGAACCCGCGACAGCCGACCGCGCTTCTGCAGCCGGGAGAAGCTCGGCTTGCCGGCCTCGTCCGGCACCGTCACCTCACCGTCGAGAATGAAGTTCTCGAACGGCAACGCGGTAACCGCCCGGGCGATCTCCGGGAAGACGTCGGTGGCGAGAATGCCGCTGCGATAATAGAGGCGGGCGCGACCGTCGCGTTTCTCGGCCAACAAACGGTAGCCGTCGTACTTGAGCTCGAACAGCCAGCCGGCCCGCGAAAACGGTGCGTCGGCGACCGTCGCGAGCATGAGCTCGACGTCCTCGCCGCGCAGCTCGTTGCGAGCGGCGCCGAGGTCCTCGAGCAGCTCGACGACCTCGCGCCCGCGGTCGTCGCCGGCGGCGAGCTCCTCGACGGTCAGCCCGGAAAGCACCGAAGCCTCGTCGAACCCGCCGGTCGCCCCCTCCAGCTCGGCCGACTCGCCCGCCTCGTCCGACTCTTCGCGAGACCAGGCGTCTCGATGCTTGATCAGCAGCCACTCGTGCTTGGCCTGCGCGCCGAGGCTCGAGGAGCGCTTGCGCACGCTCGGTTTGGTGCGCACGAGCGCCCATTCTCCGTGAAGCTTGTAGCCGTTGAGCCGGACGAGCAGCTTGCCCTTTTTCAGGCCCTCGCCGATGTCCTCGACAGCAACGAACGACCCCTTGTCCCAGACGATCATCGCGCCGGCGCCGTAGTTGCCCTCGGGAATCACGCCCTCGAAATCGGCGTACTCGATGGGGTGGTCCTCGGTCTGCACCGCCAGTCGCTTGACCGCCGGGTCGAACGAGAAGCCCTGCGGCACCGCCCACGACAGCAAGACACCCCCGTACTCCAGACGCAGGTCGTAGTGCATCCGCGTCGCGGCGTGCTTCTGCACGACGAACTGGCCGGCGCCCTTACGGGCGTCGTAGCCGAAGGGCTCAGGAGTACGTTCTGGTGCGCGCTTCTCGCGATACTTGTCTAATCGCGCGTTTTCGTTGCGGTCTCTGGCAGCCATCCGAATGTCAATGCTAGACTAAGCGGCCGCGGCGGGCCGGAACACCCGCCTGAAAAGCGACAGCCCCAACCCACCCTGAAGCCGTGCCGGCGGCGCGCCCTGCAACGGACGAGAATCATGGCCACGCGACCCATCGCCTCGGGAACGGTCGCCTTCGGGCTCGTTGCCATCCCGGTCAAGCTCTACTCCACCAACGAGAGCACGTCGTCGATCAAGCTGAATTTCATCCACGAGAAGTGCGGCACGCGGGTGAAGTATCAGTACTACTGCCCCACCGACGACGAGATGGTGACCCGCGATGAGCTGGTGAAAGGCTACGAGTTCGCCAAGGACCAGTACGTGCTGTTCACACCCGAGGAGCTCAAGGCGATGGAGGTGCGGGCAACGCACTCGATCGAGATCACCGAGTTCGTGCCCCTCGCGCACGTCGATCCCATTCACTTCGAAAAGGCCTACTATCTCGGCCCCGATCAGGGCGGCGAGAAGCCCTACCGGCTGCTGGCCGAGGCGATGAAGGACACCGGCCGCGCCGCGCTTGCCAAGTACGCCGCGCGCGGCAAGGACTACCTGGTGCTCGTGCGACCGTTCAAGGACGGCCTCATCCTGCAGCAATTGCGATACAACGACGAGATCCGGGCTTTCTCCGAGGTCCCGCTGGGGACCGCCACGATTTCGGACGACGAGATGCAGCTCGCCGTGAAGCTCGTCGACCAGATCGCCACCGACTCGTTCCAGCCCGAGCAATACGCTGACAAGGTAAAGGGCGAGATGATGGCTGCGATCCAGCAGAAGGTCGAGGGTCAGGAGATGACACTGGCGCCGGCCGAGGAGCCCAAAGCACAGATCATCGACCTGATGGAGGCGCTCAAGGCCAGTCTCGGCGACGAGAACACGCCGGCCGCGCCGAAGGCAACCGGCAAGGCGACCAAGAAGAAGGCCGGCAAGGCCGTCAAGAAGAAGACCACCAAGGCCACCCGCAAGCCGCCGAGGCGCGCACCCCGCAAGAAGGCCACCAAGAAGACGCGCGCCGTCGCGGTCGGCGGTAAGAAGCGAAAGACGACCCGGAAATAATCGCCTCTCGATCCGCATCATCCGGTTACACGCGCCGTGACGTCAGCGCGATGCTTGGGCTGAGCCCGTCGCAGATCAAGGGTTTCGTCGACGACGGTCTGGTCGCGCCGCGCCGCTCTCACACCGGCGGCCAGCTCTTTTCGTTTCAGGACCTCGTGCTGTTGCGCACGGCCAAGGGATTGATCGACGCCAATATCTCCAGCCGCCGCGTGCGCGCCGCGCTGGAGAAGATCCGCGACCAGCTCCCCCGCGGCCGGCCGCTCACCGGCGTGCACATCTTCGCCGACGGCCGCGAGGTGCTCGTGCAGGAGGACAACGAGGTGTGGAACCCCGAATCCGGTCAGACGGTGATCAACTTCGGGGTCGCCGGGCTGGCGGCCAAGGCCGAGCCCTTCGCCCGACGGGTCGCCGCGGAGGCACGCGATCGCGCCGATGACCTCGACGCCGAGGACTGGTTCGAGCTCGCCATCGAGTTGGAGCTCACCGCCCCCGACGAAGCGATCGATGCCTACCGACGGACGTTGCAACTCGATGCCGATCACGCCGACGCCCACTTGAACCTCGGACGCCTGTTGCACGAAAGCGCTGACTTCGAAGCGGCCGAGAAGCACTACCGCGCCGCCCTCACGGACGCCGACGACGAGGCCACCGCGCGCTTCAACCTCGGTGTCGTGCTCGAGGACCAGGAGCGCCCGGATGAGGCCATGGCGGCCTACGAAGAGGTGCTCGCCGTCGACCCCTCTTACGCCGACGCGCATTACAACCTCGCGGGCCTACACGAGCGCCGCGGCCGCAAGGACGCGGCATTGCGACACCTGAAGGCCTACAAATCGCTCCGCGAAGGCGGCGCTTGAGGAAACCAGCGCGGCCCGGGAAGCAAAGTGTCGGATGCGTTGGCAATCACCGGCGCGACAGACGAGAATCACTCTCCGACCCGGACCCGCTCCATGACCACCTCCACCGCCCTGAACGACGCCGCGCCCACAGACCCGACACGACGACGTGACCGCAGCGGGTTGGTGCGCGTCCTCGCCGCCGCCGCCGTGCTCGTCGCTCTTTTCTTTCTCGGCGACGACCTCGCGCGCTACCTGCCGGAGTTCATCGCGTGGGTGGAAGGGCTGGGAATCTGGGGCCCCGTCGTCTTCGCCGCCGGCTACGCCGCCGCTACGGTGGCGATGGTGCCCGGCTCGCTGCTGACCCTGGCTGCCGGGGCCGTCTTCGGCCTCGGCAAGGGCGTGGCCACTGTGTTCGTCGCGGCATCGATCGGCGCCACGCTGGCCTTTCTGGTTTCGCGCTACGTGGCGCGCGGCTGGGTCGAGCAGAAGCTCCAGGGGCACGAGCGCTTCGCGGCCATCGATCGCGCGGTCGGCGAGCAGGGGTTGAAGATCGTTGTCCTGCTGCGTCTTTCGCCGATCTTTCCGTTCAACCTACTCAACTACGCCCTCGGGCTGACGCGTGTCTCGTTGCGCGACTACGTCATCGCCCACCTCGGCATGCTCCCGGGAACGTTGCTCTATGTGTACTACGGGCGCCTGGCGGGCGCCGTCGCCGAGGTCGCCAGCGGTGCGCAGACGGAGCAGCGGGGCACCGGCTACTACGCCGTCCTCGCGGTCGGCCTCGTGGCCACTGTCGTCGTGACCACCATCGTCACGCGCATCGCCACCCGCGCCCTGCGGGGCATCACCGACGAGTCCGGCACTGCCGACTCGACAGCCCGTGAGTGAGGTTTCCGCCGTGCGCATGGCCCCGGACGACGAGCACAACAACAAGCTCATGGACAACGTTCACCCCAGCGACTGGGTGAACCCGGAGCCGGCATCGCGCTACCACCTCGTGGTGATCGGCGGCGGCACCGCGGGGCTGGTCTCCGCCGCCGGTGCGGCCGGCCTCGGCGCCCGGGTGGGGCTCGTCGAGCGGCACCTGATGGGGGGCGACTGCCTCAACGTCGGCTGCGTGCCCTCGAAAGGCGTGATCTCCGCCGCCCGTGCCTGGCACGCGGCGCGCAACGCGGGCGCGTTCGGGGGCCCCGCCTCCGAGGGAGACGGCGACTTCGGCTTCGCCATGGAGCGTATGCGCCGCCTGCGCGCCGGCATCGCGCCGCACGATAGCGCCGCACGCTTCCGCGATCTGGGCATCGATGTGTTCCTCGGCGAGGGGCGCTTCATCAGCGGCGAGGAGGTCGAGGTCGACGGCCGGCGCCTGCGCTTCCGGCGTGCCGTTATCGCCACCGGCGGCCGCGCCGCCGCCCCTCCGATACCCGGCCTCGACACCATCGACTACCTCACCAACGAGACGGTCTTCTCGCTGACCGATCTCCCCGCCCGCTTCGGCGTCATCGGCGCCGGCCCCATCGGCTGTGAGATGTCGCAAGCCTTCGCACGCCTCGGAAGCCGCACCACACTGTTCGAGATGACGGGGCACGTTCTTCCGCGCGAAGATCCCGACGCCGCCGCGGTGGTGCAGGAGCAGATGATCGCCGACGGCGTGGAACTGCAACTGAAGGTAAAGGTGATCGGCGTGGAGAAACGCGCCGACGGAATCGCCGTGCGTTACGAGCGGGACGGCGCGACGAGCGAATCGATCGTCGACGAGCTGCTGGTCGCCGTGGGTCGCGCCCCCAACGTCGACGGCCTGGGACTCGAAGAGGCGGGCGTGCAGTACGAGCGCGGCGGCGTGCTCGTGGACGACCGTCTGCGCACCACCAACACCAGAATCTTCGCTTGCGGCGACGTCGCCTCCGCGTACAAGTTCACCCACACGGCCGACGCGCAGGCACGCATCGTCATCCAGAACGCGCTGTTTTTCGGCCGCAAGCGCACCTCGGAGCTCGTCATCCCGTGGTGCACGTACACCAGCCCGGAGATCGCCCACGTCGGCATGTACGCCGATGACGCCCGCGACCTCGGCGTCGAGGTGGACACCCTGACGGTGCCGTTTTCGGACGTCGATCGCGCCGTCCTGGACGGCGAGGACGAGGGCTTCCTGCGCCTGCACGTCAAGAGCGGCAGCGACAGGATCGTCGGCGCCACCCTGGTGGCGCCGCACGCCGGCGACATGATCGGCGAGCTTTGCCTGGCGATCACGGCCGGCATCGGGCTGGAGAAGATCTCGGCCACCATCCACCCCTACCCGACCCAGGCGGAGATCATCAAGAAGGCCGCCGACCAGTGGCGACGGACCAAGCTCACACCGCGTGTGAAACGCCTCTTCGGACTCTGGTTCCGGATCTTTTCCTGACGGGGGTCAGACGCACGGGCGCCGGGGCGCCGCCCCTCCGCGGATCAGGTCGCGAACTCGGTTCGGAGCACGTTGAGCGCCTGCTCGAGGCGTTCCATCTCGAGCTCGAGCGTGGCGAAGGCCACCGGAACGGCGGCGAGGTCGCCCTCACGCCCGACGCTCTCGAGATCCCGCGCCGCCGCGAAGGCCTGGGTGGCCGACAGGCTGCCGACGCTGCCCTTGATGCGGTGCGCCGCCTTCCACACGCCCTCCGCGTCCCCCGCGTTCACGGCGTGCCGCAGCCGGCTGAACACCTGCGGCGCATCCTCGAGGTACAGATCGATGATCTCGGCGAAGAGCTCCTCGTCGCCGCCGAGCTTCTTCAACGCCAACTCGCGATCGATCACCGACTCCCCGTCGGGTCCCGCCCCGTCGCCGGACTCGCCCGGCGCCTCTGTCTGCCCGGCCAATTCGGCCAGGCCGATGGGGCGAGCCTCTGAGGCCTCGGCGGGAGACGCTGAGGCCTCGGCGGGAGACGCTGAGGCCAGAAGCTGCGCCATCGTGTGGAACAACACCTTGGCGTCGAGGGGCTTTGGAACGTACGCGTCCATTCCCGCCTCGAGAAAGCGCTCACGGTCGCCGGCCATCGCGTGCGCGGTGATGGCAACGATGGGGACATGTCGCCCTGTCCACACTTCGGCTTCGCGTATCGCTCGCGTCGCTTCCACGCCGTCCATGCGTGGCATTTGCACGTCCATCAGGACGATGTCGAAGTCGCCCTCGGCCATCGCCTCGACGGCCTCACGGCCGTCACCGGCGACAGTTACCGCATGCCCCCGCGATTGCAGAAGCGCGGTGGAAAGGCGCTGGTTGATGATGTTGTCGTCCGCCACCAGCACATTGGCGCTGGCCTCCGTCCCCGGGGACGATCCTGACTCCGCGGGAAGGACCCCCGATGCGAGCGAAAGAGCTCCGAGCGGTTGCTCTCCGGTCAACGCATCGGGTGCCGGCACGTACGTTGCCTGCGTCTCGGCCGCCGGCGTGGTGAGTATGTTCGTGGTGCTCAGGGACTCGGGATCGACGTCGGATTCGAAGATCTGGACGCGGAACGTGAAGGTGCTCCCCTTGCCGAGCTCACTGTCGAGCTCGATACGCCCGTCCATCAGGCTGACCAGGTGCGAGGCGATCGAGAGACCGAGTCCGGTGCCCCCGTAGATCCGCGTCATCGACGCGTCGGCCTGTGCGAACGACTCGAAAATGCGCTCTCTGTCCTGCGAGCCGATACCGATGCCGGTGTCGGAAACAGCGAACCTCAGCCTCACGCGGCCGTCCGCGGCCGGTTCGTCATCGACACGCAGGTCGACGTCGACCTGCCCGCTCTTGGTGAACTTGATGGCGTTGGACAGCAGGTTGAACAGCACCTGCCGCAGCCGTAAGGGATCGCCGGCGACAACGCGCGGAACCTCCGGGTCGACGCTCGCCTTCAAGGTGAGGGGCTTACCCGCGATCGTCACCGAGAGCATCTCGATCGTCTCGTTGATCATCGAAGGCAGGTCGAAGTCGACACGGTCGAGGACCAGCTTGCGTTCCTCGATCTTGGAAACGTCGAGAATGTCGTTGATGATGCTCAGCAACGTGTCCGTCGAGGAGCGCGCCACCTGCAGGTACTCGCGCTGTTTGATCGCGAGCTCGCCCTCGAGCGCCAGATCGGTCATGCCCATGATGGCGTTGAGCGGTGTGCGAATCTCGTGGCTGACGTTGGCGAGAAACTGGGATTTGGCGCGGCTCGCCGCCTCGGCGACCTCCCGAGCCTGCTCCGCTTCTCGCTCGGCCGCGGCCAGCTTGCTGATGTCGTGAAAGGTGATCAGCCTGCCGACGTGGCGGTGGCGATCGTACAGCAGCATCGTATCGACGTCGAACTCGTGCCAGACGCCGTGGATGTACAGCGTGCCGCGGATGGTGGTTTCGCGCTCCGCCGTGAGCCAGTCGATGACCTCCGGCGAGCCGGCGAAGACGCGATCCACCGATCTGCCGACCGCGTTCTCGGAGCGCAGATCGAACATGTTCTCGGCGGCCGGATTCAGCTCGATGACGTGGTTGTCCTTGTCGAGCGCGACAACCCCCGCCTGCATGCCCTCGATGATGGCTCGGTGCGCGATCGGCACCGCGCTCATGAACCGAAACCGCAGCAATCCCCAGGTAACGACGAGCCCTGTGAGAACGAAGCTGAACGGGGTCAGGTCGAGCAGCGGAAACGGGTTGTTGCCCGTGAGATACAAGACGTTTCCCGTCCACGGCGCGAGCGCGGCGAAAAGAACGACCGCGACCTGGCGGGCCCCGAGGCGCGGCAGCCTGACGATGGCGCGGACGAGCAACAGCGCACCGGCCAGGAGCAGCAAATACGCGTAGCCGGCGTGCAGCCAGAGGCCGGGCCCGTAGTCGAAATCGAGCATGTTGAAGCCGAGACTCGTATCGACCGTGATGTCGGCCCAAATCAGGTGCAGCCGCTCGTTGAACCAGGCGAGCATCAGGGTCACCAGCGGCGGGATCGCCAGGAACGTGAGGCGGCGGGTCGTGATCCATTCGGCCTCCCCCACAAAGGAGAGCACGAAACACAGCCACAACAGCGGTATCGAGGCGATGCCGAGGTACTGCACCTTGGCCCAAAAGACCTTGGCGCCGAAGTCGACGGCGCTGATCTCCAGGGCGTACCCCACCGACCAGACGGCGACCGCCAGCATGAGCAGGGCAAACGTCGCGCGTCCGGGCACGTCACGACGTCTCCACACAAAGACGCCCAGGCCCAGGGCAATCGCCGCGGCGACGATCAACGGCAGGGTGTATGGCGTGTGTTCCACTCGCAGGAGCGCTCCGGCGGGCACACGCACTGCGCTCACAGCGCAGCGCCCACCCTTGGCTGACCGTGGTTACCCGTCACTGATCACGATACCCTGAAAGTAGCCAAGGAAGCAGCCATGAACATCGAACAGGCCAACTATCTGGGATCCGGCGATCGTCTCCGGGTTCTCGCCGAAGGGATCGAGCGCCACACCATCGATACCGACAGCCCTGTCGGTACCTACGTGTCGCAGTTCGACAGCCCGAAACGCGGCAGGCTCGTTGTCGTGCGCCTGGATGACGGCCAGACCCTCGGTTTTCAGCTCGATGAAGTCGAGCTTCTGGCTCGGAGAACCGCCTGTTAAGGTGGATTCATGATCGAGCCGTTCGAAGGACGGGATCGTCGGGGGTTTCCCCGGACGGCGATGTCCGTACTGATACAGGTGCAGCTCGTCCCCAAGGGAGCCCCGCTGGACGACCAGCTCTCAAAGGCCGTCTCCGGCCTGGCCACCAACGTGAGCCGCGGCGGCATATCCGCTTGGGTCGCACAGGAAGTGGACGAGAGCACCGACTGCATCGTGCGTTTCTTCAATTCGCGCGGGCGTCTCAAGCCCGACCTGGCCTGGGGCCGGATCCGCCGTGTCGACCGCCGTCAGGACGGTTTCGTCGTCGGCGTAGAGTTCGACATGCCACTCGAGTTCCTGCGGCTTGCCGAAGGCGCCCGGCATCTCCGTCGCGACGGCAAGGCCCGCGCACTGGTGGTCGACGACGAGGCCTCGATCCGCGACCTGCTGTCCCGTTTTCTGCTGCGACGCGGCTTCGACGTGCAGACGGCAGAGGACGGGGAACAGGCCCTGGCGCAGATAGCTACGGACCCGCCGGACATTCTCGTGATGGATCTGTACATGCCCAAGCTCAACGGGCACCAGGTGCTCAAGCAGATCCGCGAGAACGACCTCGGCGTCGGCGTCATCTGCACCATCTCCGGCTACGCCTCGGACGATGATGCCGCCGAGTGCCTCCGCCTGGGCGCCGCCGAACACCTCGCCAAGCCCCTCGATCTCAAGCAGCTCGACTGGAGCATCCGCCTGCGGCTCGATTCCCTGTGATCCGCAGCGCCCGCTCCGGCGACCTGTAATCGACGGCCTACCCCGCTCGTGACGCCCACCGGGGCCGTTCCTGAGGCCTGCTCCACCACCCGCTGACGGCAACTGCAGACCACTCGTTCGGCATACCGGCCGCTGACGCGGCGGGCGGCGCGTTTCACGTAATTTCCCAGTAAGATGCGCCCATGCCCGATGAACGTGACCTGGCGAGCTTGAAGATCGACCGCGGCGATGAGCGCGAGCGCGGATCGATGCTCGGGATCGTCATCGCTGTCGTGGTTGTCGCCATGCTGGGAGCCGCCGGAGCCTGGTGGTACCTCAACGGACCGGCCGCGCTCGAGGTGCGAACGGCCGCGGCCCGCGAGGTCCGCCTCGACCAGCCCACGACAGTGCTCAACGCCTCCGGCTACGTCACCGCGCGTCGCATGGCAACGGTGTCCTCCAAGGTAACCGGCCGTGTCACCGAGGTGCTCATCGAAGAAGGCATGGAGGTCGAGGAAGGCCAACTTCTGGCCCGCCTCGACACCTCCAACACCGAAGTGAATCTCCGCCTCGCTGGCAGCGAAGTGGCTGCGTCCCGCACCCTCCTCACCGAAACCGAGGTTCGGCTGCGCGAGGCCCAGCTCGAGCTCGAGCGGATCGGCCCGTTGCACGGGCGCGGCGTGGTATCGAAGGCGGAGCTCGACCGCGCGCAGGCCAACCACGACTCCCTCGAGGCCCGCATCGTGCAGCAGCGTGAGCAGATCAACGTGGCCGAAGGTCGACGGGCGCTCTGGGAGCAGGAGCTTTTGGACCGCGAGATTCGCGCCCCCTTCGCCGGTGTGGTGGTGGCCAAGAACGCCCAACCCGGCGAGATGATCTCCCCCATGTCGGCGGGTGGCAGCTTCACGCGCACCGGCATCGGCACCGTCGTCGACATGAGCTCGCTGGAGATAGAGGTCGACGTCAACGAGGCCTACATCAACCGTGTACAGCCCGGCCAGCCCGTCGAGGCGACGCTCGACGCGTACATCGACTGGAAGATCCCGGCACGGGTGATCGCCATCATTCCCACCGCCGATCGGCAAAGAGCCACGGTGGCCGTGCGCATCGGGTTCGACGAGCTCGACCCGCGCATTCTCCCGGACATGGGCGTCAAGGTGGCGTTCCGCGATGCCGGCACCATCGAGCCGACGCAGGGAGCCGGCAACATCGGCGTCGTCGTCCCGCCCGCCGCCCTGCGGCGCGATGCAGGCCGCGATGTCGTATTCGTGGTCGGCGCGGGCGTCGTCGAGCGCCGCGCGGTGACCATCGGCAACCAGACGGACAACGAAGCAACCATCGTCTCCGGGCTCTCGCCCGGCGAACGCGTCGTCGTAGAGGGGCCGGAAGACCTGGCCGACGGTGATGCGGTAACCGAGGCACGCCAATGAGCGAAAGCAACGGAACGATCGTCAGGGCCCGCGGCGTGAGCAAGAACTTCAAGCGCGGCGCCGAGGTCATCCACGTCCTCCACGACCTCGACCTCGACATCCCTGACGGCGAGTTCCTCGCCCTCATGGGCCCCTCGGGCTCGGGCAAATCGACACTGCTCAACCTCGTCGGCGGCCTGGACCGACCGGATACGGGCAGCGTCGAGGTGGGCGGCGAGCGCATCGACACCCTCGGCAGCCGTCGGCTGGCGAGCTGGCGCTCGCGGCACATCGGCTTTGTCTTCCAGTTCTACAACCTGCTGCCGGTGCTCAACGCCGCGCGCAACGT
>CAYSHI010000160.1:0-4945 GCA_964430745.1 uncultured Acidobacteriota bacterium | reverse complement strand
CCCCAGCCGCTGCCCCCCGAGGGACATCATCTCGAGGTCTTCGGGGTCGATGTTCGACACCTGGATGATGTGCGGCGTGATCGACATGATGACGTCGAACTGCAGCACCTCGTCTTCGGTGGCACCGAAGAGGTGGCCGAGCACCGGAATACTGGAAAGCCCGATGACCCCTTGCATCCCGGTGCGCTCGTCCTCTCGCAACAACCCGGCGAGAACGTTGGTCTCCCCCTCCCGGAGGCGCAGCGTCGTGCTCACCTTGCGGGTGGTGAAAACGGGCAACTCGAGGGTCGGGGTCACCCGCTCGGTGCGGCTCACGGCCGAGATCTCCAGCTCGAGCTCGATGGTGACCTCGCGGTTGTGGTGCACCCGCGGCGTAACGGTAATGACGATGCCCACGTCGCGGTAGGTGGTGGAGCTGAACGGCACGACGTTCCCACCCGCCGTCGCCGTGGTGGAGAAGGTGGTCTGCACGACCGGCACCTCTTCACCGATGAGCAGGTTGCTGGTGTTGCCCTCGGAGATGCGCAGGCGAGGCTGCGCCATGATATTGAAATTGCCCTCCTGGCGCATGAACTGATAACGGATCGAAGGGATCGTGAAGAACCAGTCGGTGGCGTTGATCGTGCGGATGTCGTTGAGCGAAATACCGCCCAACGCGCCCGTCTCGGCATCGGCGACTCCCTGGGCCAGACTCTGCGTGACTCCGTACTCGCTCAGGGACACGCCGAACTCGCGCATGACGGATCGGTCGGCCTCGAGGATTTCAATCTCCAACATCACTTCGCCGCGCGACTTGTCCAGCCGCCGTACGATCTCCGCCGCGTTCATGAGCCGCTCGGGTGTATCCCGCACGGTGACCGCATTGAGCTCCTCGGTCTCCACGATGCTGGCGTTTTCGAGCATCTCGCGGAGGCCCGCGCCAACCGCGGCGGGCGTAGCGTTCGACAGATAAAAGGTGCGCACGGCCACCTCCTCGTACTCGGCACGCTTGTCCGGTGTGGAGGGAATGACCAGCAACGTCGTCGGGTTGATCACCTTGTAGAAGTGACCGTGGGTGATCGAGAGCAGATTGAGGGCTTGCTCGAGCTGTACGTCATCGACCTCGAACGAAGTCTCCTGTTCGACAATCTGGCCGTCGAACAGCACGTTGATGCCGCCGATTCTGCCCAGCGTGCGGTAGATGTCCTTGATCGACGTGTCTCGGATGCTGACGCTGAAGACCTCGTCGGTGGTGGGTTGCAACTCCGGCGTCGGGGGCATCCCGACGCTCTCCATCGACGTGCTGAAGTACTGATCGGGGGGGATCGACGGCTGCCCGGCGTCGGTCTCGCGCATCAGTCGCAGGTGCTCGTCGCGCGCGAGCTGATTGGTCGGATCCATCTGCAGCACGACCTCGTACTCCATGCGGGCCCCGTTCAGATTGCCGTCGTTCCACATCTTGCGAGCTTCCGCCAGGTGGAACTCCGAAGAGTTCAGCCGCGCGTTCTGCAGCATGATCTCGGAGTGCGTATCGCGGGGGTCCTCCTCGAGAGCTTGCTGGTAGTAGACGATTGCCGCGTCCCAAGACCCGCGCTCGTACGCGCCATCGGCCTGCGCCACGGCGCTCGTCTTGCTGGCGCACCCGACGGTGGCGAAGGCCACTATGAGGGCGCACGCCAGCATCGCGGCCGGGCCGGTGTGTCGGACTCCGCGACGCTTCCAGCCCTGAGTCATCGATCCGCGGCGGGCCGAGGTCTTCCGGGTCACCCTGTCAGAGCTTTTCATTATTGTCTTCCATCGCTGCCACCTTCCTGCCGGCTTACCGGCAGGCGTCGGCGTGCGCCCTTGAATTCGATCTCGACAAACGCCTCGTCGACGATCGCCAACAGATATCCGGGCCCCACGCGGTTCCCCTCCCGAGCAAGGTACATCTGCGAGCCGTCGCTTAGAAGGGCAAGCGTGCCGCCGGCGGTCTCTACGTACCCCATGTATCGGAGCGCGGCGGCGACCGCGGGCTGAACCGCCGCCGCTTCTACCGCGCCGGGATCCGACGGTCCCTCCGTTCCCGGTCCCTCTTGGCCCGCGACCGCGGCCACGATCGGCGCGGTCGAAAAAAGGTCTCGCACCGGCGGCCCGACCCGAGCTTCGCTGTCCAGCCAATCGAGGTGCAGGTCGACCACCCCGCCTTCCTGGAGGAAAAAAGTGATTTCCTCATCCGCGGGCGCCACGACGGCCGCCATCTGCGGGCGCGGCTGAAACGCCGACCATGCCCACATGGCGACTGCGACCCAGACAACGAGCAGCGCGCCCAGGGTGATCTTCTGGCGTCGGTCTTTCATGGCCTCACCGGGGATTCCGCGCGCAGAAGCGCGACCACCGTGATCTCGACCGAGAGCAAGTCGCCTCCGGACCCGCCGATCTCCGCCCGATCGATGTAGATCAAGCCGGGTCCGTCGCGGAGCGTCGACATCCAGTCGCGCACGGCAGCGTACGACCCGGCGCCGAACACGGACATCTGCCAGCGAACGGCGTTCAACGCTTCGATCGGCTCGTCCGAGTGACCCACGCGCTCGAGGCGGACACCGGCATCGTTCGCCGACGCGCGAACGTGCAGCAACACCTCCGACCACCTCGCGGCATCGAGCAACCGCTCGCCGAGGAAGACATCCAAATCCTCGCCGGCGGCCAGCGCGCCGCGCCCGACTGTTTCGAGCGAGCGAATCTGCTGGCGTACTGCGTGCAGCTCGCTCTCGCTGCGGTCGAAGGCGGCCTGTGCCGCGGACTGGTCACGCCAGGCCGGGTAGGTGCTTACCGCGAAGACCGCGGCATTCGCCAGCAAAGCCACCAGCGCGATGGCCGCGGGCAGGATCATTCCCTTTCTCTGGGTCAGGCGCATGGCTCGCTCACCGGGATCCGAACTGCTGCGGCAAATACCGCAGCGAAAGCACGATTTGATCCCCGCTTGCGGCAAACTGCTCGCTCACGGGCGTGATGTCACGGATCGATTCGCTGCGTCGTAACTCGTCCACCAGAGCCAGTGCTTCGCTCTGGCTCTCGACGCGCAAAGCCAACTCCGCGCCCACCCCCTCGCCGGAACTGACGAGAGAAAGCCGCTCGACGACGAGGCTTCGGGACGCCGATGACTCGACCAACTCGAGAAAGGCGACGGGATCGATGGCACCGCGGATGATGAAGTCGTTGGCCAGATCGACACGGTCGGAAAGCTCGCGCACGACCACCGGATCGAGTTTCTCGTGCAGATCGGCCAGGCGCGCGCGCAGGACCGACGCCTCCCGGGAGAGCAACTCGGTGTCTCCGCGGATCCTTGCGGCCGGCGTTGAGTGGGCGAATGCCCAGGCAAGATGGGTCGCCGTCAAAGCAACCCCGAAGAGCACGGACAGGGCCAGGAGCCACACGGAGCGGCGCCGTGACGTCGCCGGGTAGAGCGCCAGGTTCGTCTTGATCTTCATATCCCGGCCTCCGCGGCCCGGAGAGCTCCGCTCAGAGCAGCGAACCGCCCACCGAGCTCGACGCCATCGGGCGAAGTACGGCTCAACGCCCAACCGCGCGCGATCAATGCATCGTCGAGGCCGGCCGCGTCGGCGGCAAGCCCCGCGACGGTCGCCAATCCGGGCTCCGTTCCCAATCTCTCGCCGGCGTAATCGAGCGTCTCCATGACGGCATCGACCAGGGTCTCTTCGCTGCGCGGCAACGGCCGCGTGCGCACGAACAGAGGGACCCCCGCGCCGGAGACCATGCACCCGAGTGCGTCGTGGTCCGCGTGTACCAACAGGTGCTGGTCCGGATCGTCGTCGATGCTCCAGGCGGCTGCGATCGTCGCGGGCAGCGTGCGCACGACCGGCCCGATGACCGCCAGGGCGTCCTCGTACTCCCGCAGCACATCGCGGTGGGCGGCGGCAACGAGCAAACGGGTGGGGCTCCCCGTGTCGAACATCTGCGTATCGATCAGTGCCTCGTCTTCGGCAAACGGCAACGCGTCGCGAATTGCCCAGCGCACGATCTCGGCCCCGGCCCTGCTCCCGGGCGCCTCTTCGGTCTCGATGGGGACGACGCGCAGCTTGGTGCACGCGTCGGGCAGCACCAAGGTGACCGCACCGATCCTGTGCGGAGCCGCGGCGCCGAGTTGGCCGAGCGATGCGCTCAGGGCTGCCGCGTCGACGTTCGTCCCCTGAAGCCCGGGCCGCACGGCGTCGGCGGGCAGCTCGACCTGCTCGTGCCACGCCGGCGCCCCCGACCGGCCGGGCATCATCGCCGTCGCCAGCCTGGACGTCACCTGAACCGCGCACTCGGACCCGGCCCACGCTCCCAGGAAACTCATTTGACGAACGTCACCTTGTTGATCTCTCCAAGCGTTGTTTCGCCCGAGCGCACACGCGCCAGGGCCGCATCGCGAAGCAAGACCATGCCGCGCGTGAGGGCGAGCTTCTTGATGTCCGCCGCCGAACGCTTCTGCAGCACCATCTCGCGGATCTCGTCGTCCACTTCGAGCAGCTCGGCAATACACGTGCGCCCCTGGAACCCTGTGCCGAAGCACTCCGCACAGCCGACGCCCTCATACAGGGTCGCTCCCGCCAGGTCGGCCTCGGAGAGTCCGGACTCGGCCAGCAGCTCGGGTGTGGTCTCCACGGGCTCCTTGCAGCGCGGGCAGATGAGCCGCACGAGCCGCTGCGCCAGAACGCAATTGAGCGCCGACACGAAGTTGTAGGGCTCGACGCCCATGTTCAGCAGGCGACCGATGACATCGACGACGTTGTTGGCGTGCACGGTGGTGAACACCAGATGGCCGGTAAGCGCCGATTGCACGGCGATATGCGCGGTCTCCGGGTCGCGAATCTCACCCACCATGATCTTGTCGGGGTCGTGTCGCAGGATCGACCGCAGCCCACGAGCGAACGTCAGCCCCTTCTTCTCGTTGACGGGTATCTGGAGGATACCGGAAAGCTGG
>CAYSHI010000159.1:0-42985 GCA_964430745.1 uncultured Acidobacteriota bacterium | reverse complement strand
GGCGTCTGCGGCGTTGCTCCTCCTTGACGATGCCCAAGGCATCGCCGCGTCGGAGCGCCTTGCATCCACCCCCATTTCGCCACCACGACACTAACGGTTCTTCCGTTACAGTCCACTAGCGTCTCGTTCGTGGATCAGTCGACGCTCTCGAGCCTGCGGTCGAAGTAGGCGCCTGCCAGTAGAGCGAGCACGAGCGGCAGCCACACGGACATCTCGAACGGGATGCCGGCGTCGATACCGATACGCAGGATCGCCATCGTCGCGAAGGCGAACGAGAAGACCATGCGCCAAAGGTGTCGCCGGGTCCAGGCGTTGCTGTCCGCGGGCCACCTCCTCAGGACACGGGCGTCCCCGACGGCCAGGCCCGCGAAGATCGCGAAGATCAGAAACTGCCCGGGAAGCAACGCGACGGCGCCCCCTCTGAGGCTTCTCGCGAGAGCCAGCCCGGCGAACAGTGACAGCGCGAGCGGCAGGACCAGCAGCACGGCGTGCAGCGGCCGGGCGTACGGCTCGGTACTCCGGAACGCCAAGACCCCGCTGGCGATGAGATAGATCACCGCAACCGTCATCACGAGGATCAACGGAAGGAATCGCGTGAACATGAAAACGATGGTCGTTGCCACCGGAATTATCATGGCGGCTACGTACACACGCCCTGCGAGAATGTGGCGCGACGAGCCTTTGACGGTCGACAGCGCCACCACGCCGGCCCCATAAGCGAGAAAGCCGATGGCGATGTGGGCGAAGTAGGAGATCGGATCGTATGGGTCCCACATTGCTTGATGACATCTCCTTAGCTCGATTGAAAGCCCGCGTGTCAGCCGGCGGGCCAGTCGGGTAGCGACTCGAGGTCGACGTTGCCGCCGGACAAGATGACCCCCACGCGCCCTCCCGGGGTGATCTTCCCCTCCAGCAGGGCGGCAACGGGAACCGCGGCGCTCGGCTCGATGACGATCTTCATCGTCTCCCAGACCATGCGCATGGCCCGGAGAATCGTGTCCTCGGATACGGTGACGATCTCGCCCACGTGGGCAGCGATGATCGGGAACGTGTGCTCCCCGAGCGAGGTACGCAGACCGTCGGCGATGGTTTGGGGGTCGGTCTGGGGCACGATCTGACCCTGTTGCACCGACTGAAAAGCGTCGTCGGCCCCCGCCGGCTCACAGCCGATCACCGTGGAGTGGGGCGACATGGCCGCCGCGCTCACGCACGTCCCGCTGAGCAGTCCTCCGCCGCCCACGGGGGCGAGCAGGTAATCGAGGTCGGGCGCGTCTTCGATCAACTCCAACGCACATGTCGCCTGTCCGGCGATCGTCCGCGGATCGTCGTAGGGGTGCACCGGGTTGGCGCCGGTCTCCTCCTCGATGGCCGCCGCGGTGGCGTCGTACTCCCCCGACGTGGGGATGCGCGCCTTCGATTCGACCCAGACGATGTTGCCGCCATAGCGGTTCACGGCGGCCACCTTCGACGCGACGGCGATCTTCGGCATGGCGATGTAGGCATCGACACCGCACGCTCGCGCAGCAAGCGACGCGGCGGCCGCCTGATTGCCGGAGGAGCTCGTAACGATGCCGCGCTGCGCGTCCTCGCGAGGCAACGACAACAGCGCGTTGAACGCCCCGCGCACCTTGAACGCCCCGCTCTTCTGGAAGCTCTCGCACTTGAAGAACAGCCGGGAGCCGAACCTCTCGTCGAGCGTCTCGCTGGTGAGCACGGGAGTCCGGTGGACGAACGGCGAGATCCTCTGATGCGCCGCGCGGACGTCACCGATATCGACCATCAGACGAACATCTCCGAATTCACCTCGCGGGCGGGTCCATCGTCACGCAAACATCCCCGGGATCCACAAGACCACCGACGGAAACAACGTTATCAGCAGCAACACGACCAGCATCGAAATGACGATCGGCACGATGTACGGCGTGGTCTCGCGGATGCTCTTACCGGTCAGGCTGCAGGAAACGAACAGCGTGGCGCCGAACGGCGGGGTCACGTAGCCGATCGCCCATCCAACCGTGGTAACGACGCCGAAGTGCACCGGGTCGACCCCCAGCCCTTGCGCGATGGGAAAGACGATCGGCAGAAGCACCACGGTGGCGGAAAAGCTCTCCATCACGGCGCCGACGAGCAACAGCAGCGGTATGTACAGGAGAAAGAACGAACCCGGCCCGCTCACGCGGGACGCGAGAGCCTGCGCCAGCAACGCCGGTAGCTGGTGAACAGTGATCAGCCAGGCAAAGAGAAACGCGGTGGTCTGGATGAACATGATGACCGTGGCCAGCTCGGCCGAGCGGGCGATGATCCGCGGAAGGTCGGCCACGGAGATCTCCCGGTACACGAACATGCCCACGACAAGACCGTACACCACCGCCACCACCGCGGCCTCGGTGGTGGTGAAGATACCGCCGACGATGCCGACGAGGATGATCACCGGCATGCCGAGAGCCGGCGCGGCGGCGACCCCAGTGCGCAGGACGCGACGGAAGTCCACATGGGAGCGGGTGCCCAGATAGGCGTCGCCACCGCGAGCGGCGTGGACGTAGACGACCACCATCAATCCGAGGCCGATCAGAAGCCCCGGAACGATTCCGCCGAGAAAGAGCGCCGAAACCGATGTGTCGGTGGTGAAGCCGATCAGGATCATCAGCAGGCTGGGCGGAATCACCGGGCCGATCGACCCGGCTGCGGCCTGCAGCGCCGTGGCAAAGCGCATGTCGTAGCCGCGCTCCTTCATGAGCGGCAGCAGGATCGACCCGACGGCGGCGGTATCAGCCGTCGAGGAACCCGATACCCCCGCGAAGGTCATCGACGCGGCGACGCAGACGAAGCCCAGGCTGCCGCGGATGAAGCCGAACAGCTCCGTGCTGAACGCGACCAGGCGCGACGACATCCCCCCCACGGCCATGAGCTGGCCGGCGAGCATGAACAAGGGAATCGCCATCAGCAACCACGAATCGAGGCCGAAGAACATGCGTTGCGCAACGATCGAGATCGGCAAGGTCCCGTCCCACAGGATGGCGATCGATGCCCCGGCGCCCAGCGCGAAGGCGATGGGCATGCCGATGAGAAAGAACACGCCGATGGCGATCAACAGCACGGCGATCATCGTGCACCCTCGGCCGGTTGCTTCCGGGAGCCGAGCTCGGACAACACCAGCTCGATCGACTCCAGAAACATGAGCAGGCTACCTGCCGGGATCGCCACGTAAACGATCCAGATCGGGATCTGCAGCGCCGGCGTTCGCTGGCTCACCGTCGTGGCAATCAGCGATATGCCCGAGACGAAAACGACACCGAGGAAGAACATGATCGCCGCCAGCGACGCCAGCCGAAGGGTCCGCTTGGCGGGGCCCGGCAGCGCGTGAACCGCGTAATCGACGGTCAGGTGAAGTCCCTTGCGCAGACAGGCGGCCGATCCGAGCATGATGAGCCAAACCTGCAGATAACGCGCCAGCTCCTCCGACCAGGAAAACGGCGCGTTGAAAAGAAACCGCGAGACGACCTGGGCGAACACGACGACGACGAGCGCCGCGAAAACGACCACCACCGCTCCGTAGGCCCCGGCACGGGCGATCGCCAGAGCACGGTCGAGAAGGCGGCGCCCCATCAGGAACCGGCCCCGTCGATCTCCGAGCCGTCCGTTCGGACTCGCACCCGTCGCCGGTGCGGAACTCGGCGGGTCGGGTTGGCAAGCAAGGCGACGACAAGCGACGCGGGGCGCATGGGCAAAGGCTTCCGGTTCATCCGCAATGCTACCGCTCCGCGATGCTCCGCGGCGGAAAGCCCGTATACGATATACAGTTCGCGGGGTTGATCGTGACGATCCGCTCGTCTGCCAGGGAAGAAAGCGTGGAATACAGGGATCTGGGCCGCACCGGAGTGAAGGTCTCGCCTCTGTGCCTCGGCTCCGACAACTTCGGCGACGCGACGCCCGCCGACGAGGCCGCCGCGATCATCCAGGCGGCCCTCGATGCCGGTATCAACCTGATCGATACGGGTGACGTCTACGCCGAAGGCATGAGCGAGACCATCATCGGGCAGACCATCAAGGACCGCGGCTGTCGGCACAAGGTGCTCATCGCCACCAAGGTCGATCACGGCCGACGACGACGCGGCATCTCGCTGGACGAAGAGGTGCCGGGCGTCGGACCCAACGAGTCGGGGCACTCACGCAGCAACGTCATCAGGGCGTGCGAGGAATCACTGCGCCGGCTGCAGACCGATTACATCGACCTGTACCAGCTACACCGTCCGACCTTCGACATTCCCCTCGACGAGACCCTCGGTGCCCTCGACGACCTGGTGCGCCAGGGCAAGGTGCGCTACGTCGGCTGTTCCACGCAGCCCGCGTGGCTGATCATGGAGGCGCTCATGGTCTCGGAGATGAAGGGGCTGGTGCGTTACGCCTCCGAGCAACCACCCTACAACCTCCTCGACCGGCGCATCGAGAACGAGCTCATCCCCATGGCGAGGCGCCACGGGCTCGGCATCATCTGCTGGGGGGCGCTGGGGATGGGCGTGCTGGCGGGACGATACGATGACGCCCAGGATTACCCGTCGGATTCGCGCGCCGCCAAGCGTGGCGGGTTCTACGCCGATCGGGTGACGAACCGCGGCGTGCTGATCGCTCGAGAGTTCTCCAAGCTTGCCGAGCAAGCCGGCATGAGCGCCGCCCAGCTGGCCGTGCTGTGGTGCAAGGACCAGCCCGGCATCACGGCGCCATTGCTCGGCGCGCGTACCCTGGCCCATCTCGAGCACCTGCTGCCGGTTCTGGACATGACGCTCGACGACGACACACGCCTCGCCTGCGACGCGCTGGTCCCCGCGGGCAGCGTGGCCGCGAACTTTCACAACACCGCGTACTGGATGAAGACAACCGTACCCGACGTGCCGAAATGAACGATCGTATCGTTCACGAGACGGCATCTCGGCAACCGCCGATGGGTGCGTTGGCGACGTCACAACACACCGGAGAATTCCGATGAAGACTCTCTCAGCCGCCGTCATGGCGGCCCTCATCCTGTCGGGCTGCACATCGACCGAAACCGAATCCACACCGCCGGAGACCTCTGCCGCGCCCGACGCTACGGCGGACCAGACCGAAGCCGCCGAGGCAGGACAGCCCATGCTGGGCGGTTGCATCCTGCTCGACCCGATCGGCGAGGTGCCCGCGGATGTCTACCAGGTTACCGACGTCACTCCCACCGACGCCTACCCGCCGTTCACCAAGGGATTGACCGCCTACGGCCTCAAGCTCGTGGCCCGCGACGACGCCTCCGACGACTTCATGCGGCTCGTGGCGCGCACCATCGCCGAGATCTTCCCGCAAGACGAGAGTCTTGACCTCGATAAGCAGCGGGAGATCCTCGCCAATCACTACCGATACAACGCGATGATTCCCGTGCCCGTGGGCGACGACTTCAGCTTCGCGGAGGACGTCGCATTCGAAGCCACCGCGGGCAACAACACCATCTGCGACATCATCATGCAGGACGTTCCCAACGGTCAGGTCATGGAGGTCGTCGAGCATATCCTGCACTACGTCAGCGACGTCGGTCTGCACTACGCCTTCCCCGAGGAGTGGGGTATCAACGAGAGCTCGGCGCTGGCGCAAGCGATGCAGAAGTCCATCGACGAGGGCTATTACAACGTCGAGCAGTACGGCGACGAGATGGGCGAGGATCGCTTCCGCGTCATCATGCAGGAGTTCGCCTACTGGATCATCTCCACGGCGTGGAACCTCCAAGAGGCATACGGGCCGCAGGGCGAAGAGGAGTGGACGATCGTGAACGAGGCCGACCTGCGCGAGAAGCTCCCCGAGTTCTACGAGGTCTATCAGCGCACCGTCGGGCGAACGATGGTCGCGCCGAGCCTCGAGACCCTGCGGGAGATCGGCCCGACCCGGGCCGAAGAAGGCCGGTAAGCGCTGTCGGAGTCACGCCGACGTGCAGAGGGCGGCTGACCGAGGCAACGACCGGGCTCGCCCAACCTCGCAGCGCGGAAAAAAAACCGGCGCGCCGTGTCTCGAAAGGCACGACGCGCCGGCCGGTGTCGCTAGCAGCGACGCCCTGAGTCTAGAACCTGTAGTTGAGCACCACCTGGAAAACACGGGCTGCCTGCATGCTGCGGCCGGCCAGGTAGTTCGGATTCCATGTCTCGTTGGCGCCGTTGTAGGTGTACTGCTGGAAGTTGCTCCAGTTCAGCAGGTTGAACATGTCAACAGCGACTTCGACCCGGTGGTCACCTGTGATGGTGAACTCCTTGCCCACCCTGAAATTCAGATACATGGGATTGGGCAGCTTCTCCTGGCCTTCGTTGCGCGTGTCGAACTTGAAACGCACCCTGGTCGACAGCGGGTTCGTCTCGACGTTGCCGGTGATCGGGTTGGTCACCGTCGGAGGCCCGAAGGCAGGATCGCCGGCTGGCAGCCGTTCCAGGATCGGACCCGACCACGGACCGGCCTGCAACGTGAAGTTACCGGTGACGATGATCCCGTAAGGACCGGAATAGGTGCCGCCGAAGCGCAGCGAATAGTCCCGCCACGTCGGGCAGTACGTGGAAGTCCCGCCCGTCCCCAGGCTGTTGTCGTCGTCGTTACCGCGAGGACGCCACAGGCACCTGCTGTTGGGGTAGGCACCCGGCTGGATGAAGCGGGCCGGATCGGTCGGGTTCCACGTGCCGTCCTGCTTGTGCCACTGCCGGTTGAAGCTGGCGAGGAACTGCCAGTTGTTCCTCATCCTCCGGGCCACCGTGACCTCGATAGCGTTGTAGACCAGCTTGTCCCAGGTGTTGTTGGTGAGCTGCTGGAGAATTCCGCGGTCGTTGTCGATCCTGCCGAAGCCGATGAACGGCTCGCCCGGGTTCTCGGGGTAGTAGCCGTTGACGTCGACCTGGCCGTAGCGATGCTTCTGCTCGCGTCGCATGAAGGCAACGTCGAAGGTGATCTCCCCGGTGAACTGCCGTCCATAGCCGACAACGAATTCGTCGACCCACGGCTGGTGAAGGTCGGGATCGAACTCGTATTGCGCGATCGACGGCTCGATCGCCGCGCGGAAGAACTCGGTCTCGAAGTCGCCATCGAGATCGAGATCGTAGTACTGCCAGCGGTCGACTCTGCCACCACCTGACGTGCTACTGGCGTAGTCTCGCCCACCGACTTGCTCGTGCACACGGGTATAGCTACCGCGCAGCACGTTCCTGCCGTCGTCCGTGAGCATGTAGGTAGCGCCGATGCGCGGCCCGAGGGCGAGGTCGTTCATCCTCTCGAGATCGAACAGATTGTCGTACCGGCGGATGAAGTCGGCGCGGAGGCCGAGCGACAGGGTCAATCGGTTGGTGGGTTGCCAGGTGTCCTGGAAATAGATGCCCAGGTCACGATCGTCCTGATTGTTGGTCGAGAGGAACGTGGGTGAATAGACGATGCGGTAGTACGGGATCGGCTCCGAGCTCAGGTCGTTCGGATCGAAGAGCTGCTGGAACTCCGTGGTGAAACCGTCGTTCCCGTAGTGAGTGTTGGACTCGCGGTGGTAGAACCCGAGAAAGAAGCCGGTCTGGAACTCGTGCGAGCCGCCCAAATCCGGCTTGTACCAGGTCACGTCCCCACGGAACATCAGGATGCTCGAGGGCCCGATGGTGTTGATGGCGTCCACGTCGTTGGCGAGCAAACGTCCCGTGCCGACGCGACGACCTCCTTGCACGAAGCTGTCGGCGTGGAGCTCTCCCTGGGGCCCGTCGATACCGAGGATGTCCTCGGGGTTGGTGTACGAGGATGTCTTGTCGTTGTAGGAAACCAGGAACTCCGACGTCAAGTTCTCGTCCCACAGCGACGTCACCTTGCCGCCGAACAGGTTGCCGCCGGTCTTGAGCTCAGGCTGCAGTCCGGTGTGGTACTCACGCTCGTTGGTGTAGTTCGTCCGGTCGAATTGGTAGTAGCCGGAGAACTGGTGGTCCTGAGTTAGCTGGGCAGTGACCTTGGCGTACGGGAAGACCCCTGAGTAAACGTTGTTGAACGGCTCCCAGGCCGCGCTCCAGGCTTGCAGCCGCGCCACCTCTTCGCCGGTACGGCTGATGCCGGCCTCGTTGTTGGCGACACGGACGTTGGCGAAGAACCACGCGCGGCTACGAACGATGGGGCCACCGAGACCGAAGTCGAGCTGATTGACCTTCTGGATGGTGGGTGTCGACGGGTTGATCCCGCCGGGGTCGTTGTTGCCGTTCCAGTCGAGCGGCTGGATCTGCCACGAGGCCGAACCATGGAACTCGTTGCCACCGCTCTTGGTTACGATGTTCATCACCAAACCGGTGCCGATGGGCGATGCCGCCTCCTGCCCGCTGCTGCGGACCTCGATGTCGGCGATCATGTCCGTGCTCATCTGCACGTACGTCGGCTGGGCGTCACGGTAGTTGTCGGCGCGCTGCCCTTCGAGCTGGATGACGTGCGCGAAGTGCTCGGTGCCATGGCCGAAATACACCATGCGACCGCTGCCGTCGTCGAAAGGACGAGCGTGCACTCCGGGGGTGAGCTCCAGGAAGTCGCTCCAGTTCTTGCGCGACTGAACCGGAATGGCGCGCTGAAAATCGCCGTCGATCGTCAGCACCTGGCCGGACTTGGTCAGGTCGATCATGGGGGTCTCGGCGGTAACCGTGATCGTCGATTGAACGCCGGCGAGCTCCATCGTCACGTCGACCCGGAAATCGGCGCCGGCGCGCATCGAGATGTTCTCGCGACGGACCGTCTGGAATCCGGCCAACTCGGCGACAATCGTGTACGCACCAGGCGGCAGGTTGACGAGCCGGAAGCCTCCGACTGCGTCCGTATGGGCGACCCGTTCACCGAGGAGCGCCTCGCTCTCGGCGCTCACTGTCGCGCCGGGCAAAGCGACCCCGTCGGGGTCAGTGATAGTTCCGCTGAGTGTGCCGTTGCCCGTCTGGGCGGCTGCGACGCCGTTCACCAGGAGCAGTCCCATGGCGACGCAGAGCGACCGGCGGAGGAGGACAGAACCCATGGGTTCCTCCCTTCCGGGGGCGATGGCGGCTCACCGCCTGCTCACACGCATCAGACGAGCCACCGTCGGTGACCCCTGTAATGGGGACCCGATGTATGACTCGCCAACCGTGAACGGCGATCCCCTAGCAAGTTGGCACCGGGAACCCCAAGTTGGATGGGGACGATGCAACAACTCGCGCGCGCGGAGCGAAGCGCCCGCGGCCTTGACCAGCAAGCTACCACGGCCGGCCGACGGTTAACCAGGCCCCGGCATCGACTCTAGGCGCCGCCGTCCTTCTTGCGCTTCGGCTCCGGCATTTCCTGTCGCAGGGCCTCGAGGAACCCCGGGTTCACCTCCATTTCGAGGTCCTGGGCCTTGTGGACATGGCCCCATGCCTCCGCGTACTCCTCGGCGCCGTACAGCGTCACGGCAAGGCGGAAGTGTGCTTCCGCGTTTCCGGGCGCCAGCTCGACCGCTTTGCGGTAGGCGTCCACGGCCTCGTCGAGCCGTTCCAGACCTCCCCACACGTTGCCGAGGGCAAGGTGCGCGTCGGCGTACTCGGGGTTGGCGCGCACGGCCTCTTCGAGTGACGCAATCGATTCCTCCGCCCGACCTTGGATGAACAACACCTGACCGAGGCTGAAATGAGCCTCGGCGTAATCCGGGTCCACCCGAACCGCCTCACGCAGCTCGCCGATGCATTCCTCGGCCCGCCCCTCAGTGTAAAGGGCCTGACCCAGGTTGAAATGGGCCTCGGCGTAGTCGGGATTGATGCGAATCGCCTCTCTGTAGGCGTCCATCGCGTCCGCGGGCCGATTCATGTTGATGAGCACGATCCCGAGGTTCAAATATGCTTCCGCGAGATCGGGATCGAAGCCGATCGCCCCCTCGAAGGCCTCGCGAGCTTCCTCCAGCTTGCCTTCGGCGGCCAGCTCGATGCCGCGTTCGTTCAGCGCCTGTGCAGCAGAAACCGCCTCCGGCCCCTCCTGTTGCGCAGGGCGCGGTGGAGGCTCGGCGGCGCCGGCCGTGAGGGTAATGGTCATGGACGAAACGACGAGCAACGCGCAGAGCAATCGCGTCGCCGCCAGGGGCGAGGGCAGACAAGCGTTCATGAGGTTCTCCCGGGACCGCTTTCGTCCCCAACAGGATTCGAGTCCGGAATCCAGTCTACCCGATGAGCTACGGACCGCCCCAGGGACCGCGCTCGGTCTGATGATGCGCGCGCGCGCCTGAGCCGGGCGCGTTCGTCAGTAACGAACGTCCGACTGTTTGCGCCGCTCCGACGACTCGATGATCGCGTCGCACACCACGGCCGCCTTGTAGCCGTCTTCGAAGGTCGCGCCGTGCGGCGCCACATCGTTGCCGTTGACGATGCAGTCGAGCAGGTGGGTGATCTCATGCACGAAGGTGTGCTCCCAGCCGATGACATGTCCGTGCGGCCACCAGTTCTCCCAAAACGGATGATGCGCCTCCGTGATCAGCACCTGGTGGAACCCCTGGGTTTGCTTGGGAGCGTCGTCGACCCAGAAAACCTCGAGCTCGTTGAATCGCTCCAGGTTGAAGCGAATCGAACCCTTTTCGGCGTTGATCTCGATGACCTGATGGTTCTTGCGGCCGGCCGCGAAGCGTGTCGCCTCGAGCGTACCCAGAGCGCCGTTGGCGAACTCGACGGTAGCAACGAAGGCGTCGTCGACGTCGACCGGGCCCGTGCCGCCGCCCTCGGGCAGCGGTCGCTCCTCGATGAACGTCCGCGCCATTGCCCCGACGGAGCTCACCTCGCCGACGAGATAGTGCGCCAGGTCGATGATGTGGGCACCCAGGTCGCCCAGGGCGCCGCTTCCCGCCTGCGCCTTGTCGAGACGCCAGATCTTCGGCGTGCCGTAGTGGGGCATGATCCACTCCTGCAGATACATCGCGCGGTAGTGGTAGATCCGCCCCAATGCGCCGCTCTCGATAAGCTCGCGAGCCTGGCGGATCGCCGGAACGAATCGGTAGTTGAACGCCACCATGTGCTTGACGCCGGCCTTTTCGACGGCGTCGAGCATGGCCTTCGATTCCTCCGCGGTGCGTCCGAGGGGTTTCTCGCACAACACATGCTTGCCGGCCTCGGCGGCCGCGATACAGGGCTCGGCGTGGACGTCATTCGGCCCGCCGTTGTCGAATAGCTGCACTCGATCGTCGGCCAACATGTCGCGCCAATCGGTGTAGTGCGTGGCGTAGCCATAGCGACGCGCCGCCTCGACGACGGCATCTTCGCTGCGCCCGCAAATCGCCGCCAGCTCGGGGATCGCGGGCGGCGGGTACATCATGTACGGGATCTTCTTGAGGGCGTTGGTGTGCGCCTTTCCCATGAAGGCGTACCCCAGCATGCCGACGCCGATGCGGGGCGCATCTCGGGGCGAACCGCCGTCGTCCCCGGTAGCCATGTCGGTGAACGCTTGCTCGCTCATTGGTCGTCCCCGAAGGCGGCGTCGAACGCCAGCGCCGAGGGCGCGAAGTCGTTGCTGCGCACCAGGTCGAGAGCTTCCCGGGCGCCCCACTCACGGTCCATGCCGCTATCCTCCCACTCGATCGAGAGCGGGCCGGCGTAACCGGCTCGGTTGAGCGCCCGAACGATCGGATCCCACTCCACGTCACCGCGGCCCGGCGAGACGAAGTCCCAACCCCGCCGTGGATCGCCGAAGTCGAGGTGCGACGACAGGATGCTGCTGCGGCCATCGAGCTGAACGCGGGCGTCCTTGACGTGCACGTGGTGGATGCGCTCGGCGAACTCGTCGATGAAAACCACGGGGTCGACGAACTGGTGAACCAGGTGCGACGGGTCGAAGTTGAAGCCGAAGCTGGCGTGGTTGTCGATGGCGTCGAGAGCCCGGCGCGCCGTGTGGATGTCGTAGGCGATCTCCGTCGGGTGGACCTCGAGGCCGAAACGCACGCCGTGGCCGGCGAAGGCGTCCATGATCGGGCCCCAACGCTCGGCGAAGTCCCGATACCCGGCGTCGATGTCGTCCCGGCTCGTCGGCGGGAAGAAATACAGCTTCGCCCACACGCTCGAGCCGGTGAAGCCGTTGACCACGTCGACGCCGAACAACTCGGCGGCGCGCGCAGTATCGATGACCTCCTGCGCGGCACGCCGTCGCACACCTTCCGGGTCTCCGTCGCCCCAGATTCTCTCCGGCAGGATCGACTTGTGGCGCTCGTCGATCGGGTCGCACACGCACTGGCCCACCAGGTGCGTGCTGATGGCGGAACAGGAAAGCCCGTGCGACTCCAGCAGATCCCGCTTGGCGCGCACGTAGCCGTCGTCCGCGAGCGCCCTGTCGACCTCGAAATGATCACCCCAGCAGGCGAGCTCGAGGCCGTCGAAACCCCAATCCGCCACCTTCTCGGCGAGGACTTCGAGCGGCAGGTCGGCCCACTGGCCGGTGAAAAGCGTAACGGGTCGTGGCATATCAGCTCCCTCTCTCGAGCATTTCCTGCGCCCATTCCTTCAGCTGCTCGTTCTCCGCGACGTCGACGATCTTGGTCAGGGTCTCCCTCAGGCCGGCGTCAAGAAGTCGCTTCGCTTCCTCGTCGTCTGCATCGCGAACCCGGTCCAGAAGATTGCGCAGCGCAGCCTCTGCCTCGAGCTTCAGTTCCGGGTCGTCCAGGTAGCCGACCGTCGCGTTCATCGCGTCCGCCGAGCGCAGGTCTCCGAGGCCGGCCAGCACCATACGCTTCTCGCTCGTCTCGGTCGCCAGCTCCATGGCACCCTCGAACAGGCCGATGGATTCGTCGACCGGACGCTCGCTGCGAATTCGCAGGAGGTCGATGTACGCGCGCAGGGCGAGGACCTCCGTCGTCTTGTCCGACGCCGTACGCGCGACATTCAGCAGCTCCGGCGCCGGCCCGGGGTCGGGCCACGAGCCCAGCGCCGCGATGGCGGCCT
The DNA here is from genome assembly GCA_964430745.1 of uncultured Acidobacteriota bacterium. Lineage (GTDB taxonomy): Bacteria > Acidobacteriota > UBA890 > UBA890 > UBA890 > CBDCGW01. Next base: position 30,074 of record CAYSHI010000159.1, on the reverse strand, counting down.
GCTTGTAGTCGGTGTTGGTGCCTTCGAGCTCGGCGCGAATTGCCGGCAGTGCGGCCGGGTCGCCGATCCGGCCCAGCACCTCGATCAGCGAGCCGCGGGCATCGCCGTCGGCAACGGTCGAAAACGCCGCCAACACGGGCTCGGCGCGACCTGTATCCTCCGGCGCCTTCCGCGCAACGAACACCACGGTGCGCTCCGCTTCGTTGCGGACGGCGCTGTCGGGCTCCGCGATCAGCAGATCCAACAGCTCGTCGATGCGGTCGGGTGCGGTCACGATTGCCAGCGATCGTTGCGACTCAAGGCGCACCAGCGGGTCCGCATCGGATGCCGTGCCCATGAGGACGTCGGTCGCCTCGGTCGCGTTGCGTTCGCCCAGCGCTCTGACCAGCTCCGCCCGAACGGCAGGATCCGCAGCGGAAATCTGCGTCATGATCGCGCGGTTGACCGAAGCCCCGGGCAGGAATCCCAGGGCGGCCCGGGCCGCCTCCTGATCGGCCGGGGTGGGTCCGGAGACAGCGAGCCCGGAAAGCAAAGCGACGTCGGACTCGCCGCCGAGCACCGACAGGGCGGCAATCGCGGCGATCCGCACGGACTCGTCGTGGTGGCGCACGGCAGCGAGGGCGGCAGGGTACGCCGTCGCCTCATCCCGCTCCGCGAACGCCGAAAGGAGCTGAACCTGCGCCGGCGGCGCGAGGTCGGGTATGCGGGCGATGATTCCGCTGACATCGGCGTTATTCGGCAGCTCCCGCACGAGCCCGGCCGCGACGGCCTGCAGTGCGCGGTTGTCACGCCGCAGCGAAGAAACGATGGTCTCGGCGGCGTTGGCGGGATCGGCCATCACGAGACCTCGCAGGGCCGCTGCGCGGAGGTTGCGGGCGTCCTCGCCGTCGTACACGTCGCGGTATATGGACGCCGCCCGCGACGAGCTCCCTTCCGCCAGCAGCCGGTCGGCGCAATGCAGATAGGCGTCGAGCACCGCGTCGCGCACCTCACCGGTGGTTCTCTCTCGCGCGCGCTCGAGCGACCTGGTGGCTTCGGCTCCGCCGATCTTCCCGAGAGCCGTGGCGGCGGAGCGGGCGACGGCGGGGTCCGGATCGGTCAGCAACCGCCCCAGATCACCGGCCGCGCCGGCTTCTCTCCGCTCACCGAGGGTATTGACGATCGCGATCTTCGTGGCCGGCGCGGCGTCTCGAAGAAAGCCGCGCAGCGCCGTTCCCACGGCAGGGTCCGGGATCCGCTGCAGCGCGAACAGGGCAATGTCGGCGGTTTCCGCGTCGGCGAGCAGATCCATGAGCACGGGGACCGACGACGAAGTGCCGATCAGGCTCAGCTGCTCGCAAACAAACTGCTTCCCGGCAAACGAAGCGTCCGATGCGAGAAACGGGATCATTTCTTGTTCGACCCGCGACGCGAGCATCGGCGATTCCGCCGCTGCCTTCACCAGCTCTCGCAGCTCCGACAACGCTTCGCGGCCGTCGCCGAACTCGTACTCGGACATGCGCGCGAGCGTCGCCTGAATCCGCGCAACAACTTCGCCGCTGGGAATCTGTTCCGCACCCGCCGTCGCCTCGGCGTTTTCGACCGCACTCCCCACAAGCAGGAGCATCGTCACCAGCACGGAGGAAATCACTCGACGCCTTCGCTCGTTCATCGTCTCCACCCATATTCGGTCTCGTGGCAGCGTGATTCGCTCAATTCAGGGTCCATGGGCCTCTCATCGCGTTGCCCAGCATTCTCGTGGCGGTGTCGTCGTCGATGATCCGCTCGGTATCCGGGTCGAAACGGATCTTGCGACCAAGCAACATGGCGATCTGCCCCAGATGTCCGACGCTGGCCGAACGGTGCCCGACCTCGCTCGGCGCGATCGTCGTCGCTCTCGACCTGACGCAGTCCAGAAAGTTGCGCGTGTGCGAGGTTCCCTTGCGATCCACAGGGTCCCCGACGCCGGGCAGACGAATCTCGCCCGGGCCGATCCTCTCGCGCAGCAAGGATCGAGGGTGCGCCTCGACGAAGTCCCAGGTCGAGACCCAGCCGTCCTCGCCAATCCACTTCACGCCGCCGTCGATGTCGTCGTGGTCACCGGCTACCACCATCTCGACGCCGTTCGCGTATCGGGTACGGATCCGATAGCGCGGCGCCGTGTTGTAGAGGCCCGTGGTGAGGTACTCGCCGACACCTTCGATCTCGACCGGCCCGGTGCGATCGAGGCCCAGTCCCCAGTGAGCGATATCGACCAGGTGCCCGACCCAGTCCATCAACAGACCGCCGCCGTACTCGAGGTTCCACCGCCAGTTCCAGTGAACGCGCGCCGGAACGTAGTCGGCATAGGGAGCGGGGCCGAGCCACATGTCGTAGTCGAGTCTCTCGGGAGGAGTGGCAACGTCCTGCCCTGAGGCGCCGTTGAACAGCTCGTATTCGCTTACTCCTCCGGGCAGACCCACCTCTACCCGCCGCACCCTACCGATGCGACCGTTGCGGACGAGCTCGCAGGCAAACTGGTTGTGCAGGTCGGAGCGCATCTGACTGCCCGTCTGCCAAACACACCGGTAGCGCTCGATCGCGTCGCAGGCCGCCCTGCCTTCTCTCAGGCTATGAGCGAACGGCTTCTCGCCGTACATGTCTTTTCCGGCCTTGGCCGCGGCGACGGCGATCGGGGCATGCCAGTGGTCGGGGGTCGTGATCTGCACGACATCGATGTCGTCTCTGGCGATGAGCTCGCGGAAATCGCCGTAGCCGGCACAATCCTTGTTGCCGTACCGCTGGTTAACGATGTCGAGGCCGCGCCCGCGATGGAGATCGTCGACGTCGCATACCGCAACGACGTGGGCGTCGTCCTGTTGCAGAAAGCCGCGCATGTCCCCCTGCCCCTGGCCGCCCATGCCGACGCAACCGACCGTGATCCTCTCGCTCGGAGCACTGCGGCCGGACCTGCCGAGCGCGGAAGCCGGGACAATCGAGGGGAACCCCAAGCTCGCAACCGCGACGCTGCCCGAGCGCACCAGGAACTGCCTTCGGTCGATGGATATCCGCGTCGACATCGTCGCCTGCTTGCCCGGTTTGCCCGGCTTGTCCCGCTCGTCCCGCGAAGCGGGCTCGTCGCGCCCGTCCCGCGAAGCCGGCTCGTCCCGCCCGGTAGCCCCCGCCTTCACGTTTCGTTTCCCGGCTACAACGTCCACGGCCCGCGCATCGTCTTCCCCAGCATCCTCGACGCCGTCGGATCGCCTATGACCTCCTCGGTATCCGGATCGAAACGGATCTTGCGCCCCAGCAGCATGGCGATCTGACCGAGATGGCCCGGTGAGGCGGAGCGATGCGCGACCTCGGCCGGCGCCAGCGTCGTTTGCCGCGACTTCACGCAATCGAGAAAGTTGCGGGTGTGGCTCTCCTGGCTCATCGGGTTCTGGACGCTCGACAAGCGAACGTCACCGGCACCGAAGACCTCGCCGAGCAACGACTTCGGCTCAGCGTCGATTCCGCTGCGACTCACCCAGACCCAGCCGTCGTCCCCGATCCATTTCGTTCCCATGATGATGTCCGGGTAGCCTCCGGCGATCGTCATGGTGACGCCGTTCGCGTAGCGCGTATTCACCCGGTAGACGGACGCGGCGTTCCACAGGCCGGTTTCCGGGTACTCTCCGGAGCCTTCGATTTCCACCGGGCCGGTGTGCTCCAACCCCAGGCCCCAGTGAGCGATGTCGACGTGATGCCCCACCCAGTCGAGTAACTGCCCGCCGCCGTATTCCAGGTTCCACCGCCAGTTCCAATGAACTCGAGCCGGCACGTAGTCCGTGTACGGAGCGGGGCCGAGCCAGAAGTCGTAGTCGAGCTCCTTCGGCGGCTTCGTGACGAGCTCTCCTTCTTCGCCGCCGCCCGTGCTGTATCCCTCGGGCAACCCCACATCGACGTGGCGCACGGTGCCGATACGACCGTTGAGGATCAGCTCGCAAGCAAAACGAAACCGCGCCTCCGACCTTTGCCAGCTTCCCGTCTGCCAAACGCGACCGTAGCGCTCGATGGCGTCGCACATGGCGCGACCTTCGCGCAAGGTGTGCGAAAAGGGCTTTTCGCCGTAGATGTCCTTACCGGCCCTTGCGGCGGCGACGGCGATTACGGAGTGCCAGTGGTCGGGTGTCGTGAGCTGGACGATGTCGATGTCGTCTCGCCCGATGATCTCGCGAAAATCAGCGTACGCGGCGCAGTCCTCGCCGCCATAGTGCTCGTCGACTCGCTCCTTGGCACCCTGAAGCCTCCGCGAATCGACGTCGCACACGGCGACGACCCGAGCGTCGTCCTGGGCGAGGAAGCTGCGCATATCCGATCCGCCCATGTTCCCTATCCCGATGCAACCCACCGTGAGCGTCTCGCTCGGCGGAATCGCGCCCGACCTGCCCAGCACGGAGGACGGAACAATGCACGGGAAACCGATTCCGGCGACCGTCAAGCCGGCGGAACGCTTCAAGAACTGGCGTCGGTTGACGCCTCCGTCATGCGACATCTCGTGTCTCCCTCTTATCGCGTCGAGCTCACGGGCGTTCCAGATCCCGACAATCGCCGAATCGCAGAACCGCCTCTGTGGCCGCTGAATCTCCTCGAATGACGATGGCCCGTACTTCGGGATCGCGGGCGCAGTAATCGCCGATCTCGTCCGGGCTCATGACCATGAACGCTGTCGAAAGCGCATCGCCCACTGCCGCATCCTTCGTGAGGGCCCACGCCGCACTCGCCCCGGCCGCCGATTCTCCGCTTCGCGGATCGATGATATGACAACCCTTGCGAAGCCCCGAGCCGCTCACCGCCAGGTGCCGCAGGTAAAACCGGCCGATGACCTGTTCGTGCTCGCAGGGGTGTCGCAACGTCACCTGCCATCCTCGTTGTCCCGGCGGGGCGCCGAGGGCCAGCACCGAGCTCGTGCCGCCATGCAGAAGAGCGGATTCGATGTCCCAATCATCCAACACCTTCGCCATGCAGTCCACGGCGTACCCTTTGCCGTAACCGCCCAGATCGATGCCCACGGGTTCGGCGCATCGCATCACCGTCAGCTCCACGTCGTCGAGCTCGAGGTGTTCGATTCCCGTGCCGAGCGTGATGTCACACGCGCCGTTGGTGGCCCCGCACAAGACGGCGCCATGCCGGATGCACTCGAAGGCGTCGACACCAACGCGCACCGGCTCGCCGACCCGAGCGTCGTTGACGCGCGAAATGTCGCTGTTCTCGACGTAACGGCTCAGCGCGCGTTCGAGCCGATCAACCTCGCGAAAGGTCTCGTGCGCACATTGCTCGGCATACGCCGCGTCATCGTGCACGAGGGCAACCTCGAACACCGTCGCCATCGCATGGCGGGAAAAGCGGCCGACGCTCACGAGGCCCCCTGCCGCCGCTGGAAGGCGTCCCAGAGATCCTTGCGCGTATAGCCCCGGATCTCGACGGTGGGACGGAGCTCGGTGTACTCGTCGAACAGCGGCACGTACAGGTAGCGTTGTCCGGGTGGCGGCACCTCGTAGAGCTTCGCCAACACCCGCTCTTCCACCGCCGGCGTCGCGATGATGACCGGTGCGGCGGGCACGTCCATGTCGACCTCTTGCCACCAACCGGTGTTGGGAAAGTCCCTCAGATACCAAGGCAAAGGCCAGTAGTCACTCAGCGGGCTGATGACCTCGATGAAGATAGCGTTACCGTCGGGATGGGCGTCAGCCAGCGCCTGCATCCGCTCGACGATGCGAAAGACGTCGTCGGTGGGATGCGAGTAGACGTACGGATTGTCCGGGTCGGCATTGTATCGGTGGGTCGCCTCGTACGACTGCCAGGCAAGATGCGCGACGGCGACGAGAATCGCCGTGACGAGGGCGATGGATGCCCGCTTGCTCTTCGCGCCGGCGACGAGAAACACCGCGCCGATACCGGCAACCAGGATCAAGCCGTGCAGCGCCCCCAGCATGCTCCAGGGCGTCTTGTAGGGAATCACTGAATACATGAGCAACAGAGCCACCGCGTACACAGCCAGGAAGCGGTGCAGATCGCGATCGAGTCCCGGCAGGCTGCGCCCGGTGGCGGCGGCGAGAGCTCCGACGGCGGCCAGAAGCAGGATCGCGCCCTCGCTCCACACCTTCCCCGACGGCCCTTCGAAGTAGGCGAGCATACCCACGTAGTAGTGCCAAGGTTGTACGTGAAAATCGTGCGCGGTGGCGCGGCCGGCGTAGTTGACGTACGTCGTGTAGGAATCGACGATCCCGACCGGATTGCTGAGGAGCGACGAAAAGAAGAGCGCCGAAACGATCATCGCCGTGACCAAGGCGAGGAGGCCGTGTCCGACGAGTAAAGAGCGGTCCATGCGGTCGTTACGTGTCGCGAGCGTCACGGTGAGAGCGATCATCATGGCGCCGACGGCGAGGACAGCGGTCTCTTTGGTCGCGTGCATGAGCCCGAGAGAGGCTCCTGCGGCCACCGCCCAACCGACATGCCGCGACCTCGCGTAGCGGTAGCCGCAGACGATCACACCGAGGGTGAAGAAGACCAGGAGCATCTCCTGGATGTAGTAACGACTGTAAAAGACCATCGCCGGCGACACGGCCGCCAGCAACCCGGCCGCAACGACCGGGCCGCGTCCCAGGCCGGGAACAAGGAGCACGAGCAACGCGACGACGCCGACACCGAAGACCACGGGCACGCTACGTAGCGTGGCTTCATCGATCTCACTCAGCCGCGCGGCGGACTCGAGCCCGGCGGGGATGAGCGTGAAGTAGTTGAGCGTGGGGCCGTGATACTCGACGCGGTCGTACCGGTAGTCGCCTTCCTCCAGCAGCCCGCCGAACTTCACGGCATGGACCGCCTCATCGGTATGCATCGGGCGCCGCGTCAGGCCCGGCGCCCGCAGGACGCCGGCGATGACGACGATGATCAGGAAAAGCAGTGGGAAGAGAGCCCGGGCATTACTCGGCGGAGACACCATAGACCGCCACTTCAATGTAGTGGTTCAGATCGTTGCTGGTGCTGCCGTTGCTGAAAAGCCGGACGAAACGCCCCTGCACGCCGCGGGCGTCGACCAACTTGCCCTCCGACGTCTCGACGTAGTGGAGATCCGTTCCGACGCCCCACCCCGACGAGTTGTCATCGTCGTTGTTGAAGATCGTGGTGACGCCGGTGACGAAATCGGGGTCGTCGGACACCTGCACCACGACGTCGCGATAGACCCTGGCCTGCTTGTGGTAGTGCCAGACAACCAGAGCGTAGATCGTGTGCGTCGCCTCCAGGTCGATCGTGACGTGTTGACGAAACGGGCCGAGCTCCACGTAGCTGCCGTCGGCGGCGTCCTTATCATCGTCGGTGAGCTGGTCGAGCTCACCGATGATGGGCATCTCGTCACTGCTCGAAACCGGCTTGCCGAATGCAACGTTCGTCGTGCCCGCCGGTGCCAGAAACGGCGGCCGGGGCCTGCCCAACGGCTTCTCCAGGTTCGCCACGCGGAAGTTCTGCGGCGTCCCGACGAACATCGGCTTCGGCAGCTCGAGCTCGATCGGAACGAGCTCCTGAGCGAAGGCTACCGGGATGGCGTGGCAGAGGGCGGCGGTCACGATTCCGCCGGCAACCAGCAAGAACAGGGTCGTATCCGTCAAGTGTGATCGCATGGTGTCAGGATTCCACAGTTGGAAGGGTGCCTCAAGAACCTCGGCCGGCCAGGCTGCGGGCGCCGGACAACCCGCCCGAAAAGCGCACGTGGGCAATGCTCACGAGTAGAAACGCCAGTGCGCTGGTGAAATGGAGCGCTCGCAGCGCCTCCTGCCCCGGGGTCCCGAAGACCGGGTACATCATCAGCACGATCGATCCGAGGATGAGAGGGGCCAGCACGACCATCAGCCAGAAACAGAGCCTCCCAGCGGTGCTCTGTGACCACTCGGGCCGAGCGGCGGGAAAACGTTGATCGTGCGCCCACAACAGGATCAGCGCCGTGACGCTGACGGAGAACACCGGCGCCGCCAATACGTGCACGACGAGCGCAAGCCCGTCGAGCGGACCGCCGAAAAGGACAAGCGGCACGAAGCCGGTGAGAGCCAGCAACGCCACGCAGATCACGGCAACCAGATACGCCAGCCCGCGGGCATGGGCGACGGCGGGGCTGACGGAGGCAATCCTGCCGGCGCCCTGCCCCTCAGCGTTCGCCCCTCCCGCGCTCGATCCTTCGCCACTCGGCCGTTCGGCGCTCCGCCGCTCCGCGCCCGCCCACCCCTTGAGCGTCATGTCGAGGCCCTTGAGCGCGTACAGGAGGATGAGCAGCAGCATCGCAACCAGGCACAAAGCGATCAGGTACTTGAACACCGGCCGAAACAGGAACGACAACGCAAAGGCGCGCGGATACACGGCGCTCATCCCCTGAAGCGACGTCATCGACAGCGTCGCGCCCTCGGCGAACTCGAACGGAACGGGCGCGGTTACCGATCCGAAGACGAACGGCGCCCCCAAGGAGTGACAATCGTCGCAGCCTCTGCTGCCGAGGGATTGCGCCGCGGGCCTGACATCGTGGGCGAAAGGCCAAGTGTACGGGCGCGCCGCCGCATGGCCTTCCTCGACGACGAGGGGATCTCCGGGGCGATACACCTTCCCCCCTCCCACGTACACGGGCATTCCCTCTTCGGGATGCAGCGCCGCCAACTCGCCGAGGATGCGACCCATCTGGGCTTCGGAGAACTGCGGCCAGTCGCCCGCCGCTACGCCGATCACGTCGGGGCTCTCGGCGGTCGCGTCCTGAAGAACGGTGTCGAGAGCCACGGCTCGAGCATCCTCCAGAGGAGCGGGCTTGATCTCGCCGCCGCTCTCGAAGCCCCAAAAAGCCGGCCACATGAGCCGGTGCGGTGCGGTCTTGCCGTCTTCACCCGTCACGTACACGGGCGACATCACGTAGGGCACGACGTCGTCGCCCTTGCGAACGCCGAACGTCCCCAGTGCATGGGTCCTGCTGAGCTTCACCCGCTGTGCCTCCTCCGTCGGAACAGGGCCGGAGTGGCAGGCCGTGCAGGCGAGCTTGTCGAAGTGAATCGGCGGAAGCCCGCGGTGGGCCGGTTTCGGAGCGCCCAGACGGCCGCTCACAAGCCGACCGGATTCTTCGCTTGCAACGTGGCAACCCGCGCAGGAGAGCGATACCACCGACGCTCCGCCTCTGTGTTCGTCCTCTCTTTCGTAGCCGCGGATCATCTGATGATCGATACCGTTCCGGTGGCAATCGACGCAGGTCAGCCCCGCCTTCAGATGAACGTCTTCGTCCACCTCCCAAGGCTCCAGAGGAACCTCTGCAACAACCTTGGCCGAGTGACAGAAATAGCAACGCTCGGACGGCACACGACGCGAGAGGTCGAACAGGATGGTGCCGTTGTCGTTGAATCGACTCTCGTCGTATTCAACGCGCGGCGGCAGCGCGGCGCCGAGGTCCGGGGCATTGCCCGTATAGACGTCGTAGTTGTTCGGCATCGCTCGTGCGGAGCCGGTCACGCGTGTGAAAGCGCTCGTCGCGGCGGCCGCCCAGCGGTAGTTCTGCTGCCTGATCTGTCGGTCGTACTCGGATTGATCGTGACCCGCGTCGAGGTCGTGGCAGCTCAGGCAATTGATCTCCGGCCGGCCCGACACCAGCCATCGCCAATAGACCTCGACCGGTTCGAGCGCATCGACTTCGCTCGCGGTGCCGCCGTTGAGGTGTCTGCCGAATCGCTCAGTGAACAGGAACGGCGACAAGCCGAACGCCTCCGGCCTCTCCGTTCCGGGCCAGTCACGGTACGACAACGGCACCTGCGTGGCGCTGATGCGGTCGACGAGCACCCACGGCTCTCCGCGCCGGCCGGCACCCGCCTCCGGGTCGGCGGCGTTGAAATGCCAACCTCGGGAGATCGTCTCGTAGTCGTGACACGGCTGGCAGGTTTGTCGGGGCGAGAACGGCAGGGGGTTTTCCGCGCGGGGATCGATGCGCAGGCCGTCCTCATCCAGGAGCTCGATCACATGAACGGGCACCGACCGGTTGCCGTCGCTGACGTCGCCGAGCTTGGGTTCCTGGGCGCTCGGCTCCGTTGCGGCATCCTGCTCTTGCGCCGTTGCGGTTGTCGGAGTGCCGCCTTCCGGCTCCTGGGCGCCGGCCGAGAGCAGTGTTGCGAGGCCAAGCGTCGCACACGTCGCGAGTCGCAGGAGCGTAATGGCGCCGGGGAGAGGCATTCGGACGATCACGGTGTGGTCATGTAGGACCGAAATCCGCCGCCGTCAAACAGTGAACTCACGTGGATCGAACACCAGCCTTCTGCCGGAATCGACGGCCTGGTTCACCTTCAAGACGGCAACCGCAGTCTCGTAGCCTACCTCGCCGGGGCAGTTGAGCTCTTCTCGCCCACGCACGGCGTTGAAGAAATTCTCCAGGTGCGGCTTGTGATAGGGGTCGTTGAACGCCACCGGGATACCGTGCTGAGGCGGCGCGATGGTCTCGCGGACGTCGAGCACGAGGGTCTCGTCGATGCTGGCCACCTCCTCGACGGGAGCGTTCAAGTAACCCTGGTCGACCCACCGGGTCCATTCGGGCGCCGTCTGCTCGCGGTAGATGCCGCCCCTTGCGGCCGACTCCGAGATATTCAGCGTGCCCTGATCTCCCATGAAGGTCTCGTAGTAGCCCTGGCTGCTGTTGGTCGTGAGCGTCTGGTAGAACGCGCGCACGATGCCGTCGTCCGTGCGGAACTCGTAGATCGCCATGACCGTGTCGTACCACTCGTGCGTGGATCGATCGTAGTAGTCGATACCACCGCTGGCGACGACCGAGTGGGGCATCGCGTCGAGGAACCAACCGAAAATGTCGATCTGATGCGAACCCAGGTCTACGATCGGCCCGCCGCCGAGTGCCCGGTACCAGCGCCAGTTGCGGAACTGCGCCATCGAGTCGAATCCGTAGCGACGCAGCACGTCGGGGGGGATCGCCCACCTCGCAGGCCAACCCAGATCGGGCTGCACCGCGCGGTTCCACTGCGCGTTGATGGTCGTGATCCTGCCGAGCACACCGGCTTCCTTGATCAACTTCTCGCCACAGTGGATATATCGAGGGTTGCTGCGGCGTTGATGCCCGATCTGCAGGAGCTTTCCGGTCTCGCGGGCGGCGAGGACCATCCGGCGGGCATCCTCGAGAGTGTTGGACATTTCCTTCTCGCAGTAGACGTCGAGCCCCGCGTTCAAGCAACCGATCGTGTGCTCCGCGTGCCAGAAGTCGGGCGTGGCGATGATCACCGCGTCGAGATCCTGCTCCTGCGCGAGCATCTCCCGATAGTCGACGTATCCGGTGACCTCATGTCCGTATCGGCTCAAGAGACCGACGGCCCGTTTCTGATTGAAATCCGTCCAGATGTCGCAGACCGCCTTGAACCTCACGCCGGGGATCTTCAGGCACGAATCCATCAGCACCTGCCCCTGCGCACCGGAACCGATCAGCGCAACGTTGAGGTCGTCGGTCTGCAGCGCGGCCCGCGCCCGTCTCGGCGCAATGCCCGACATCATCACACCGGCCCCCGCGGCGGCGCTGTAGCCAAGGAAGCTGCGCCGGTCGATCGCCTTTTCCTTGCGATCATCCGGCTGCGGGCCCGTCTCCGGATCGGTTTTGGAGACTGTTCGCAGCTCCGGAACGGAGTCCGACTCGGGATCTGACGACATAACACCACCGCCTCGACGAATTTCAGGGGAAGACTGCATCGCTGCTGCAGGGAACCACAGCAAAATTGGACCACAGTCGCATGGCCGCCTCAAGAGGCGGGGTGGCTGCGACGCGTACGCGGCGAGGCTACGACGCGTGCGCAGCGCCGCCACGACACGCTAGGCGCCGTAGCCCGTGCCGCCTCTGACTACTCCGTGCGAAGCGCGCTGAGCGGATCAACCCGCGTGGCGCGCTGTGCCGGCACAACGGTGGCAAGGAGGGCGGCAAGCAACAGCGTCAGGGCGACAACGATGAACGTGAGCGGATCGAACGGGCTCACACCGTAGAGAAAGAACGACAGGCTTCGCGTCACCATCGAAGCGAGGCCGATGCCGACAACCACGCCGATCACCGCCAGCATCGTTCCCTGGCGGACCACCATGCGCAGTACGTCGAGGCGCTGGGCACCCAGGGCCATGCGGATACCCATCTCTTGAGATTTCTGTGACACGGTGTATGACATGACCCCGTAGACGCCCACCACGGACAGGGCCAAGGCGATGACCGCCAATGCCCCCATGATCTTGGCCATCACCGTGTCGCCGCCCTGCTCGACCTCGCGGAGCTCCTCCATTGTCTGCACCGCGTACATCGGCAAGTCGGGGTCGACGCGTCCGAGCTCCGAGCGAATCGCGGAGGTCATCGCAGCCGGGTCGCCCTCGGTTCGCACGGTGAAGCTCATCGCGCGGGTGGGCGACTGAAACGCGGAGATGAACGCCGTGGCGCGAGCCTCGCGGCCGTCGTCGTCGAGCGTCGAGCGAACAACGCCGACAATCTCGCGGCGCTCGTCCCAGAAATCGATCTGCTTGCCGATCGGGTTCTCGCCCGGCCAATGGCGCTCGGCCACCACTTCGTTGACAACGATGACGGCGCGGGAATCGGGTCGGTCCGTGTCGTCGAACGTACGGCCGCTGAGAATCGGGATCTCCAAGGTTTCGAAATACTCCGGAAACACGAAGCGATAACTGACGAGCGGCTGGTCCGTGAGTCGGGCGTATTCCTGTCCAGGCACCTGGTAGAAGGTGTTGCTGTCTCCCTGAAGCGGCAGGAGCATCGTGCCTCCGGCCGACATCACGCCGGGCAACGACTCAATCGACGAAAGGAACCGACGGTGAAAGCCCGTAACCAGCTCGTCGTCGGGATACGACAGCTCCGGCAGCGTGACGCGGAACGTCAGCACGTTGCTCTCGTTCCAGCCGAAGTCGGCATAACGGATCTTGAAGAACCCCTGCACGAGCAAGGCCGAGGAGACCAACAGGGTCAGCGCCAGCGATACTTCCGCAACGACAAGCACCTTTCGCAAGCGATCCCCCTTGTTGCCGACGTTGCCGCGGGAGCCCTCCTTGAGGTTGTCGGTAATATCGGGACGGGCGCTCTGAAGTGCCGGGAGAATGCCGAACAGAATGGGGGTAATCGCGGTCAGTGCGAGCGCAAACAGCAGCACACGGCCGTTGAGACCGATCTCGTCGCGGAATGGGAACCAAACGGGAATGAGGCTCGCGAGCCCACGGATACCGCCGATCGCGACGACGATTCCGAGCGCTCCGCCCAGAGCTGAGACGATCGCGGCTTCGGTGAGCAACTGCCGAATGATGCGGCCCCGACCGGCCCCGAGTGCCCGGCGAACGGCGATCTCGCGACCACGGCCCGCCACCCTCGTGAGCATCAGGTTGGCAACGTTGGCGCAGGCAATCAGCAGGACGAACGCCGTCGACACCGAGGAGATCAGGCTTCCCATGCGGAAGCCCTCGTCGAACACCTCGTCGTGGAGCGGCTGTACGCCGGCGCTCCAACCCTGGTTGCTGTCCGAAAACGCCTCCTCGAGCCGGGCGGTGATCTGCTCTACCTCGGCGCGCGCCTGCTCCATAGTGGCGCCCTCCTCGAGACGGGCAAACGAGCTCCATGAGTGGCTGCCGCGACTCTCCTCACCGGTCACGCCGATGGGTGTGTAGATCTCGTTCCGGGTGGAGCCGTACCAGAAGTCCGAGGGGAGCACGCCGATGACGGTGTAGGGCTCGTCGTCCAGCAGGATGGTTCGCCCGACGACGTCCGCGTCGGCGCCGAAGCGCCGCATCCAGAGAGCGTGGGCGATCACGGCGACGCGGTCCTCACCGTCGAGCTCCTCCTCCGGCCGAAAAGTTCGGCCGAGCACAGCCTGGACGCGCAGTACCTCGAAGAAGTTCCATGAAACCCGGTTGCCGCTGACGCGCTCGGGCTCGTCGTCGCCGGACATGTTGTAGGCGCTGCCGCGCGCGGTCGCGACGTTCATCGTGGTGGCCTGCTCCCGAATGTCGAGGAAGTCGGGAATCGACTGGACGTTGTTGGTCCAGCCGCGCTCCGGCACCGTGGAGAACACGTGCAGCAACCGGTCGGGATCTTCGTAGGGCAACGGGCGGATCATGAACACGTCGACGGCGCTGAAGATGCTGACGTTGGCTCCGATACCCAGGGCAAGAGACAACACGGCAACAGCAGTGAAGCCCGGATGGGCCTGCAGCGAGCGCAGTCCGTAACGTAGATCCTGCAGGAACGTAGTCATCGTGGGTCCCTCGCGAGTGCTCGTCGGTATCGACCAGCCTACATGACGTCGGCCCCATCGTCCGGGAGCCGGACGCCAGCCCCCCCCCGACTCTATGACGCCGTCGTCCGACGTTCAGTTTACGAAGGAAGACCGCGTACCCGTCGAGCTCGAACTCGGCACATTCTCGGCATGAAGTTCGGCGTGGTCTCGACGATCCGCCGCCGAGCGGCGCCTCTGAATCGCGCGCCACGACCGCGACCGCTATGGTGGGGACATGACCGAAACCGATTCAGCCTCCGGAGCGTCGCCGAGCGCATTGAACCGGGAGGGGCTCCTCGATCGTGTGATGGGCGACGAGGAGCTGGCGAACGAGCTGGTGCAGGACTTTCTCCAGGACGCTCCCGCGCATGTCCGCGCGCTCAACGAGATGATCGCCGACGACGACGCGCACGGCGCCGAGCGCACGGCGCACTTCATCAAGGGCGCGGCGGCGGCCATCGGCGCCGACGCGATGTGGGAAGTCGCTCTCGGCCTGGAGAATGCGGGCAAGAACGGTGACATGGAGGCCCTCGTGGCCGGTGCGCCCGCGCTCGAGGTCGAGCTCGAGCGACTCCGCAAGGCGGCGGACGCCTCCGGTTGAGAACACAGCGGGCGCCGCCCCCCGCCCGTCAACGACGCGATCCGCTCGGGCGCCGTTACTGCTCCAACGCCTGTTCGACCTCCGCTGCAACCGCCGCGGCCAGCTCGCCGCACTCCTGCAACAGCCCCGCCAGGGTGCCGCGCATCTCCGTGTCGAATTCCTCGTCGATGATCTGCGGCAGGTTGATGCGCACGTTGTAGGCCGCCGCTTGCGCTCCGGCATGGGCCAGCAAGGCTCCCGTGCCGACATCGCTCACCATGTTGGGGTCGGCGATCGGAGCCATCTGCGCGCACAGCAACAGGGCGTCCCGGCATTGCTCGACCGTCCCCAGCGGAACGCGGGTGGCGACCTTGTACCCCTCCTGCATTGCCCGCGCGCGCTCTTCGCGCTCCGCCTCGGTGTCGCGCGGCATTCTCATGGCGTCCAGCACGGAGTCGAACGCGGCCGTGTCGTCGTCGACACCGCGTACCAGGGCGTCCTTGACCGTCTGGCCTTTATCGGCGATCGAGCAAAGGGTCTCGTATTGGGCGTCGAACTCCCCCTTGCTCGAGCACAGGTTGGCGACCATGGCGGCGAGAGCTCCGCCGAGAGCGCCCGCCAGCGCAGCCACCGAGCCGCCGCCGGGGGCGGGCGTGTCGCGCGAGACCTCATCGACAAAATCGAAGGTCGGGCGCTGCACCAACGGGCCGTCGACCTTCGGCATTCCGAGCACCTTTTCTTCGGTCTCGAACGGGGCGACGTCGCGCAGGCCGAGCGACTGGATGGCGGTCTCGACGAGGTCGGGAACCGGAATCCCCGTCGACTTGCGCATGCGGCGCAGGTAGAAGAGGGCCGACTGATGCATGGCATCGAAGGGAACGACACCGACGATCTCCGAGCCGGTAATGACGATGCCTCGCTTCGTGGCCTCTTCGCGGGCGGCCTCGAGAACTTCGTGCGGCGGGCTCACCTTGTAATTATTGAGGTTGATGCTGATCTGCGCCCGGTTGTAGTCGTCGACCACCCAGCCGATGGCCTTGACGTCCTTGAAGCGGCCATCGGCGAACACGGGCCCCGTCGGGTTCTCGGGATCGATGCCGAGAGCCTCGTAACGCGCCTTCAGATCGCCGCCGTGAGCTTCGGCGTAGTGCTTCTCGAGGGCCTCGAAGGAGTCGCCGACGAAATCACAGGGGCCGCACGGGTAGCTGCCGTCTTCGGGGAAGCGAACGATCTCGCCCTTGTAGTAGAAGGGCTCGGTGTTGCCGATACGCTTCCAGCGACCACGCTCCCGCAGCATGTAGGCGATCTCGTTGGCGTACTTGCGCTCCGTGGTGTTCAGGTCGATGTTGTACGCGATGAGGAACTCGCGCGCTCCGACGGCCGTTGCGCCCGCCTTGGCGTTGAGCTTCGCGGGGCCGAAGTCCGGCTTCCACCGCGGGTCCGCGAGCTTCTCTTCCAGGCCTTCGTACTGACCCGATCGCACGCGCGAAAGGTTGGCGCGCTCCGGCTGGGCGGCGGCGTGCTCGTACAGATAGACCGGGATCTCGAGCTCCTCGCCGATCCGCTTGCCGACCTGACGAGCGATCTCGACACAGTCATCCATGGTGACGCCGGAGACCGGAACGAAAGGAACCACGTCGGTGGCACCGAAGCGCGGGTGCGAGCCATGGTGACGGCTCATGTCGATGAGCTGGGCAGCACGCTTGACACCCTGGAACGCCGCCTCGGCAACTTCCTCCGGTGGCCCCACGAAGGTGACGACCGTACGGTTGGTGTCGGCGCCCGGGTCGACGTCGAGGAGCTGCACGTTGGCAGCCGCCTCGATGGCGTTGGTGATTTCCTTGATGACCCCTCCGTCGCGCCCCTCTGAGAAGTTGGGCACGCACTCGACGATCCGTTCCATGACGGTCTCTCCGGTGTCTTTCGCCAGGCCGATGATGAATGCAGGGCGGACACTCGCCGCCCGAGGCCTGTGCAGCCATCATGATGCCCGCGTCGGTGCTTCTTGACAAACGGCGGGCCGCCAGGCACTCGACCGCGCGCGACGCGGTGAAACGGGCGCGCTCGGGCCGGCGAAGCGCAGGCAGGCTCGTGCGGACGAAGGGTCCCGTGGACATCCTGTGCCGACTCTGTTCAGATGGAGGTGTGTCCTGTGCCATCGGGGGGCTGAGTAGCGTAGCCGGCACAGGCACCGGGGACAGGGTGGAAGGTGAGGAGGCGGAATGGTCCTACGCGCTGCTGCAGCCATCCACTTGTCATCGGTTCGCCCATCCGTGCCACGCGCCATGTCCATTGTCTCGTCGTTTTCGGTAGCCGTTGTGGCGGTCCTCGGATTCTGCGGTGTGGTGGTCGCCGATGACGTCTACCTGAAGAACGGTCGCGTCATCCGCAACGTCGAGACGCGGGAGCAGGACGGCCGACTCCTCGTCAGCATGGCCGGCAACCAACTCGCGTTCCCCCTGTCTCTTGTCGAGCGCGTCGAGGAGAAGGAAGTCACCGAGACCGTTTCCCTGCCGGTGCGGCGACCGGGCGCTGACCCCGCGGCGGCGCCGCCGGGCGAAACCTCGCCATCGAAGAGTCCGGCCGAGGGCGTTCGCACATCGTTCAAAGACGGCGAGCTGATGCCCAAACGGGTCCGCTACAACAACGGCATCGACGTGATCAGCTACACCGCGCCAGCGGGAATGTGGACGTGGTCCGGAAGGGCGTCCCGAGATAGAGCCACCGGGCAGGACGATGAACCCTTCGCACACATGGACCCCTCGAAAATCCTGGCCGGCCGCGACGCCGGCGTCCTCTACTCCCTCGTCATCTGGCCGTTCGTTTACGCCGAGGAACTCGATGCCGAGAAGGAGGATCTCGCGCGGATCTGGCTGAGCTTCGCACGCACGGAGCTGCGTGAGGGACCGATGACGACGACCAACGCGGCGCGGGAAGAGCTGCGCCGCGTGGGAGCCGCGAGATACTCCACCACCGCCTACCATCACCTCTGGAAGGACTCGAACCATCGGCAAGACGGCATGTTCCTGCTCCTTTTCCCGCGTGACTACAAACAGCAGCACCGTTTCTACGTGCTTCAGTGGTTCGTGACCTATCCGGCCGCCCTCGACAAGCCGGACCTGGAGCTCTCGGAGTTCGATACGGTCGTGCGAAGCTTCAGCGCACGGCCTGTCAGATAGGAAGTCCGGGCGACCTAACGGTCCGGCTTCCAGGCGTTCCTCTTCCCCACCTTCAGGTACGCCTCTTCGACCATCTCCGCCTCGTCCTGGAACAGAGTGCCGGGAGAAAGACCAGCGGCCTCGAGCAAACGACGCTCGGCGGCGGCATTCGGCTCGAGCGTGCCGTCGGCTCGGATGTGCTGGATATCGAGCTCTTCGTGGCGGAGGTTGCGCGTAACCAGCATCATGCGATGGCAAGAGATCGGGTCCCTCTCCGCGCACATCAAGGTGATGCGGTAGCGCCGCATACCCTCGCGCAGCCGATCGAGGCCGGCGCGAAAGAGCTCCGTCTCGGCCACCTTCGGGTAGCTCACGCGACCGTTCTCCCAACACGATGGATCCTCCACCATCGCGCCGAGCTCCCGGCCCAGATACACGTAGGCGATGCCGGCCTCGTCCAGTACGGCGGCTAGAGTCTCCTTGTTGAACTGCGGATTGTAGCGACTGTAGGGCGCCGAACGGACGTCGCACAGCGCGGTGATCCGGTGTTGATGGAGGAGGCGGAGAAAGTCCTCCGTCGGATGGGTGGAATGACCAATCGTGAACAGGATGGAGCATTCGGTTTCGGACAACGGATTGCCTGCCTGTTCGTCTGCCGACCCATCGGCGACGGCGGACCGCCGGATGACGCGGCTGCCCCGAGACTCGCCGAGGCCGTCATCTTACGGTCCCGACCCGAAAATCGCACCCACGTAACCCTCCTACGTTGAAGACGCCGGGGACGGCGGGGAAGAAGAATCGCGGTGCAAGCCGGATGACAGACTGCCCCCGGCCCGTGCAACAAATCGGCGCCCGGGCCGTCATATCCATCAGGAGGAACCGGCGCGCACGTAACGGAGAGTGGGAACGCATGGCAATCGGGATTCGGAGCTATCGAGCCGCGGCGATGGCAGCAATTATCGTCGCTCTCGCCGCCTTACCTGCGCCGGCGTCGCCGACCGACCGCTACTTCCGCGGCCCCGATGGGGAGCTTCTGCCCTTCGCCACCCGCGCCGAGCTCGTGGAGTTCCTGCGCTCTGCCGAGGTCGTGTCCTGGAGCGAGATCGCGGACGGATCGACGCGGCCGAAGAAGGTGTTGCTGGAAAAAGACGGCGTCCGTGCGCACGGCATCTTCCGCAGCTTCGAGCGGGTACAGGAACGCATCGAGGATCCCGATAACGGCCTGACGAGGCACGGCGCCTTCAAGGACAGCGCCATGTTCGAGGCCGCCGCCTACGAGCTCGCCACGCTGCTCGAGCTGCCGTTCGTGCCGCCCACGGCGCGGAGAGTCATCGACAATCGCGACGGCACACTGCAGCTATGGATCGAGGCGGCGATGAGCGAGAAGGAGCGACAGGAGCGGGTCCTCGAGCCACCCAATGCCACCTGGTGGCGCGGCGTTCTGCAGACGCTGGTCATTTTCGACAACCTCATCTTCAACGCCGACCGAAACACCGGCAACCTGCTCATCGACGCCGACTGGGACGTATGGTTCATAGACCATACCCGCGCCTTTCAAACCCGCAGGGACCTGCGTAACCCCCAGTTCATCACCTTCTGCGAGCGGCGCCTGTGGGAACGACTGTCGTCACTCACCGACGACGAGATTCGCCGTTCGATGAGCGCCTACCTGGATGGCCGTGAGATCGGCGCGCTGATACGCCGGCGCGCTCGTATTGTCGAGCACATCGAGAAGCTGATCGCCGAGAAGGGGCCGGACGCCGTTCTCTTCGACTACGAGTACGACGTTTCGACATGGAGCCGTTCTGACCGACCGACTCCTGATTGACGTACAATGGGGGCAATCCTCTACCGTCAACAGGAGGCGACAGCATGAGTCCCGATCACGGGAACCGAGTCCCGACGGGACAGGTTCTGGGCGTCCTCACACTGGCGCTGCTGGTCGTTGCGCAGCTTTCCCCGGTGGCCGCCCAACAGGCCGACCCCGAGGTGCAAACGCACCTGAACAACGCCATCAACTCTCTCGGTGGTGATAGCCCGGACGCCGACAAGGCCCTCGAGGCGCTCGACGAAGTTCTCGCCCTCGACCCGACCAACGCGCAGGCCTACTACTATCGCGGCATCGCTTTCGGTCAAACGCAACAGCTCGAGCAGGCTCTCGAAGCGTTCGTCCGCGCCGGCGAGCTCTCTCCCGGTTACACCGACGCTCACGTGTACGCTTGCCGGTTGGCGTGGCAGTTCCAGAACTGGGACGTGGCCTGGGAACAGGCCATCCTCGCCTCCCAATCCGGCTTCGACATGAGCCAGGCCTTTGCCGAGCTCCGACAGATATCCGACGAGCCGGAGGATCTCGACCGGCGATTGCGGGCGCCACGAGTGCTGCTGGGCCCGATCGACGTCGAGGCCATCACCGGGCAGGATTCGTTCCTCACCGAGCCCGCCACCGTCGGTGGGACTGCGGACGCCGGGGCCCGCGGCGCCGCCGGGTCGCCCGCCGCCGGTAGCCTGGCGTTCGGCGAGGGGCCCAGCGGCGGCACGCGCCTTGCGGAGGCTACAGCCGACATCGCCAACGTGCGCCGCACGTTCGGCGTGCTGCTCCAGGAGTCGCAGGAATTTGCCGTCGTGCAGAATCCGGATCTCGCAAACTACGTTTTGACGTTGAAGGTCAACGACGTCGGTACGGGCCGGCCACGCGACATGAGGGGCATCGTCAAGCTCATGCGCGGCGAAGAGGAAGCCTACTCCCGCCCGCTGCGTCTGACGGACATCGCCTCCACCGCCGACCTGCAGACCGAGATCTTCCGCCACGTGGTGTTCATGGAGGAGTGGTTGGCAGAGCAGGAGCGCTGACGGACGCTACGTCACGATCCGACCTCCCGATACGGAACGCCATGGGAGAAGAGGCGATCTCCCGCACCGGAACCTTCGCCGCAAAGACCTTCATATTTTCTTGTTGACAGTGTGTACTTGTTCGTACACACTCTACACATGACGAATTTCGGAAAGCTGGTGCGCGCGCGGCGGGAGGCGCTGCGACGAGAGGACTCACGCTACTCCGTGCGCCAGGTGGCACAGCGGATCGGCGTTCAGCCCTCCTACCTGAGCAAGGTCGAGCGCGGCGATGTCGCACCGCCTTCGGAGACGACGATCTGCAAGATCGCCGACGAGCTCGACGAGAACAGTGACGTGCTTCTGGCGATGGCGGGCAAGGTCTCCTCCGACCTGCAGGACGCCATACGAAAGCGCCCGGAGGTGTTCGCGGAGCTCATCCGCGAGCTCAGGAACCAGCCCGATCATGCCGTCTTGAGGCTGGTGCGGGAGGTCCGCGACGGCGAGTGGTAGCGGGATGACCCGCGAGAACGAGGGGAGGAACGATCCGTGATCGAACTCGAGGACGACCATCTGGTCTTCAGCTTCAGCGACGTCCACCGCGACGCACGGCTGACAATCGGCTTTCAACGCACTCTGCGGATTCCCGATGACGACAGGAGCTATCCCCTACCTCCTGGTCTGGGCGAGTTCCCCCTCCGGCACGTCGACGATTTCACCGCCCGGATACCCGAGTCGTGGGAGCGACACGGTGGCGTAATGCTACCGATGTACCAGTCGGAGGCGCTCTGGTTGAACTTCAACGGCGCCTACCCGTTCGCCGTGAAGGTCGCCACCGGCAAGATCGACGCGATCACGGGCGAGGAGTGGAGCGAGGGACTCCATCGTGACCCGCAGGACTACATGGTCACCTCGCGCCAGCCCTGGCTCGACGGCTATTGCGTCGACTCGGGGAAGATCCGCCAGTTCGTCGCCATGCCGCTCGGGCGCGGCTACTCGGTCGAAGAGCAGATCACCGGGGAAGCCGAGCACGGGGGCCTCCAGATCGTGGCCTACCCGATGAAGGCGGCTGCGTTTCGAAAGATGCGCAAGCGCCGGCTCATTCGACGAAGCGCCTCCGTGGCGGATCTCGGCATCGCTCTCGAGGACGCCATGGATTCCGCGGAGAGAAGCCTCGATGGAGACTTCAGCATGGGACTCGCTGCCGGCGGCAACATGGATCAGGAGATCTACGAAGACCCCTACCGTCTCGACGTCTGGGACACCCGCCACGGAAGCCGTTGTTTCGTGCACATCGCCAGCTCCCTCGCCTGGCGATCGGTAACGGGCGAGGACCCGCCGGGCACACCGCTTGGCTCTCGGGAGTACACCGACAACGGCATGCCGTGGTTCGACTATTACGACGCCGACGCTGTGGCGCTCGAAGGGGCGAAGGTGCTCGCCGCCGTCAAGAGCGTCAACGAAATCGGCAAGTACCGGGGCGAGCACCCGCTGCCCGAGAACGAATCCGTGAAACCGGAGAACGTCGTTAGCCTCGGAGACCCCGCGAATCCAAGGAGGGTCCGGGAAGGACGGTTCTGAGCCGACGGGTCTCCCGGCACCGGGCGCCCCAAACACATGATCGCAATTGCACCCGCGCGTTCCGAGATCGTGAGTCGATCAGATTCGGCCGCGCACCCAACGAAGGAATGAGAAGAGAATGCCGAAAGAACAGATGAACGTACACGTCGTGATCGACCGGAGTGGGTCGATGCAGTCCATTCGCGATGATGCGATCGGAGGATTCAACAGCTTCCTGAAGAGCACCAAGGGAGCAGGTCAGAAGTGGTGGGTGTGGTTGTTCGACACCCAGGGCATCGACCTGATCCAGGACGGAGTTCCGTCGTCCAAGGTCAACGAGCTGTCGGCCTCCACGTTCGTGCCGAGGGCAAGCACTCCACTCTACGACGCCGTCGGTACCGCGATCGCCAAGGCCAAGGAGGTCCGCAAGACGAAGCTCAACGTCCTGATGGTGTTAACGGACGGAAAGGAGAACTCCAGCCGGGAGTGGTCGGCAAAGGCCGTCAAGACGGAGCTGACTCGCTTGGCGAAGGAAGAGAACTGGCAGGTGATCTTCGTCGCCGTCGGCGCCGAAGCGTGGGACGAAACCTCCCGCTTCGACATGGGGGTCGTGATTCGCAACACACGCAGTGCTCGATCGATGCAGAGCGCATACGGTAGCGTCGCCGAGGCGGCACTGGACTACGCGGACGCCGGCGTGGCGCGCACGGCGTTGTTCGATATCGGTGACGATGGCGAATCGAGCGGCTCCGACACCATATGAACCCCCTGATCATGAGCCCACCCTCTGCCACCGTCACGCCGTGAAAATGACTCGACCACCAACCACCCGAGCCTCTCCGAGCCACGCCGGCGCCGTGGTCCGGCATCCCGGCGCCGCGGGGCCGCTGTTTCTTCTCGTGACCGCGAGCGGCAGGCGCGATGAATGGGTCCTTCCGAAAGGGCATATCGAAGACGGAGAGTCGCCGGAAGAGGCGGCCCGACGCGAGGTGTTGGAGGAAACCGGCTTCCGGGTTCGGGTCTGCGAGCGGCTGGGCACGGAGACGTTCATGGCCAAAGGCTCGGAAGTCGTTTGCACCTACTTTCTTTGTGCGCACGAGGAAGAGGCCGCTGCGGCGAGGAAACCCGAAGGAACAGCGGCGGAGAGCGGCGTTCCGGCGGGGGAATCCGAGGCAGTAGCGGCGGAGAGCGGCGTTCCGGCCGGCGCCGAGCCATTGGCCGAGGGGCGTCTGGGAGTATGGCTGACGCTTGAAGAAGCGATCGACCAAGCGACGTTTCCGGCGTGTCGTCGAACGCTCGAAAGATCGGCCATCGCTCTCCGCCTGCGACCCTGAGACCCGCACCCAGGCCACGCCGCACTCGCCGGTTTATCGATCAAGCCGCCTCGGAGATCCCAGCCGGCCGACCGATCACACGGCTTCGGAGATTCGCGTCGGCAGTCCGATGTTGCTGACCACGAACACTCCGTCGCCGCGGCCGATCTCGTTGCCGTCCATGTCACTGACCATCGACTCCGCCAGGTACCTGTCGCCCGACATGCCGACGAAACGGCCTCGCGCGATCAGCTCTCCGGTCGGCATGGCGCCGGACAAAGCGACGTTGAAGCTCACCGTCAGCACATAGTGCTTTTCGACCAACGAGTTCACCGCGAAGGCGGCCGAGTCGTTCATCGCCTTGAGGATGACGGCGCCGGGAACGCCTGCGGGATGGACCACTTTCTCCTGGATCGGAATGACGATGTCGGCTTCGCCGTTGGACACCCTTATGCCGGGCTCGTGGAACTCGTTGTATGGAGCGGCAAGGTAGAAGTGCTCCAGGTTCTCATAGTGGGCGGTCTGCTTCTTCTCGCGGTGCTTGACGATGGCGATCTGCGTGCTGCTCATCAGCGCGTGCGGCGCCACGCGACCGCATTCGCCGGTGCCGTCGGGCGCCGGATCGCAAATGCGAAAGCACCACGGCGACCTGTTGCGGGTGAGGGGGCAACCGAGGCGCGCGTGCTCGCGAATGCCTCTGTGGGTGCGAATTTTCTTGATCTGTTTGGCGCTCAAAGTCGTGAGGATCCGGTGGTGTCGGGGAACCCTGGCAGCTTCAGACAATGTACACGCCCGCCGCGTGCTGCGGAATCCGATCCGGGGGCGACGACGTAACGACAGGCCGCTCTGTCGGATCCCGATCCGGGCGCCGATCTCCACCGCACGCTCGATCCGGGCGCCGATCTCCACCACCCCGTCAGATTTCGATCTGGGCGCCGATCTCCACCACTCGATCCGAAGGAATGTGAAAGAAGTCGGTCGCCCCACGCGCGTTCCGCGTCATGACGGCGAACAGGCGCTCGCGCCATGTCGCCATCCCGCCCTGGTTGGTCGCGATTAGCGTCTCACGGCCGAGAAAAAACGTCGTTTCCTCCAGGTCGATCGGCCCGCCGGTCGTCTCGCAGCTCATCAACAGCCGCGGGACATCCGGATCCTGCGCGAACCCATAGCGCCCGACGATCCGGTAGACGTTCTGGCCCAGGTCGGTCATCCGCGCACGGTTCTTCAGGGGCACGTAGGGCACGTCCTGGGTCTCGAGGGTGAGGATAATGACGTGCTCGTGCAGGACCTTGTTGTGCCCGACGTTGTGCGTCATCGCCGAGGGCATGCCGTACGGGTTGGATGCCATGTAGACGGCGGTGCCCGGCACGCGAGGCAACGGCGTCGTCTTGAGCTCGTGAAGGAACTCGTTGATCGGGCGAATACGTTCCCGCAGCCGATCCCCGAGGATCTGGCGCCCGCGCTTCCACGTCGTCATGCCGATGAACACGAGAGCGGCGACCAGCAGCGGGAACCAGCCGCCGTCCGGAATCTTCGGCAGGTTCGCCCCCCAGTACGACAGATCGACGATGAGCAACCCCGCCGCCAACAGGCCCACAGACCAACGGCCCCAGCGCCACTTGGTCCGCGCGACGACAGCGAACAGGATCGTGGTGAATACCATGTCCGTCGTGACGGCAACGCCGTAGGCCGAGGCGAGGTTGCTCGAGGTGCGAAACCCGAGGACGAGTCCGATGCAGGCGATCGCCAAAGCCCAGTTGATCGCCGGCAGGTAGATCTGGCCAACGTGCTTGATGGAAGTGTGCTCGATCTTCAATCGCGGCAGGTAACCGAGTTGCACCGCCTGGCGAGTGAGAGAGAAGGCACCGGAAATCACCGCCTGCGAGGCGATCACCGTGGCGGCAGCGGCGAGCACCACCAACGGGTAAAGCGCCCACGCCGGCGCCATGAGAAAAAACGGATGCTCGATCGTCGACGGGTTCTCGATCAGCATCGCGCCCTGGCCGAAGTAGTTGAGCAGCAAGGCCGGCAGCACGACCAGAAACCAGGTGAGCCGGATCGGACGTTTGCCGAAGTGGCCCATATCGGCGTAGAGGGCCTCGCCACCGGTGACGACCAGGAATACGGAGCCCAGCACGAAGAAGCCGCGCATTTCGTTGCGGGCGAAGAACGCCGCGGCATGAAACGGGCTCAGCGCCGCCAGCACACCGGGGTGCCGCACCAACGCGGCCAGCCCCATCAACGCCAGCGTCACGAACCACACCATGGTGATCGGCCCGAAAACCGCGCCGATTCCCGCGGTACCCCGCTTCTGGAACCAGAACAGAACCGCGAGAATCGCAACAGTGATCGGGATCACATAGGGCGCGAACAACGGCGTCGCCACTTCGAGACCTTCGATGGCGCTCAGCACCGAGATCGCGGGCGTGATCATGCTGTCGCCATACAGCAACGCCGCACCGAACAGACCGGCAAGCACGAGGAGCCAACGGCGGCCCCGCGCTTGCTCGGTGGGCGGCGACACCAGCGCGGTGAGGGCGATGATGCCGCCTTCGCCGCGGTTGTCGGCCTCGACAACGAGCGTGAGGTACTTGATCGAGATGACGATGATCAGCGACCAGAAGATCAGCGACAGCACTCCGAGCACGTTCTCGGGAGTCACGGCGATCCCGTGGGAGGGGTGAAACGACTCACGGAATGCGTAAATCGGGCTGGTGCCGATGTCCCCGAAAACCACTCCGAGGGCGGTCAGCGCCAGGACGGCCAGCTCACGCCCCTCGGGGGGTGCCTTGCCTGCGCGCTCCATGAGGAGAGGATAGGGCCTGTGCGCCTACTTGTCTTCCGGCGAGCTCACTGAGCACCTTGGCGCGTTCCTCCGCTTCGCCGGAGGCGCCTTTCCCGCCGGAGGCGCCCTTCCGTATCCAAGGAGCCTCTATCGACGAACTCTTCCCACCTTCGTCGCCAACTTGACACGCCCCTTCATTTCACTCGACGCGAAGCGCCGTAACCGGATCGGCGCGCGCGTACGTTATTGGGACATTCCTGTCCCAAGAACGCACATACACGGGCTGGCGGCGCCCCAATGACACGAAGAGGGCGTGATCTCTCGATGGCGTTCCACGATGGCGGACTTCCAGGATCGGAACCTTGCGCGGCTCCCACCTCAACCTTGCGCCAGGATCCCCTTCAACGTCGCAGCGTACGCCCGCCCGGCGTCGTCATCGCTGATCAGCTCGATCGCATCGGGGCCGCTGACTCCCAATCCCACCTCCGCCGCGCGGGCGATCTGCTCCTGCGCGAAGATCGGCCGGCCCATGATGTCGTCGTTCGAGCCCAGTTCCTTGAGCACCGCGACGCCCACGGCGTCGACCGCTACCCGGTCGGTGCCGGCGATCATGACGTTGCCGGTCCTGTGCGTGCCGTCGCTCGGGCCGCCGTCGACGAACGTGTCGATGCCGTCCATGACGATGAGCTGCGGCCGGTAGCCCTGATTGAGCTCGGCAATCATGCGACGCATATCGGGCGACCGGTGCATTGGCCGGCGGATGGGCTTGGGCGTGAGGCCGACGGAGAGCTTCAGGGACATGGTGAACACGCCGCCGTAGCCGTGCGTCTTGAGGCAGCAGGTGGAGACCACGTAGTCGGCGTCGACGACCTGCCGCGGCAGGTGGAAGCCTTCCGGCCAGTGCGTCCCGGAGGGCTTGAAGTGGACCCAATCGGCATCCGGGATCTCGTCGAAATTGATGACTCCGAATCCCATGCAGGACCCCATGTCGGGGATGCCCTTGCTCTCCATCACACCGCCGGTGTCCGGAGGGCCGCTGGACTCGCCCACGTTGATCTCGCGGGCATCGCGTTCCTGCAGCTCGCTGACGAGCTGGGACAAGGTGTCGTTGTGGGTCCCGGCGGGCGCCGGATCGGCGGTATTGAAGTTGGGCTTGATGAGGACTCGCTTACCGGAGATTCCTCCCGGGTTCAACAAGGACATGGCGCGGGCCACTCCCTGCCTGCGATCCTCGGTGCGGATAACCGCGACGGACGTGGACGCGCGCCCCAGGCGATGAAACAGCGAACCCAACTCAGCACTCGGAAAGAGCGCGAGGCCGGCCGCGGCTCCCTTGATGAAGTCTCGGCGGTCGAGAGAAGGAGTGGGGCGGAAATCCATCGTGACCTCCTCGATCTTAAAGCGGACTCATGACTCGGAGATTGTACCGATTCCCTCGACAAAGCGACAGACCGAGAAATCCATAGGTCGTCGGACCGAAAACGGCCCCACCGCCGGAAACGCCTCACGGCCTCGACGAGATAGCGCTTGACCTCGTGCGACCGGGGAGTAAAGTTTCTCGCGGTGGCTGGTGAGTCTCGCATCGTCGACACCGCATCCCCATGCGTTTCCCGAATGCGTTTCCGATCATGGAGCCATGCATGAGGTTTGCCGCCGGCAGCCTTCAAAGCCACAGGCTGACCGCCGCCGCGATGGTGACCTGGATCGTCCTGGTCGCGCCGTCGTCTACCCGCGCACAGCGGGCGAGCGCACCCGCGCAAACGGAGCGAAGCGGCGGCTTCAGCGCCACGGTCGAGATGGTCCGCGTGCCGGTGGTGGTGGAGGACGGCGAAGGCTCCTTCCTCCGGAATCTCGAAAGCTCCGATTTCGAGGTGCGCGACGGCGGCAAAGATCACGCGGTCGTCCACTTCGTTTCCGAAGCCGAGCCCGTAACCGTCGGCACTCTCGTCGACGCAAGTGCTCTGATGAAGCCGTTTGAAGCCGAGGTTCACCTCGCGATCGAGCGCATTGCCCACAATCTTCGACCCGAAGACGAGCTTTTCCTGTACGCGTACGGACCGGCGGTGGCGACGATCCACGAGCCCGCAACCGACAAGGAAGCGGTCCTCGCGGCAATGGCCGACTACACCACCTGGGACGGCGCCGATCGCGCCCTGTACGATGCCCTCGACCGCGGCCTGGCTACCCTCGAGACCTCGCGATACGACAAGCGCTCGCTGATCGTCATCGGAGCCGGCGGCGATACCGCCAGCGCCGTCGGCGAGCTCGGCGTGCAACAGCACATTCATCGCGCCGGCGTCACCATCCACGCCATCTCGCTGTCGGCGCGGCCGACACGCGTGCGCAACACGCCGTCACGAGTGAACCGCCTGCAGACGCTACCCGAGATCGCCCGCTTCACCGGCGGCCTGCTGGCGCAACGCCCGCAGCTGCTGGTCCGGTACGGCGGGATCGGCGGTTTCCTCGCCGCGGCCGGCCACGACATCACGACCTATGTGAAGCACCAGTACCTGCTGCATTACGCGCCGCAAAGCCCGCCACGCCCCGGCACGTGGCGGGACATCCGGGTCGTCGTCGAGGGCGACCACCGCAAGATCCGCGCGCGCAGCGGCTACATCCGGTAAGCCGGTTCCGAGTCGGCAACCAAAGATCTCCGTTGACATGCCTCCGCGCCTTGTCGCAGGATGCGCTGACTAAGCACTGCCGCGGAAGCCGGAACGGAGCGCCTGGGCTAGGACATCGGCGCCTCCTTGCACGAGGGGCGCGCAATCGCGAATCCGAACCGGCCACGGGGAGCACAAGGCCCCATCTGCCTCCCCCTTTGCAGGGAGAACCACGTTGACGCCTGTCGACGATAGCGACGTAATCGCCGTTCCCGGCTACGAGATCATCGCCAAACTGGGCGAAGGCGGGATGGGGCTGGTGTACGAGGCACGCCACGTGCGACTCGACCGACCCGTCGCCATCAAGGTGCTACCACCGGAAGCGACCGCGGATCCCGTTCGTCGGCGGCGATTTGTCCAGGAAGCCCAGGCGGCTTCGGCTCTGAATCACCCCAATATCATTACGATCCACGACATCGTCGAGCACAACGGCCGTGACTACATCGTCATGGAGCTCGTCGAGGGCAGAACGCTCCACCAGGCAATGAAGGGCGAGGCGAGCACAACGGCGCAGGCGTTGCGCTGGGCCACACAGATCGCAGAGGCGCTCGCCGTGGCGCACGCAAAAGGCATCGTCCACCGCGACCTGAAGCCATCCAACGTGATGATCGTCTCCGACGGCCGCGTGAAGGTGCTCGACTTCGGGCTCGCCAAGCTGCAAGAGCGAGACGACCGGAATCCGGACGACGATGCGGCCACTCGCCTCACCGAGGCCGGCAGCATCATGGGCACGCCGCACTACATGTCGCCGGAACAGGCGCTCGGCAACGCCGTCGACGCCCGCTCCGACATCTTCTCGCTCGGTGTGCTGATGTACGAGATGCTCGCGGGGACCCGCCCGTTCAGCGGCGACAACCATATCGCGGTGATGCACGCCATTTGCTCGGAGGCTCCGGTAGCGCTCGACCAGGTTGCTCCCTCCTTGCCC
>CAYSHI010000158.1:0-16236 GCA_964430745.1 uncultured Acidobacteriota bacterium | reverse complement strand
GGCGGGAGTCACCCGCGATCGCAGCGTTGCGCCTCGTCGACGATACCCAAGGTATCGCCTCCTCGCCGCGCCTTGCGCTCACCCGTGACTCCCGCCTGCGAACGTCATCCTATATACGACGTGGGACACTAACGTTCCTTCGCCACCACCCAGAGGCCGCCATGGTGCCCGGTGTCGTAGCCGACGTCTTTGGCGTCGAGCTCGTCGACGGTGAGCTGGAACGTGGTCTCGTCCGAGTAGGCCAGCAAGAGCCGGCCGCAGCGGTCGCAGGTCGACACGTCGCGGTGCTTGCGCACCGTGCGCTCGGTTTCTTTCGCACAGCAGTCTTTCAAAGGCATGCGGCGATTGTAGCGTGATGGTCGCTGCCGGGAGGTAGATCGAGCGAGGTGGCTCCCTGGGACGCCGCCCCCGGGAGGCGGCCGAGCTGTGCCGCCGGTGACGGGTCCGGGGCGCCCTTCCCCTGGACTCAGAGGGCGTCGCTTGGCACTCTCTATATATACGCCGAGACGGCTTCTCCGTGTCGGCGGGGTCCCCCACAGCGGAAAGGGTTCGTCATGCGACGTTCTCTCGGTATCGCAATCTTGGTTTCTGGCGTCTTGGTGGCTGCGTCCGCGGTTGTGGCGTCGGTTCCGCCGCGCGCGTCGTCGGACGCTTCCATCGAAGAGGCGGTCGGCTTCGACGTCTTCCTCGGTTTCGAGGTCGGTGAAGAGCGTCGCTACATCATCGGCCCGGACGACGCCTTGCGCGACGGTGAGGAAATCACCTGGAGCGTTCTTCTCGATCATGTCGAGGCCGTCGGCGACCGTTCGATCGGCGTTTTCACGCTCGCTCACGAGGAGACCCGCCTGGGGATCGGTACCGGTGGGCCGATGCTCGTGCACTGGAAGTACTCCGGTGAGGCGCGGATCAACGAGTACGGATTCCCCGAGCAGGTGAACTTTTCGATGTTCGAGGAGCACACCGGTGAAGCGCCGTGGCGGGGGGAGATCATGTCGGCGCGTTACACCTTCGACGGCAAAGAGTACGTCAAGGATGTGCGCGTTCCCGATCAGCAGTGGGAGTTCAAGTTTCCGATCGCCACGCACGGCGATCTCGACCTCGATGTGCCGGCGGGAATGTTTCTTTTCCGGCCCCAGGCGGCCGACGTCGACTTCTTCACCAATCCCGCGCTCCTGGGCTTCATGTTGCCCGAGCTGATTCCGGAATCCTGGGAACAGCGCGTGATGATGTTCCGGCCCACCTACCCGGTTCGCCACCCGGGCGCCGACTACGTGCGCTTCGAGCGAGACACGCGGGAGGCTCTCGGGCGCTACTACGTCAAGCGAACCTTGAAGATCGGCGCATCGACCGAGTTGGAGATCGCCGGACGTGTCCTGAACGTGCAGCAGCTCGACATCACCGGCCCGCTGCGCACGGCGTACATCGACGAGTTCGGACGCGTCGTTCGCATCGACCTCGACCCTGATTCGATCACACGCAAGAATCGCTACATTCGCCTGGTGTTTCCTTCGGAGTACTGAACGGCGATTCGGAGTTCGACGGCGATGACGCTTCGCACACGGGAAGGCAAGCATGGCACCCAGCCGCCGGGCGGGTAGACGGTTCTTGGTTGCCTTCTCGTGCGCGCTGCTCGGTCTCGGTGGCGCCACGGTTACCCGTGCGCATCCTGTCGATAGCCGGTCATCGACGGGCGCTCAGTACCAGCGCGCGTTCGGTTACGACCTCGGCGAAGAGCGCCGGTACGTTCTGGAGCCGGAAAAATCGCTGCGCACCGGCGAGAGCGCCTCGTGGTCGATCATCCTGGACGACATCAGCGGCGAGGGCGACGACATGAAGATCGTCTTCGCGCTCGAGCATCAGCGTAGTGAGTTGCTCCGCGATTTTTTCGGCGGCATGAACGGGCGCATGCAGGTGGTCGAGATCACCGGCCGGTTGACCGTCAATCGCTTCGGTTTCCCCGAGCGGCTGGTCATCAGCGAGCAGAATGACGTCTCCGGCGAGATGGGATCTCAGAGCGAGGTTCGTACGACGCTGTTCACCTTCGATGGTGAGCGCTTCGTAAAACAGGTGCGCATCAACGGTCGTGAATGGAAGTTCAACATCGCGATCGCCAGTCACGACGACCTCGACCTCGAGGTGCCCTACGGAATGTACCCGTATGTGCCGACCGGACTTCGTTGCCTCGGCAGCCCCGGCACCCCGGGCCGCCCGGCGCGGTGCGCCGGCGGCGATCCTGCCTTCGCCAACCCCGGGCTGTTGTCGCTGGCGCTACCGGTGATGTGGGAAGAGCAGGTAAACGAGAAGAAGTTCTTGTTTTTCATGCCGTCGGGAGTCGGCACACTGCCCGCTGGTCTGATGAACATGAGCGGCTGGCTTCGCCGGGAGCGCGATACGCTGCGGAACTTCACCCGCTACTACGAGAAGACCGACCTCGAGGTCAAGGACTACGCACAGGGGGTGGAGATCGGTCCGCGCACGGTTGACGCGTGGAAGCTCGACGGCAGCGGGCAGATGGGCGAGGTTTACACCGATCCCGACGGGCGCGTGCTCAGGGTCGACCTCGAGCCGCATCCGGTGACCTACGGCAAGCGCTGGATTCGGCTGTTGTTCCCATCGGAGTACTGAAGTTGCTCGACGATTACCGGGTGAGGATCCCCATCAAGGCGCGCTTCCGCGACACCGACATGCTCGGGCACGTGAACAACTCCGTCTACTCGACCTATCTCGAGTCGGGGCGGCTCGAGTATTGGGCGCAACTCAACGACGGGCTTTCGTTCGAGAACTGGCCGTTCATCCTCGCTCGCTCGGAGATCGACTTTCTTGCCGAAGCCTATTTCGGTGATGAGTTGACCTTGGGCGTCCGCGTGGCGCGGCTGGGCAACAAGTCGTTCGATCTGGAGTACCTCCTGGTGCGCGATGCCGACGAGCGGCCCATCGCCCGCGGTCGATCGGTGCAGGTGATGTTCGACTATCACACCAAGGAGACGCTGCCGATCAGCGATGAGACCCGCGCGCTTCTGGAGGCCTTCGAAGGGCGAGCTCTGGCGAGCTAGTGGACGGTAACGGAGGAGCCGTCAGTGTAGGCTCTGGCGGTGCAAATACACCCGCGAGCAGTCCGTTGACCCGGTGAACGCAGTGAGAGTCCGTTCAGCCATCACGTGGTCCGCTTTCTTTCCGCTCCGACGGCTCGGGGCAGTGGCCTTGATCCTGGCGGTCTGCGGGTCGGCCGTGGTGGTGGTCGCGTGTGCTCCCGGCGAACCGCCGCCATCGATGGTGATCGTCGTCATCGACACCCTGCGGGCCGATCACCTGGGGGCCTACGGATACGAGGCGAATCCGACATCGCCGAACCTCGACGCGCGCGCGTCATCGTCGGCGATGTTCGAACACGCCTTCTCCACCGCGCCGTGGACGCTTCCCGCGTTCGGGTCGTTGCTCACCGCACAGTTACCCACACGTCACTCGGCCGGCAGCGCGTTCGATCTCGAGGGGGAGCGCGTCGAGGGAATGATCGACAGCCTGGTGGGCCACGCGGATCGATTGTTCTACGGCCTCGACGAGACCTTGCCTACCTTGGGTACCGAGTTGCAGCGCGCCGGCTACCGGACCGGGGCCATCGTCAGCAATGCGTTCCTGTCGCCTGAATTCGGCCTGGCTCGCGGGTTCGACAACTACTCCTACAACGACAAGGCTCCCTCCCGAAGGGCCACCGTGGTGACGGATCTCGCTCTCGATTGGCTTCGTCGACACGACGAGGAAGCTCCGGAACAGCCGTTCTTTCTGCTGGTGCACTATTTCGACCCGCACATGCCGTACGAGGCGCCGGAGCCGTTTCTCGGCACGTTCGCAGGCGCTCACGCGGACGACGAGATCGGTGTTCCGGTGCAGGACATGCCGCGCCTGCGATATCGCATCCGTGACCGCGACGAGGGCTGGGAGCGCTACATGGCCCTCGAGCAAGCGCTCTACGACGAAGAGATCGCTTATGCCGACACGGAGTTGGAGCGCTTGATGACGCAGCTCGACGCCACAGGGTTCTCCGATGACGGTTACGTCTTGCTGACCTCGGATCACGGCGAGGAGTTCCACGATCATGGCTGGGTGGAACACGGCCATTCGGTCTACAACGAGCTCATCCGCGTGCCCCTCATGGTATGGGGACCCGGCGTCGCTCCGGGTCGCTACCAGGTACCGGTTTCGCTCGTCGACGTGATGCCGACCTTGCTCGACCTCGCGGGCGTGCAGAGCGAATCGGAGCTCCTGGGCGACAGCCTCCGTCCCGTTCTCGTCGAAGGGCCGGCCTCGCGCACGGCCTCGGCGCTGCGCTTCGACAGGCCGTTGTTCGCCGAGCGAATTCTCTACGGCGACGAGAAGAAGGCGCTCGTTCGCTGGCCGTGGAAGCTGTTCGTCGATGTCGAGGACAGCGCCCAGCTGCTGTTCAACCTCGATCTCGACCCCGGTGAGCTCGATGGCTCGAATCTTGACGGCCTCGACGACGAAGGGCGCGACCTGATGTTCGCGATGCTCGCCGAGTTGCAGGAAACCATGGTTGCCGCCAGCGCCGAGGGCACCCGCAGCGGGGCCACGCTGAGCGAAGATACGCTGCGGACGCTGCGCGGACTGGGCTACATTCGCTGACCCGCGAAGCTCCCCGACTTGCCGCCGCCGGACGCAGCGGGTGGCGGCGAGGACCGGCGAGACGAGCAGACAAATCGAGCGCCCCAGCGGCTTCGTATTGCCAACCGGGGCGCTCGCTTGTTCGCGTTGCGATCGTCCGCTCCGGGGGATCAGAAGATCAGCGACGCACCTACCTGGAAGTAGAAACGCCGGCCCGTCATGTCGAACAGGTACGGCGCGTCGTCTCCGAAGTCGTTGTACCCGCCCATCACGTTCACCAACCAGCTATCGACGAAGCGATAGTTGGCGCCAAACACGAGTGAGACCTGGTTCAGGTCGATATCGGAGTATCCGGCGACTACGTCGTTGAACAGGTCGTAGTCCATGCCGGCGGGTTGCCTGATGAGGTTGCTGGAATCCAGATTGATGTCGAACGAGCTCGCGGTGCCGGTATAGTACAGAAAGTTGCCGTACACCTCGACGACTTCGGTCGGGAACACGTTGAGGTTGACGAAGAAGGAATTGGTCGTCGTCTTGTAGCTGACATCATCGAACACGGAGCCAAACTGGCCCCCAGTAATTCCGCCTGCTCAGCCATCGAAGGCGAGGACCGAGTACAGCGTCTTCGCCTGGTCGCGCATGTAGTTGTAACCGGCGGTGATGTGCCAGCGTTGATCGGGCGCAAACCAGAGCTCCACGCCCGGCAGATGGGTATCCCTCTCCCACTCCGAGAAGTTCAGGCTGTCGTTCGAGCGCCCACGATAGCGGTAATGCCCCACGATCGAGAAGCTGCTCGACGGCGTCCAGCTCACGGACTGGTAGAAGTGATTGGAACGGTCGGGGAAGGCGGTCAGGTTTGCCTGCCGCGCGTCGTACATGCCGAAGTACTGCAGCCCGAAGAACGGGGTGCCGCCCGGGCTCGGCGTCGCTTGGACGACCGAAGGTAAGGCAGCGTGCGTCGCCACGAACGGATCGTCGATCCAGGCCGATTCGAACGTCGTGCGGGACTTCACCCGGCGTCCGAAACGGGTATTGAACTTCAACTTGAACACATCGGTAACCGTCCGCTCGACATCGAAATTGTCGCGGTCGAGGGTCTCGTGCTCATAACCCACCAGCAACGAAGTGCGGGCGAAGGGCTTGTAGTTGAAGTCGACGATGAACTCCGTCGGGCTGCGGTTGAGCGCCGACTTTCGCAGGAAGTCGATCTGGCCGACCTCCGGATAGAACTCCTGGTATGTGCGACCCGCGGTCGGGCCCGCGGCTGATACGGTCTCGACGATGTCGACAAAGAAGTCGTCGACCTCGATCTCGTAGCCACGCGCCGTTACCTGGAAGTTCATACCCTTGCGGACAGGGATGATCGCACGGCCTTTCCAGCCCTGCGATGTGGATTCCACCCCCGTGTTGTCGTTGGTGGTGTCGATGTACGAGTAGTTGCCGGTGAGCTTCACCTCGGCGGGCAGCGTGACGCGCCCGCGCAGGAGGTGGCTGCTCTTGGTCGTATCGGCAATCTCGAAGAACGGCAACTCGCCGTCCGCGGTGCTGTAAGAGATGCGGTTGCCGAACACCGGCGCCAGCGAGGCCGGGTGCAGCGGGTCATCGTAGAGATTTGTCGGGGCGGCTTCGCGCTCTTCGAACGTGCGATGCCGGTACTGATAGTCGATGGCCCACCTGGCCTGCTCCACACGTGCACCGACGCGTAGCTCGTCGGTGACCTGATCGATCGGACGCAGCTTCGCCTCGAGGTGGCAGTTCGAGCACTTCGACGCCGTGATGCCGTAGTCATGCCCGTTGCGCACGTCGCGGTGGTAGCCGGCCGAGATCTTCAACGCCTCCGCTCCGGGAATGGTCACCGTGGCCGCCGCGTCGAAGTTCGTGTGCGTCATTTCGAGCTCGCGCGTCGGGTCGAAGTGATCATTCCGTACGACGAAGTTCCCGACTGATGCGTCGGGGTACAGTAGCGGGTCGTTGTCGAACCTGACCGGGAATCGGTTGAGGGTTACCTGTGCGTCGACCCAGCGTTTGAAATCAGCGCCGAACAGATAGCTCTGATCGCGCGACACGCCGCCGAATCGACCTTCTACATCGTAGAAAATCCCGCTCGAGCTGTTGCCTTCCATGGCAAGGCCGAGCCGGGCGACGCCACCCTGCTCGAGGGCGTTGTACTTGCCCACCGGGTACAGGCTGCCGTTGTTGTCGTTGTACATGCCGCCGAAGAAGAGCACCCCGTTGAGTGCCGATGCGAGGTCTATCGTCGGTGGCTCCTGAGCTTCTTCGCTGTTTTCCTCCGTCTTCTTGTCCTTTTCATCCGCCGCGGGTGGGTCGTCCATGGCGAACAACGCCCCGGCAGGAATCACCAGGGCGAGTACCAGAACCCAAAGGACAAGGAGAAAGTGTCGATTTCTAGACATTTCTCTCACCTTATGAGCTTCTTGCCCTGGCCGGGCACAGAGAGTGACGGGAGGTCGGAACCGTGCACCATCTGGTGGCACGGGGTGCAGCGGGTGTTGAACGAGCGCATGAAGCCCTCACGGCCCCACGGGTTTTCCGAACCACCGCTTGCGATGTAGTACGGATCCGAAGAGCCCGCGCGGGTGGCGTGGAAGTGCTGCTCGTGGCATTGCATGCACAGGAAGGGCTCGTTTTGCTGCAACAAGTTGTCGGCCACGGCGCCGTGTGGCGAGTGGCAGATCATGCAGTCCTCTTCGACGGGTGCGTGCTCGAAGACGTGCGGGCCCTCCTGAGCCGGGTGGCACGAGAGGCAGCGTTCGTTCTGGTTGGTCTCCCAACTGGTGTTGCCGTGGATCGAACCGTCCTGCGAGTGACACGAGCTGCACGTCATGTGTCCCTCGATGACGGGGTGGTGCGACGTATAGCTGAATGCCGCGCGCTGATCCGTGTGGCAACTGATGCAGAGCTCGGCCTCGGGGGCGGCCAGCAGGGCTCGCGGCCCTGTTGTCGACTCGTGCGTCTGCAGCTGGTTGGTTTGCGGCACGGCGCGCTCGGTCGGTATTGCCGAAGCCAGGAGCTCGCGTGACTGGTGAATGGAATGACAATCAGCGCAGGCGATGCCCGCGTTGTCGTGATTGCTGCCTGCCCACTCCATGGCCACGCCCGATTCATGGCAGTCCAAGCAGGCAGCGGTTGAATCCACAGAGTTCATTTCGTCGTCGAAACGACGGATGAACTCCGGGTCGCCCGTGTCTGCGTGGAGACTCCCGGGCCCGTGGCAGCCTTCACAACCAAAGATCTGATCGGATCGCTCGAACTCCGCGATACGACCGTGGACCGAGCGCTCGAAACTCGCGCTGTAGTCCTCGTGACACTCGACACAGGTGTCCCACCCTACGGGTGTGGCTTCCTGCATCGGATCGTCGGATTGCTGTGGCTGCCGTGCGGGCAGGTACGTGGCAAGGAGCAGCAGGCCGAGACAGACGACAGCAATGACAACTGCCCTCCGGCCGACCATGAGAAGTGGATCCTCCTTCCAAATTCGGGTAAATACATAATTCAGCCCCGAATATCCTATTTAGCTAGGATGCGAAGGTCCGGCGATCGGTCACAGGGTTTTCCTTCGATTTTTCCGGCCGCGAAGAGGCCCGTTTCCGGGCCCCTGCTGCGTTGGCCGCTGGAGCCGGCGGGCCGGCCGTTCAACGGCCTCGCACGTGCCTCAGGAGCGCACGGGCCGGCGGCTGCGGGGGCCGTTCGGCTGGTCGTTGAGGGTCCAGTCGTAGTCCATGAACCGCACCCGCAGGTCGTCGCGGTTGGCGCGGATCCAGGCGGCCTTGTCCTGCGGCGCGTACCGCAGGATGTAGTCGATGATGTCGCCCGACTCGGCCTCGAAGTCGCCCCCGTACCAGTCGAAATAGCTCGACACCCACAGCGTGCCGCTGTCCCGGTCGATCTGCAGCGCGCGCGGGCTCGCCATGAACTCGAACGACACCTCGGTGAGCAGGGCGTCGAGATCGGCGGCGAGGTAGGGGCGGCGAAGCAGCCGGGGGCAGCCGAAAGAAGCACATACGAGCGTCCAGTGGATGCGGGCATCCTCGAACGTCGGCCGCAGGATGTCGTGCTCGATGTTGTCCACGGTGCGCTCTTCCCGAGCGACCCGGTTGGGCTGCTTGAAAAACCCTCCAACGAGTCCGAACAGCGAGCCGACATCGCGTACGGACTCCAGCGGGTAGTGCTCGATGACTTGGTACACGGTGACGGCGTTGTAGGCGTTGATCCAGAAGGCCTTCTGCTCGGCTTCGTCGAATGCCGTGGGGTCGGTTTCGGCGAGCGTCGCCATGAAGGCCTCGAGATCCGCGCGGCCCGGGCCGGCGAGGCCGGCGTAATCGACCAGCCCCTCGTCGTCGACGTATGTTTCGAGCACACGGGCCCAGGGCGCGTAGAGGGGGTCGTTTGCCGCGTCCTGGGGCGCCCGAACGCTCCCTGATGCCGTTTCGGCAACGGGCGCCGACTCGTTTGGCGGCGCCGTTGTCTGTGACGCCGCGTCTCGGGGACCTGCGTCCCCGCCGCAGGCGCAACAAAGCAGCGCGGTGACGACGATCACGGGCACGATCCTGTTGCCGTGGCCTCTGTGGTTCATGCCCTTCCTACCTCCTGTGCGCCGAAGTGACTTCGCGTCCCGTCCGGGCCGATTGTCGCACGCGCGACGGAGTGCGATCATCGACGCCAGGCGTGGAATATCGTCGCCGTTACGCTTCGTGGTCGTTTGCCGGGGGTGCCTATGTGGTTCGAGTCTTTATTGCGCAAGGAAACGGGCTGTGTCGCCTACGTGGTCGGAGCCGATTCGGGAGAGTCGGCCGTCTTCGACCCCCTTTGGGATATCGAGCCCTACCTGGAAGTCGCTCGCCGCAAATCGTCGAAGATTCGCTACGTCATCGACTCCCATAGCCACGCCGACCACGTCTCCGGCGCCCGTCGCCTGGCGGCCGCGACCGGAGCGGAGCTGATTCTCCCGGAGCTCGCCGAGATCAGCTACGAGGCCCGCCGGGTCAAGGGCGGCGACCGCCTCGAGCTCGGGGAGGTCACGCTGCAGATCATCCACACGCCGGGGCACCGCCCGGAGCAGATCAACCTGGCGGTAATCGATCACAGCCGGGGCGACGAACCCTGGTGCCTGCTGACGGCCGACTTTCTGCTCGTCGGTGACGTCGCGCGGCCCGATCTCGCGCAGGGCGGAGAAGCGGGGGCGAAGACCATCTTCGATGTCGCCATCCCCGCCATCGCCGGTCTTCCGGACTTCGTCGAGGTCTACCCGGGGCACGTCGCCGGCTCCACGTGAGGCCGCGTCACCAGTGGCAAGGTTGCCACTACGATCGGTTACGAGAAGCGCTTCAACCAGGCCCTGCAATTCGACGATCGAGACGCCTTCGTCGAATACATGAACGAAGGGCAGCCGACCCGCCCGGCCAACATCCTGCATATCATCGCCATCAACCAGGGAACGGCGCCGCTGACGATGGAGGAGCCCACGGCGCCACCGCTTTCGCCGCGCCAGGTCCAAGAGCTGATCGACGACGGCCGCGTGGTGGTTGATACGCGCCCTTCCTCGGACTTCGGCAGCGGGCATATCGCCGGCGCCTACAACCTGCAGGTCGGCTCCCCCGAGTTCGAGCAGCGCTTCGGCTGGGTCGTTCCTCTGGAGGCGTCCGTGGTTCTGGTCGGCGCCGACACGGCGAGCGTCGAGACGGCGCTGCACAAGCTGGCGTTCGTGGGGCTCGATCATCGGGTGGAGGGCTTCCTTCGTGGGGGAATGAGGGCGTGGATCGGCGCGGGAATGCCGCTCGTCACCGTGTCGCAGATCAGCGTCAACGAGCTCCATCAACGCCTTCAGGAAAACGGCGCCATGAGGACCCTCGATGTGCGCGAGCCGGACGAGTTCGCCGGAGGCCACATCGAAGGCGCCCGCACGATGAGCTTCAAGATGCTCGAGCAGCACCTCGACGAGATCGGCATCGAGGCGGATGAGCCCGTCTCCGTTGTATGCGCGGGCGGCGTGCGCTCGGGCACCGCCTGCAGCATCCTGCAGCGCCACGGCTTTCGGCACGTTCACAACGTTACCGGCGGTATGGGCGCGTGGAATTCGGCCGTGCTGCCCACGGTTACCGAGTGACCTCGAGACCGACCTGAAGCCGCCCCACAAGTGGCTGCGAATAATCGGACGTTCACCTATAATTTAGCGTGATACGGCGGCTGTTCCGCCGCCCTCGGGTTGTCCCATTCGTACGCCGTGCGCGGAGGTTCTGGCATGAGGGAAGCGGTAGAACGGCTTTGGCCTGAGCTCGAGTGGATCCAGGATGCCGAGCTGAAAGAGGCCGTCACCGAGACCTGGATCAGGTCTCTCGAAGAAAGCCCGCTGGACCCTGAGGACCTCGAGCGGATCCCCTTCACGCTGCTCGTGCCGAACTGTCCGGCGACCTTCATGGAGCACAAGCGCTGCGTCGTCCACATCGCCCGCCGCTCGGCCGAGGCGATGGACGAGTTCCTCGGCAAGGCCCTGCCGATCAATTACGATACCGTCGTCGCCGGAGCGATTCTCGCTGATGTCGGCAAGGTGCTCGAATACGAGAAGGTCGACGGCAAGACCCAGCAGAGCGCGCGCGGGAAGAGCCTGCGGCATCCGTTTACGGGAGTCGCCGTCGCCATGGCGTGCGGCGTGCCCGACGAGGTCTGTCACATCATCGCCACACACGCGGCGGAGGGGAACCTGGTCAAGAGAACGACGGAGGCGTGGATCGTTCATCACGCCGACTTCATGAGCTTCGAGCCTTTCAAGAACTTGGCAGGTTGAGCGAACGATGCTGCCGGTGCGCGCCTCGCGGTCGCGACACGCAGAAGCAAAGGAACTCCACACGGTCCCCGCGACCATTCCCCTTTTGCCTCACCTTACCTAGAGCCACCACGGAGAGTCCGAGATGTCGGAAACCATTACCGCCACGATGGCCCGCTGGGCCGCGGACCTGAAGTTCGAAGACGTCGGCGAGGAAGCCGTCCGAGAGGCGCGTCGATACCTGCTTGATTCGCTTGGTTGCGCCTTCGGCGGCTA
Organism: uncultured Acidobacteriota bacterium; assembly: GCA_964430745.1. Lineage (GTDB taxonomy): Bacteria > Acidobacteriota > UBA890 > UBA890 > UBA890 > CBDCGW01. The sequence goes on along the minus strand of CAYSHI010000158.1, from coordinate 4,562 downwards.
CCGCCAGGAAGACGCCCTGATCGCGCTCGAGGTGCTCGGCGAGATCGGTGGCACGGGCCCCGCGACCATTCTCGGATCCGGCGTCAAGACCGACGCCGTCTCGGCGTCGCTGGCCAACGCGCTGATGGTCCGGGTGATGGACTACAACGACATCTACTGGCAGCAGGACCCGTCGCATCCGTCCGACATCATCCCCGCGGCCATGGCCTGCGGCGAGCGCGCCGGCGGCAACGGCAAGGACCTGATCGTCGGCATCGTGCTGGGGCACGAGTTCGAGATGCGCATGTGCGAAGCCGCCTTTCCGGGTATCCGCGAGCGCGGATGGCATCACGCGACACTGACGGCATTCGTCTCGCCGATCGTCGCCGGCCGCATGCTCGGGTTGTCGTGGGAGCAGATCCAGCACGCCGTCGGCATCTCGGCGTCGCGCCACTGCACGCTCGGCGCGGTGACGGCCGGCAAGCTCACGATGATGAAGAACACCGTCGATCCGATGGCGACACAGTCGGGCGTGTTGGCGGCTCTGCTGGCTGAGAAGGGATACAGCGGCCCCGAGCACGTCATCGACGGCAAGGAGGGGCTGGGGCACTGCTACGGCCCCGAGTGGAAGCTCGAGATTCTCACCGACGGGCTCGGCGATACGTGGCGCATCGAGCGCTGCGGCATGAAGGCGTTCCCCACCGAGGCGCTGACGCACACGCCGATCTCTGCGGTCCTCGACCTGATGTCCGAGAACGAGCTCCAGGCCGAGCAGGTCGAGAAGGTGCTGATCAAGTCGACGGCGCGGTCCGCCGATATTCTCGCCGATCCCAGCAAGTACGACCCGCGCTCCAAGGAGACCGCCGACCACAGCCTGCCTTATGTCATCGCCGCCGCCCTGGCCGATGGACAGGTGACACCGGCCCAGTTCGAGGCCGACAAGATCATGGACGAGCGCATCCGTGCCCAGCTCAACAAGGTAGTGGTCGTCGCCGATGCCGAGATCGAGGCGGCTTTTCCCGAGCTGCAGACGGCCATCGTCACGGTCACGACGACGGGCGGCGACGAGTTCACCAAGCAGCTCGACTATCCGAAGGGCGATCCGCGCAACCCGCTCACCGATGCGGAGGTCGAGGAGAAATTCGACGCGTTGGCCGAGCCGGTGCTCAGCGACGAAGCGAGGCAGCGGATCAAGGATGCGGTCTGGAACCTGGAGGGCATCGATTCGATCTCCGGCCTGATGGATCTGTGCAAGGCCGATAGATGAATGGGTCCCGATATGGCCGATCGGTAATGGAAACCGGAGTGGCCGACACATAGTTCTCGCGCGGGGTTCGGGGAAAAGCCCCGCGTGTGGGTCGCGCCTGATGGTTGTGGCGCGGGCCGATAGAAAGGAGATGGCCCGATGGGTCAGACGGTCATCGAAAAGATCGCGCAAGCCCACATGACCGAGGGGCCGGACCGGCCCCTGCGTGCCGGTGACGTGATTTCTCTTCGTCCCCGCCACGTCATGACGCACGACAACACGGCGCCGGTGATGAAGAAGTTCAAGGCCATCGGTGCGGCCCGTATCCACGACCCCGACCAGCCGGTCTTCACGCTCGATCACGACATCCAGAACGAGTCCGAGACCAACCTCGCCAAGTACCGCGACATCGAGGCGTTTGCCCGGGAACAGGGGGTCGACTTCTACCCGGCGGGAACCGGCATCGGCCACCAGATCATGGTGGCGAACGGATACGTGGTGCCGGGTTCGCTGGTGGTGGCCTCCGACTCGCACTCGAACATGTACGGCGCCCTGGGCGCCCTCGGTACGCCGGTGGTGCGCACCGACGCAGCCGCGATATGGGCCACCGGCGAATTCTGGTGGCAAATACCTCGCACCGTGAAAGTGGTTCTGGAAGGCGAGCTGCGCGAGGGGGTGACGGGCAAGGACGTCATCATCACCCTGTGCGGGCTCTACAACCAGGGCGAGGTGCTCAACGCCGTGGTCGAGATCGGCGGCCCGGGTGTTGCCGGCCTCAGCATGGACGAGCGCTTCAGCATCTCGAACATGAGCACCGAGTGGGGGGCTCTCGTGGCCTGGTTCCCGGTCGATGCGGTGACGGTCGACTACCTGCGCCGGCGTCGCGAGACGGCCGATCCTTCTATAAAGGAACGCTATACGGAGGACGACCTGGCGGCCTGGGCGTCGGACCCGCCGTGCGCCGATGCCGACGCCGCCTTTGCGGCCGAGATCGTTCTCGATCTCGGCAAGGTGAGCCCGCACGTCTCGGGTCCCGACAGCGTGCAGGTGATGCGCTCGGTGGCCGACATCGAGCAAGAGAAGATCGCGGTGCAGAAGGCCTACCTGGTGTCGTGCACCAACAGCCGGTTGGAGGACATCGCCGCGGCGGCTCGCGTGATCGAAGGCCAGAAGGTTGCCGACGGCGTCGGTCTGTATGTTGCCGCGGCCAGCAAGGAAGTACAGGAGGACGCGGAGGCGTTGGGCGCGTGGGAAGCGCTTCTTGCTGCGGGCGCGCAACCTCTCCCGCCCGGCTGCGGCCCGTGCATCGGCCTCGGTACCGGTCTGCTCGAAGACGGTGAGGTCGGCATCTCCGCCACCAACCGTAATTTCAAGGGCCGTATGGGGTCACGCGAGGCGCAGGCCTACCTGGCAAGCCCCGAGGTCGTCGTCGCCTCGGCGGTTGCCGGCTACATCACCGGGCCGGCTCCATCGGACGGGCAGCGGCCGGACTACGCATTTCGGGAAACGGATACGGCGCCCGCTCCCGACGAAGCGGTCGACATCCAGCCCGGTTTCCCGTCGAGCATCCGAGGTCGCCTAGTCCTCACGCCACAGAACAATCTCAACACCGACGGCATTTACGGCAAGGACTACACCTACCGCGACGACATGACGCCCGAGATGATGGCCGATGTCGTGATGGAAAACTACGACCCCACGTTCGTCTCGCGCACGCGCGAAGGCGACATCCTCGTCGGCGGCTGGAACTTCGGCACCGGCTCGAGCCGCGAGCAGGCCGCGACGGCGTTCCAGGCCAAGGGCATCGCCATGGTCATCGCCGGAAGCTTTTCACAGACGTATCTCAGGAACGCGTTCAACAACGGCTTTGTCTGCATCGCGTGCGCCGATCTGGTGACGCGCATCAAGGAGATCCACGAGGACGCGGTAGGCGCCGGCGAGGCGACGATCATCCCGGGCGACGAGCTCGAGGTCGATTTCGCCTCCGGATCGGCGACCTACCGCGGAGAAGTCTTTCGATTCTCGCCGCTCGGGTCGGTACCGCAATCGCTGGTGGTGGCCGGAGGTATCGAGAACCAGGTAAGAGAACGCCTGAACCTGTAATAGGGAAGGAATAATCGAGATGGCACGCTACACAGTGGTCACGATGCCGGGCGACGGAATCGGCAAGGTGGTTCTTCCGGAAACACTTCGGGTTCTCGACGCGGTCGGCTTCGAAGCCGACTACGTGCACGGCGACATCGGCTGGGAGTTCTGGACGGACGAGGGTAATCCTCTGCCCGACCGGACCATCGACCTGCTGCGTGAGCACAAGCTGGGGTTGTTCGGGGCGATTACCTCCAAGCCCAAGAAGCTGGCCGTTGCCGAGCTCAAGCCCGAGTTGCAGGGAAAGGACCTGACGTACTTCAGCCCCATCGTCGGCATGCGGCAGATCTTCAACCTCGACGTATGCATCCGGCCGTGCCGGTCGTTTCCGGGCAACCCGCTTAATTTCATCCGGCGTACCGCCGACGGTGGATTCGAGGAGCCCGAGATCGACGCCGTAATTTTCCGGCAAAATACCGAGGGGCTGTACTGCGGCCTGGAGTGGACGAACCCGCCCGCTCAGGTTCGTGACGCCTTCGCGACCCACGCCAAGTTCGCGCCCTTCGCCTCGGCGCCCAGCAAGGATCTGGCCGTCTCGACCCGTCTGTTCACCCGCAACGGGTGTCGCCGCATCCTCGAGGCAGCCTTCGCCTACGCCGACAAGCACGGCTACAAGTCCGTGACCATCTGCGAGAAGCCCAACGTGCTGCGCGAGACCTCCGGCATGATGGAGGACGTCGGCGAGGAGGTGCAGAAGTCGTATCCCGACATCCAGATCTGGTCGACGAACATCGACGCCCAGATGATGTGGCTGACCAAGAGCCCCGAGGACTACGGCGTCATCGTTGCCGGCAACATGTTCGGCGACATCATCTCCGACGGTTACGCCGGCCTCGTCGGCGGGCTCGGTTTCGCCTGCTCGGCCAACATCGGCGACGAGGTGGCCGTGTTCGAGCCCACGCACGGCTCGGCGCCCAAGTACGAAGAGCTGGATCCGCCGATCGTCAACCCGATCGCCATGGTGCTGAGCGCGGTCATGATGCTCGATCACATCGGCGAGGCCGACAAGGCCAAGGCCATCCGCGAGGCAGTGGCGGCGGTGGTTGCCGACGGCGACGTGCGCACCTACGACATGAAGAAGCTCACCGGTGGCGCCGACGTGCTCGCCAAGGGCGCGGCCAACAGCGTCGAGGTTACCGACGCCATCATCGGGAAGCTCGCCTGAGCCTCGAGGAGGCAGGAAGATGAGCCC
>CAYSHI010000157.1:0-3278 GCA_964430745.1 uncultured Acidobacteriota bacterium | reverse complement strand
AAGAATCCTGGTTAGGATCCGGCTTCCCCCCCGTCATTCCCACCGACGGACGAGGCGTTTTCGAGGCTGCTGATGCGAGAGAAACCGCTCCCCGGCCCCGACCTTCCCGACGTACAGGCGGCCTATCGGACGCACGGTCGGGCGCTCTGGGTGCGACTCTACGCCTGCTGCTGCGACCGCGAGCTGGCGCTCGAGGCCGTGCAGGAGGCCTTCGTCAGGCTGCTCGAGCAGCGCCGGCCCGCCATCGACGATGTGGCCGCCTGGCTGTTCACTGCGGGCCGGAACTGGCTCACTGACACGGCCCGACGGCGCCGACCGCGGCAGGACATCGCTCTGGAGCACGTCGCCGGCACGACGGTCGGGCCTGTGGGCGTGGCGCAAAGCGCCGAGTTGCACGGGCAGGTACGCGAGGCGGTGGCGCGGCTCGCCTCCCGAGACCGCGAGGTGCTGGCGCTGAAGTACACCCTGGACTGGAGCTCCCGTCGCATCGGGGCGGCGCTGGGCCTCACGCCCGAGGCCGTCGACATGCGAATGTCTCGAGCACGGCGGCGCATCGCCGCTCTGCTCTCAACAGCAGGTGTGGATCATGGAATCGAATGACACGCGGGCCGACGACGCACTGCTCCGGGACTTCTTCCGTTCCGAGCTCGGGGGGGAGCTCCCACCCCTGCGTGCGACGGCTGGCGTCGATCCGAGGTGGCGCTTGCGAATCGGCGTCGCCGCGGCCATCGCCGCCGCGGTCGTGATCGTCGTCTGGGGCGCCTGGCCGGGAGAACCGGCCGCAGCCCCTTTCACCGCCGCGGCGTTCGTGGTCACCGAGCGGTCCGAGCCCATCGAGCGTATCACCTACCCGACGAGCCGTGGCGACGTCGTGCAGGAGACGGCCGTCAAGTGGACCACCATCGCCATGTCGGACCCAGGTCAGGGCGACCGCATCCAGTGGTCGATTCCCGAGATGTCCATCGTCATCGAACCGGCCGCCCCGCGGCCCGTGAAGAGGAGGTGAAGGACGCCATGCGTTACGTCATCACCATCGTCGTCCTGATCGCTCTGACGCCAGCTCTCGTCGCCCAGGAGGGCGAGCGCAAGTTGAAGATGAAGCGTGGCGCCCCCGAGGAGAACTACGTCGGCGTCGCCGTCAAGCCGGTGCCGGCCGAACTCGTCGCTCATCTGGAGACGGTGCTCGCCAAGGGTACCGGCGTCATCGTGACGCGCGTTGTGCCGAGCTCGCCAGCGGCCGCGTCTTCCGTCCGAAAACACGATATTCTCGTGTCGTATGCCGGCACCGCCATCGCCTCGCGCCAGCAGCTGAAGAAACTCATCGTCGGCGCGCCCCGCGGGCAACGCGTGGTGATCGGCGTCGTGCGGGCCGGCAAGCTCCAGGAGTTCGACGTGGCCCTGGCACGCCGAACCATCGGCCGCGTCGGCGTGCTCGCCCGGGGCGGCACCACCAGCCAGATCTCCATCGCGCAGTCGTACATGAGCGGCGGGGTCGGCCGAATCGGCCCGGTGGTCATTTTCAGTCTCGACGCCAGCCGATTGCAAGTGCGGGTCATGTACCTCGAGGACAGCAACGCGCCGCGGAATCGCGTCGCCGCCGGATTGCCGACCCGGATCCTGGAGCAGCTCGGCGACCTGCCGCCCGACGTTCTGGCCGAGGTGCGACGACGGCTCGACGAGACGCTGCAGTTCAAGAAGGGAACGACGGTGGCCTCGTTCAGGATGCGGCCCTACGTGAACCCTCGGCAACAATCGATGGTGCGGGTCACCGTGTCGACGCTGCGAAAGAACGGGTGCGTGACGATGAGGGGGTTCTCGGCCGCGCCGGAGGCCGAGGCCATCATCGCCGGCCTGCGCGGCCTCGAGCCGGCGGTGCGCGAGAGTCTGGAGAAGGCGGTGCGCAAGGCGACGATCCCGCGCATCGAGGTGAAGGTGGACGAATCGCTTTGACGGACAGGTCGTGGCGATTCGCCCCTTGCCCGAGGGAAGATGGAGATCGATGGACCCGAAACGGAGGAAACGCTGATGAAACGCACTGTCATCGTGTTGCTGGTCGCCACCTGCGCGTGGCACGCGCCGGAGGCCTCGGCGCAAGACAGGCCGACGATCCAAGACGATCCCGCCGCCCACGCTCTCTACGACAAGATGATCGAATCGCTGCGGGCGGCCCGGACACTCTCACACAAGAGCCGCTATCGGTGGGAGTCGAACGGCAAGGAACTCGGCGCCTGCACCTACCACCTTCGCATGAAGAAGCCAAACTTCTTCCGCATGGATACGGTGCGGTCCAGTGGTAAGAAGGGTGGCATCCTCATCGGAGACGGCGACACCATGTGGCTACATTGGCCCAATGGCCGGCCGTTCTTTCACACCGAGGACCCCAAGACGTACAACGAGCCGCGAGATGACCACTACATGCGGACCCGCACGCCGTTCGGCCGACATTCCATCGCACACCAGACGGGCCTGATGGGCGCCGGCATGACGATGACCGTCATCGATGCCAGCACCTTCCACGGCTACACCGATTCTCTGCAGCGCTACATCGACGGTGTAACCAGCAAGGGCACGACAAAGGTCGACGGCGAAACGTGCGACGTCATCCTGGTCAGCATCATGAAGGGACAGCGCACCTGGGAGCTCGCCTTGTCGCGGCGCGACCATCTGCCGCGCCGGCTCCGCCAGGTGGTCCACGTCCGCAACGACATCATCACCGAGGAAGAATGGTTCGACGTCAAGGTGAACGCACCGATCTCGAACAGTGTTTTCGTCTGGACGCCGCCGGAGGGCTGGAAACCGTGGAGGCTCCCGAGTAGAGCCGAACGACTCTTGAAGCCCGGCACGACGGCGCCCGACTTCACGCTTTCTCTCGTCGACGGCGGCAAGGCCAGCTTGTCGGACTTCCGCGGCAAGGTGGTGTTGCTGAACATCTGGCGGGTGGGCTGACCGCCGTGTCGCGAGGAGATAGTTCATCTCCAGAAGCTGCACGAGAAGTACGCCGACCGGGGCCTCGTCGTCCTTGGCCTCGACTGTGCCGACGAGAGGAAGATCGCCGCGGACCTACTGAAGAAGAAGGGCATCACGTACCCGAACATCGTCGACAACTCGGAAGCCGCCAGGAAGATCGCCCACCAGAGCTACAGGACGAACAGCGTGCCGGTAAACTATCTGATCGACCGACAGGGGCGCGTTGCGGCCGCCTGGCTCGGCTACCGCAGGGATGACCCGCGCGAGCGCAAGGCGCTCGAGAAGCTGAGGATCGTCCGGGCGCTTTGACG
>CAYSHI010000156.1:0-4809 GCA_964430745.1 uncultured Acidobacteriota bacterium | reverse complement strand
GGCGTGCGCGGCCACGCGAAGATGACGGCGCACGCGGCGACCATCGCACAGGAACGGGCAGCCGGCCGAGCCGGCGACGTCATGAAACGCCCCGACATCGACTCGGTCGCATTGATGACGGAACCGACGTTGCGAGCGTGGGAGATTCCCTTCGGCGAATATGCCGACGACGACGACGATGGCGCGGTGCGAGCCGCCTGGCAACGCGCTCGGGACGAGCATCGCCCGGTCGCCGTGCTGCTCCCCCGAAACCTCACCTGAGCCATGCTGAGCCGCGACCAACTCCTGGAGCCGCTGGCGCGACGGCGCACCGACGAGGTGGTGGTCACCACGATGAGCGTTGTGCGCGCGTGGGGAAAGCTTTCCGATCACGATCTGGACTTCGCTTCCGCCGACAGCGCCATGGCCCACGCCGCCGACCTGGCCCTCGGCATCGCCATGGCCTGCCCCCGCCGCAAGGTGCTCTGCCTGAACGGCGACGGCAGCATGCTGATGAGCCTGGGCACATTGGCGACGGTCATCGAGTCGGGAGTCGAGAATCTGATCCTCTTTGTGGCGGTGAATCGAGCCTACGAGATCACCGGGCGGCAGGCGATCCCGGCGGCGACGCGGGTCGACTTCGCCGCGATGGCGCGCGCGGCGGGATTCGATCGGGTCTACGAGTTCGACGACCCTGATGTGTACGAGAGAGATCTCGACGAGATCCTCGAGGCCGCGGGGCCGACATTCGTGTGCGTGCACTCGGAGGTCGGCGAGGAAGGTCCGATCGGGCGCGCTCCGACGGAACAGGCCCGTTACCTGAAGGTCTCGCTTGCCGAATGGAGCCGCGACATGCGGCGTGCACTGACCGAAGGTAAATGAAGCAGCAGCCCTGGTACCGTGACGGGCTCTCTTTCGGCTGCACTCGCTGCGGCAAATGCTGCACGGGATTCACCGGCACGGTCACGGTGAGTGACGAGGAAATCGCCGTTCTTGCCGCCCGGCTGGAGATGGACGAGGCTGCTTTTCGCGATCGCTACACCCGTTTCATGCCGGCCGGCTTCGTCAGCCTGAAGGAAAAAGCCAACTACGACTGTGTGTTCTGGTCGAAGGAGCACGGTTGCCTGGTGTACGAGGATCGTCCGACGCAATGCCGCACATGGCCGTTCTGGCGAAGCAACGTGGAGACGCCTCAGGACTGGGCAGAAGCGGCGCGCAGTTGCCCGGGGATGAACCTGGGCCGCCTCTACACGCTCGACGAGATCGAAGAGCGGGCGAATGAGACGCCGTGAGCCGGTGCAGTCCGGCGGAGCTTCGGGTAGATTTTCGCCTCATGGGTAGCAGCGACTCGCTCATCGGCCAGGCTATGCCTGCGATGCTCACCGCCTCGGCCGCTTCGGGGGTCTTCGGACACCTCGAACGGTGCCGCCTTTCCGAAATCCTGAAACTCCGACGGGGGTAAGCCAATGGCTCGTGTGCCTCGCTCCGCACCCTGGTTCGCCCGCCTCTGCGTGGTCCTGTGCGCCGTGTTCGCCTGGAGCAGTGAGGCGGCGGCGCAGAAGACCGACGTCATCACGCTCGACAACGGCGACGACATCACCTGCGAGATCAAGGAGCTCCAGCGAGGACGCCTTCGCTGCAAGACCGACGCGATGGGTACGGTCTATATCAAGTGGGAGCGCATCGTCCACATCAAGACCGACAAGACCTTCGAGGTGGAGATGGAGTCCGGGCAACGCTACTTCGGCTCCATCGAGCCGGGTGAGGAGCCCTTGCAGCTCGAGGTGACCGTCGGCCAGGCGAGCACCACCATCCCCACCCAGGAGGTCGCCTTCGTGACACAGATCAGGCCCGGCTTCTGGGGCAAGCTTGATGGCGGCATCGACTTCGGCGCCAGCTACACGCAGAGCGACAACCAGTTCGATTACAGCCTCAACGCGAGCTCCACCTACACGGGGCGCGTCAACACGTTCGCGCTCGATTTCAGCTCGGCGATCAGGGTTCGGGAGGAAGAGACCACCAACAACCGCCAATCGCTTTCCGGTCAGTGGTTTCGCCAGATGCGCTGGCAGCGTTGGTTTGCTCTCACGGTTCTGAATTTCGAGCGCAACGACGAGCTCGACCTGGACTTCCGCGGGACGGGTGGTGGCGGCGTCGGTCGCTACCTCGTCCAAACCAACCGCTGGACATGGAACGCCTTCGGCACCGGCCTGTACAGCCGCGAGCAATACGTCGGCGAAGAGACGGGCAATAACAACTTCGAGGCCGCGGCGGGGACCAACGTGCAGGTTTTTACCTTCGGCGACCACGAGACGGACGTGAACACGAGCTTCGTTTTCCTGCCCAGCCTCACGGATATCGGCAGGTACCGCGTGCTCATTAACTCGAAGGTCAAACGGGAGTTCATCACGGACTTCTACTTCTCCGTCGATTTTTTCGAGAGCTATGACTCCCGGCCGCCCGTGACGGGGACCAACAAGAACGACTTCGGTATTACCATGGCCTTGGGATGGACCTACTGACGAGTCCGCCAAACCGGAGCTGAGAGATGTTCGCCACGATCGTTGCGACAATCGGCGCACTGATCGCCTTGATCGGTGTCGTCGTGATGGCTTTCCCGGGCCCGGTGCGCCACCTTGTTCCCACGCGCTGGAATCCCAAGTCGATCTACGGCGCAATAGCGCTTCGGATCCTGATCGGTGTTTTCTTCCTCGTTGCCTCGGACGCCTGCTCCCGGCCCATGGCCATCGGTACGTTGGGCGTTCTCACGCTCGTGGCCGGGTTCTCCGGTTTGCTCCTCGGTCGGACCCGGATCGAAGCGATGCTGACCTGGGTAATGAGCTTCTCCGACACCGTGTTCCGCGCGGGGGCGTTGATCCCCGTGCTGGTGGGAGCCTTTATCGTCTACGCGGCGGTGTTGTAGAGCAGTTACGTTGCCTCAGACCTGCCGGGCGTACGTCGAGCTCGGCAGCCGATGCCGCCGACGAGATCGCCCAACCGGCCGATTCGGCCAGGCCCCGACAGCTTGACGCCTTTTCCGGCCGCGTGCTAAAAGCGGTCCTCCTGTCCGCACCATCTCCAGTCAAAAAAGGAATGCTCCCATGCTATCTCTGCGTCCCCGCGCCCCCCGCCCTCTCACCGGCACCCGGGGCCGTCTCGTCGGCCTCGGCGTTGCCGTAGCCTGCGCGGCGACCGTCGTCGCCGTCGCCGGAGTGAACATCGGCGGGGCTATCGCCGCGCCCGCGTCGCCTGCGCCGATGCAGCAGTCGCCCGAGCAATCCCTCATCCAGGACCTGGCCTGGCGCAACATCGGCAACGCCAACCAGAAAGGCCGCATCTCGGCGGTCGACGCGCTCGACGACAACTTTGCCCATGTCGTCGTCGGCACGGCATCCGGCGGCGTCTTCAAGTCGATCAACGCCGGCAACACCTGGGAGCCCATCTTCGACGAGTACGGCTCGGCCTCGATCGGCGACGTGGCCATCTTCGAGGGTGACCCGAACATCATCTGGGTCGGCACCGGCGAGGAGTGCGGCCGCAACAGCGCAGCTTGGGGCGACGGCGTCTACAAGTCTACAGACGGCGGCATGACGTTCGAGCACATGGGTCTGAAAGAGACCCTCACCATCGGCACCGTGCTCACCCATCCGACCGATTCCGACACCGCCTACGTCGCCGCCCTGGGCAACATCTGGGGCCCCAGCGAGCGTGGCTTCTTCAAGACCACCGACGGCGGCGCGACCTGGGACAAGCTCACCAACGGACTGCCCGATCACGATCGCACCGGCGCCGTCGAGGCGATCATGCATCCGGACGACCCCGACACCATCTGGGTGGCCTTCTGGCAGCGCGAGCGCACTCCCTATCGGCTCGATTCGGGTGGCGAGCTCGGTGGCGTCTTCAAGACCACCGACGGCGGCCGCAGCTTCACGCAGCTGACCGAAGGGCTCCCCGAAGGTGCCTCCGGCAAGATCGGCATGGCGGTATCGCGCGACAATCCGGACGTGCTGATGATGCACTACGAGCACGGCTTCCAGCCCCCGCAGCGTCTCGAGGACGGCAGCCCGAATCCCGACTACGAGGACTTGAGCCGGGCGGGCTCGGGCATCTATCGCTCCGAGGACGGCGGAGAGTCCTGGACGTACGTGAACCGCTACTGGAGCCGCCCGTTCTACTACAACCACATCGCCATCGATCCGAACGACGATGAGCACGTTTTCTCCTACACCATCCGCTTCCAGCAGTCGCTCGACGGCGGCCGCACACTGGAAGCGATGCCCGGCGGCAGCGGCCACTGCTACCACGCCCTGTGGCTCGATCCGCACGACTCCAAGCGCTTCTGGAACGGCAACGACGGCGGCCTCTACCTGACCCACGACGGCGGTGAGAACTGGGTGACGTTCAAGAACATCAACGCCACGCAGTACTACGCCATCGGCGTCGACATGCGCGACCCGTACTACGTCTGCGGTGGTCTGCAGGATGCCGGCTCTTCGTGCGGCCCGTCGAGGACACGCGCCAACGCCATCTACACCAACGACTGGTACAACATCAGCGGCGGCGACGGCTACCACGTGCAGATCAACCCCGACAACTACCGCGAGGTGTATTCGGAGCCCCATCCGGGCAACACCGGCGGCCGCATCCAGAAGCTCGACGCCTACACGCGCGAGAGCGAGTCCATCCGACCCGCCAAGGACGCCAACATCGTCAACTACGACGAGTACATCACCCCGGGCATCGAGGCGGTTCAGCTCGAAAAAGGCTGGGGGCCCATGGGCGCCTTCCGCTGGAACTGGTCGAGCCCGATCGTCATGTCGCCGCACAACG
>CAYSHI010000155.1:0-27292 GCA_964430745.1 uncultured Acidobacteriota bacterium | reverse complement strand
CGCTCGGCCGCCTACGGGCGCCGGAGAATTCTCCCTTCGAGTCGCCGCCACCGTTCCATGGTCGGCACGGGGAGTCGTCTTGTCGGGCGGGATCGAGATGTGGCAGGTCCGAGGCGGCAACCGGGGATCTGAGGGAGGGTGGGGAGATCGATGCTGCCCTCTCGCGTGTACTGCGCACCGCAGACGCGGCGCTAGCCGCTCAAGAACCCGCACCTCACGCGAAGGGCAGTATCGCTCTCCCCGCCCTCCCGTCTACCTCCAATGCCCACACCTACCGGGTGCCGCGCAAAGCACACTAGCTGGGCCGCAGAGCTACCAGCAGGCTTTCGAGCGCGGGGGCTCCGGCCTAATGCGTGTCTGCAAGCTCGCGTGTAAACAACCCACCGAGGCAGCAGCTAGGCGACGGGGGCGGGACCCCAGGGGCCCCGTAGATTCTCGACGATTCGCGCCATGCGCAAGATCGTGTGCTCGCCGAGGGCCGGGCCGATGATCTGCAGCCCGATGGGCAACCCGGCTGCGTCGTGCCCACAGGGGACCGAGATCCCCGGCAGTCCCGTGAGGTTGGCCGTCACCGTGAAGACGTCGTTGAGATACATTGCGAGCGGATCGTCGACCTTCTCGCCGACCGCGAACGCCGTGCTCGGCGTCGTCGGGCCGATGACCACGTCGACGTCGGCGAAAGCGCGCTGGAAATCGTTGCGCAGCAGCGTTCGGACGCACTGCGCGCGACCGTAGTAGGCGTCGTAGTAGCCGGCCGAGAGGACGAAGGTTCCGAGCAGGATGCGGCGCTTGACCTCGGCTCCGAAGCCGCCGCTGCGGGTATCGGCGTACATCGCCGCAAGATCGGACTCGCCCTCGGCGCGGAACCCGTAGCGCACGCCGTCGTAGCGGGCCAGATTCGACGACGCCTCGGCGGCGGCGACGACATAGTAGGTCGGGACGGCGTATTTCTCGTGCGGCAGATCCACCGGAACCAGGCGCGCCCCCGCGCCTTCGAGCTCGTCGAGCACGCCGCGCACAGCGTCGCGGACAGGCGCATCTACGCCGTCGCCGAGCCAGGCCTCCGGTACGCCGATGTTGAATTCCGCGGCGGCTGCTTCGAGACCGTCGCCGAATGGTGGGGCGTCATCGGGAAGGGTGGTGGAGTCGGCGGGATCGGCCCCGGAGATCACAGACAGCAGCAGCGCGGCGTCCTCGACGTTGCGAGTGAGCGGGCCGATCTGGTCGAGCGAAGATGCGAAGGCGACCAGGCCGTAGCGAGAGACACGACCGTAGGTCGGTTTGATGCCGACGATGCCGCACAGCGCTGCGGGCTGGCGGATCGAGCCGCCGGTGTCGGAGCCGAGCGACGCGGGCACCATCCCCCCGGCCACCGCCGCGGCCGAGCCGCCGCTGCTGCCGCCGGGGACCCGCGAGACGTCCCACGGGTTGAAGGTCTCGTGAAAGGCGGAGTTCTCGTTCGACGACCCCATGGCGAACTCGTCGAGGTTCGTCTTGCCGACGATCACCGCGCCGGCGGACTCGAGGCGGTCGACGGCGGTCGCCGAATAAGGCGGCCGAAAGGACTCCAGAATGCGGGAGCCGCACGTCGTGCGCTCGCCGGCGATGCAGAGATTGTCTTTCAGGGCGATGGGGACGCCGGCGAGGGGTAGCGAGCGGAGGGCGTCGTCGCCGTCGATGCGCCGGGCGCGATCGCGGGCGGCGTCGGCGTAAGTATCGATGAAGGCGCCGATGCGGGCGTCGCGCTTCTCGATTCGGTCGAGGGCCGCATCGACGGCCTCCGTCGCGCTCCAGTCTCCCGCGGCGACGCGGCGCGCGGTCTCGGCACAGCCGATGCTGTCGAGGTCGAAGGCCATCAGTCCGGCAGGACCTTGGGCACGACGAAGTGCCCCTCATCCGCGCTCGGCGCCTCCGCCAGCGCCTCTGCCTGGGAGAGTGATTCGCGCGGCGCGTCGGGACGTTCGACATTGCTCAGATCGATGACGTGCTTGGTCGGCAGCACGTCGCTGACATCGACCTCGTCGAGCTGCGCGACAAACTCGAGGATGCGTGCAAGTTGGTCGGCCAGTTCCCCTCGCTCCCGGGTGTCGAGGTTGAGCTTGGCCAGCTCGGCAACGTGTTCGACGACCTCGGGATCGACGCTCATCGAGCGGAGACCGGCACGGTGACGGAGCCGCCGAAGAAGCTGATGTCTGTCGCCGCCCCGGTACTGTCGAAGGCCGCCGCGTTCTGCACTTCGATGGCCGAGGTGCCCGCGGCAACGGTGGTGAACTCCAGCGATACGACGGTACCGGAGCCGGAGACGCCGAAGACGTCGCCGACGCGGCTTTGGCCGATCACCAGGGTCCCGGGCGGACCCTCGACGACCTGCGTCGTCACCGCGATGCCGGTCTCGTCGAGGAACGTGCCGGCGGTGAAGCTCGCAAACGCCACCAGCGCGGGATCGAAAACGACATCGACGCCGAAGCCATACAGGTCGGTAACCTCCTCCGCGCGCATGGTCAGCGTGAAGCTGTCGGCCGCGGAGGCGCCCAGACGAAGCGAAATGGCATCTAGTCCGGGGTTGGCGGCGTCGGCCACGAAGGTGACGCGCGGCGGCGGGGGCTGGGGTGGGGGCTGCGGTGGCGAGGGTGAGGTGGGGCTGTTTCCTCCGCAGGCGGCGAGCAGCAAGGTTGCCGCGACCACCACGAGCAGCGGCAGAATGTGAGCCGTTCCCGAGGAGCCGGGTGTCCCCACGGTCCGCCGGGAATTCGACTGACGGTTCCTCGTCATTGGCCCGCTCCCGGGCCGGCGGGCAGTACATCCTGGCCGAAGAACTGGATCAGGACATCGAGGTCGAAGCCGTCGACGATGCCGTCGACGTTGATGTCTGCCTCCGGGTTGTAGCGTGTCTCGCCGAGCATCGAACCGAACGCCAGGGCCAGTTGCACGAGATCCAAACCGTCGGTGCGGCCCGATGCATCGATATCTCCCCGGTTGGTGGCGGACAAGACGGCGGCTTGCACCGACGCGTACCATTGCTCGGCCATGACCTCGTAACCGGCTTCGGACGGGTGCAACGGATTCGACATCAGCTCCGGGTGCCCGTCGATGGGCGTGTTCATGTCGACGACGTCGGCGCCCTCTTCCTCGCCGATGGTCGGGATCATGGCGTTGAGCTCGTCGATCCGGCTGTTCCCCGGGCCGTCGAACCCGTCCGGACCCGGGTCGAGCCGCGGCGGAAGCTGAGCCAGGAACGGGAGGATATCCGGCTTTTCTTCGTAGGTGCGTTGCACCATGCGCCGTAAGTTGAAGGCCGCTACGCTGACATCGATGGCGTTCACGATGTCGTTCGTGCCTTCCATGATGAGAATTACGTCGGAGTCCTGCGCGGCGATGGCGTTGTCGATGCGGCCGACCCCGTCGGCCGTTATCTCGCCGTCGACTCCGGCGTTGAAGACGGTGCCGGTTCCGAAAAACGCCCGCAGCAAGATCTGCAGAGGCTGGCGGTACCCCGGCGAGTCGCTGCGGTCAGGGTTGTACGTCACACCGTTCGTGATGCTATCGCCGAACGCCGTGTAGTTCTCCGGAATCGCGGGCACGGGGTCGCCTTCGGCCGCGGAAATCGGAGCCGGGTCGACGGCTGTCGTCGATGCACTCGGGGCGCCGAAACGCGCCGCGCTCGCCACGGAAAGTGCCGCAAGGGCTTCGCCGGGTGCGCTCGGATCGCGTCGCCGGGTCTCGACCACGCCGAGTTGCCCATCGGGCCGCGAGAACGCCAACATGACCCGGCCGTCGGCCGTGCCGGCGACGCTGAAGGGCGAGCCCGACGCGTCGGTGAGCGGTTGGGAAGAGGTCCAGATTCCGGACTCGAGGGTTCGAGAGGTAATGGTGCCGCCGGAGGCCGCGGGCGAGAGCCGCCGCCAGAGCACGGTGGGTCTGCCGTCGACGAACGCGGCCTGCGGGCGCCCCCCCGGAGATTCGTCAAGTATCACGGGAGAGTCCCAGGCCTCGGCGCCGGAGCCGCTCCGCGCCATCGGCAGGTAGCCGGCGTCGGTGTAGGAGATCCAGGTGAGCAGCACACCGCTCGCGCTTGCCGCGACCGAAGGCGTGATGTCGGGAACCTGGTTGCGCGACGCCGGAAACGGCGCGGACCAGCGGCCGTCGCGCCGCGTGCTCACCCAGATCTCGGCGTCGGTGCCGTCGCTCGCGGCCCATGCGACGAACGGCGTTCCCGTAGCGTCGACGGCGATCGAAGGCGCCATCGGTGCGCCCAAACTGCGAGGCAGGGGCTCCGCCGCCGACCAACCGCGCCCCGTCCAGCGGCTTGCGTACAGCATCGAGGCGTCGCCGCCGTTGGTGCTTTCGCCGATCCAGACGATCCAGATCCCGTTCGAGTCGGGATCAACCGCCGCCGCGGGATGGTGGTCATACGCGCGCGCTGAAGGGCCATCGAGCGGTTGCTGCCAGACGCCGTCAGTCCATTGCTGTGCCCAGAGCCGCTGTGCGTTGCCGGAGGCGCGGCTGGCGATCACCCACACGGAACCATCACGCGACGCCGCGGACGTCGGGGCGCCGTCGTTTCCGGGGCCTTCGGGGCCCAACTCGACGATGGTGGCGGGCGCTCCGGTCGAGGCGCGTATCCGTTGTCGCAGGGCGGATTCCTGTGTCCAGGCGACCACCGTTGCGTCGCCGCCGGCGATGGTCGCCGCGGTCCCAGGCGTCGGACGCGCTGCCGTTGCGCCGCCGACCTGTCGCGGGGATGCGGTCGCCTGCGCGCCGGATCCTCCCGCGAGACAAAGCGCAACAAGAGCGGCGGCTGCTGCGACCATCAGGCGTCTCATCGGACGAGAATTCTGGCCGTCAGGGCCACTGTTCTGTGCGGCTTCGATCCGCTGCCGATCGCCGCGAAGCGCTCCAGAACGATTTCCGCGCTCCCCGCCGCTACGGCCAGAAGCTCCAGTTCGAGTAACTCGGCGGCGCCGAAGAGACCCGTCTTGTCGCGATCGAGCTGTCCGAGGCCGACCACCAGCTCGCCCGGGCGGCTCGCGTCGTACAGCAATATGGGCTGCTCGCGGTCGTCCCATGCCGACCCGAGGCTCACGGAGACGACCTCGACGACCGCCGGGTCGAAGCGCAACGTCACCGGAAGCCGCCGGAGATCCTCGGCCCCGAGGATCGAGAGCGTCAACCGAAACCGGGTTCCGGGCGTTGTCAGCACGGTCGACGGGGTCAACAGCAGCGTCGCGTCGCCGACCGTGTCGTCGCCGGTCTCGGGAACCTCCGCGCGTGCCGCCCGCTCGTCGGGATCCTGTTCCCGAGCCTGTGCCGCCTGTTGGCCGGGAGCATGCTCTTGGACGGGTGCAGGCCGTTGGTCGGGATCCTCGGCCCCGGCGCGCACGTTCCCGTGATCCGAACGCTCTGCCGTCGCGGGCCACGGAGCGGCCGCGAGCCAAAGGCCCAGGGCGAGAGACAACAGGAGCATGGCCCGCCGCAGGCGGCGGACTTCAAGGAGTCGTGACATGTGGCGCTAACTCAAGGGGGGCAACCGGGCCGACGACTGCCTCCGGTCGCCGGCTGATGCATGGCTGAAGTACGCCAAACGGTCTGCTGCAATGCTATCTGTGGCCATCGGGCGGGGCAACCCTCGTTGATGCGCGGGTGTCAGGCGGTCGGTATCGGTCTGCTAGTCTCTGGGTAGTGAGCGAAACCGACGCAGAGCGACCCGCAAGAACGCAGTCCGTGGGGCGAAACCGGCCCGCCGATGCGGCCGCGCCCGACCCGTCCGCGCCGACGGCCGAGCCGCCCGGGCCCAACACCGGTTCGCCCGCTTCCGCAACCGAGCCGCCCTCGTCGGGGGCGAGCCACGCGTCCGACGATTACCTCGTGCGGCGCCAGCTGCAGCAGGGCGGTGCCGCGGGGAAGTATCAGGAGCTCGTTGTCGGGCGGCCGGGCATCCTCGCGCTGTTGCACTACGAGCTGGTGATGCTGATCTCGAGCTGGGTCCCGGGCGCCCTTGGCCTCGTGCTGCGTCGGTTTCTTTACCGCACGTTGCTGGCGGAGTGCGGCGAAAAGCCGGTTTTCGGCCAGAACGTCGTCTTGCGCAGCCCCCACAAGATCCGGCTCGGCGACGGGGTGATTGTCGACGACAACTGTTTGCTGGACGCCAAAGGGTCGACCAACCGCGGGATCAGCCTGGGTGACGGAGTGTTTCTCGGGCGCAACACCATCCTCTCGTGCAAGAACGGCGACATCTCGCTGGCCGAAGGGGTCAACATCGGTTTCAACAGCCAGATTGCCTCCGGCAGCTCGGTGCACGTGGGCAAAGACGGCCTGCTGGCGGCCTATTGTTATCTGATCGGCGGCGGGCACCAGTCCGACGACCCGAGCCGGCCGATCCAGGAACAGCAGGCCGTCTCTCACGGCGTACGGCTCGATGACAACGTCTGGCTCGGCGCGGGCGTCAAAGTGCTCGACGGCGTTCATGTCGGTGCCGACTGCATCGTCGGCGCCGGCGCCGTGGTGTCCGCCGACGTGCCCGAACGCAGCGTTGCCGCGGGCATTCCGGCGCGCGTCATCAGAGAGCGCTGACCGCCGATCATGCCGCTGCCTGTAGCCCACTCACTCGCCGGGATCGCGGTCTTCAGGGGCCTTGACGCGGATGGAACGCCGTTTGCCTGGAAGCGTCTGCTGCTGGCGGTTTTCATCGCCAACGCGGCCGACCTCGACATGATCCCCGGCATTCTTGTCGGCGAGCCGAATCTCTACCATCACGTCGGCTACAGCCACAGCGCTCTGTTCGCCGTCGCCGTGGCGTTGACGGTCGGCGCGGCCACTGCCGCGGCAGGAAAGCGGTGGCCGACGCTCCATGCGCGGATGTCGGCATTCTCGGGGACGGCCCTGATGGTGGGGCTGTTGATGCTGTCCCACGTGCTTCTCGACGCGTTCAACCGAGATTTCAGACCGCCGTCCGGCGTGCCGATGTTCTATCCATTGTCGGAGGGCTACGTCGACATCTACCCGTGGTTCGTCGAGGTGGCGAAGCTCGGCGGCTCCGGCACGCCGGTGGAGTTCGTATTCAGCTTGCTGACGGTTCACAACCTCTATGCCATCTTCTGGGAGGCGGTGACGTTGCTGCCGGTGATCGCGCTGGTGGCCTGGTGGCGTTCTCGCAGAGGGGGCGGGGGCACGACAGCGGAGGAGAAAGCACTCGATGAGCCAATCTGAACCCGGAGAGAGGTTCCGCATCGGCCTGGCACAGGTCGCCGCCTCGGACGACCTGGAGGCGAACCTGCGGCGAGGCCTCGGATGGGTCGACGCGGCGGCCGAGCAAGGGTGCCGACTGTGCGTCTTTCCCGAGATGGCATTTCATCCGTTCTTTCCGCAGCATCGAGCCGACGCATCGTACTTCGACTGGGCGGAGCCCATTCCGGGTCCGATCACCGAGGCGTTTCAGCGGAAGGCGGCAGAGCACGAGATCGTCGTGGTTCCCAATATCTTCGAGCTTGCCGGTCCCGGCCGGCACTACGATGCCTCGCCGATCATCGATGCCGACGGTTCGCTGGTGGGCGTCGCCCGCATGCTGCATATCGCCGAGGAGCCGGGTTTCAACGAGCGCTTCTACTACTGGCCGGGAGATTCCGGCTTCGAGGTGCACGACACCGCGGCGGGCCCGCTGGGGATGGCCATCTGTTACGACCGTCACTTTCCCGAGCACCTGCGCGCGTTGACCATCGGCGGCGCCGAGCTCATCCTCAGCCCCTTCGCCGGCACCGCGGGCGACCCCGGTCGCGGCTACGAGATCGAGATGCAGGGTGCGGCGTTTTCCAATGCCGTGTTCATCGCTTGCTGTAACCGTGTCGGCGAGGAGGCGACGCTGGCGTTCGCCGGCGGTTCTTTTGCCGTCGACCCGGCAGGCGAGATCGGCGCCCGCGCCGGGAGCGACGAGGAGCTCCTCGTCGTCGAGATCGGCCGCGCCGAGATCGCGAAGAACCGCAACCAGCGGCCGTTCCTGAGGGACCGCCGCCCGGAGCTCTACCGTGCGCTCGCGGGCGATTGACGCGCGGAGATGGCTTACTGCTGGGCTGCAGCCTTGTCGGCCAGTGTCAGCAGGTTGGCCGCCTGAGGAAACAGGTCCAGGGCCTTCATCACCGGCTCGTCGTACCGGAGCAGTACCTCGCGGCCGGTATCTCCGCCCCAGATGGCGGCGGCGATGTCCGACTTGATGTAGATGCGCAGGTCCTCGCGGGTCGGCTCGAGATCTTCGTTGGTCAGCGGGACCTCGATCTGGTCGAGGGGGGCCCGCATCTCGTCCTGGCGAACGAAGGCGATGAAGTCGTCGATGATCTCGTCCGTGACGACGAAGTTATCATTGAAGTCGTCGAAGCTGACCGGGATCTCGGCGGCATGCTCGGCTGCGTACTTCACGCCGTAGCGGAAGAACAGACGCAGCGGCGCGCGGTACATCACGGCGGCAATTCCGGAGACGATGGTGGGTTCGATGTCGATGTCCGGATGGATGCCGCCGCCGCCGTACACCGTGCGACCGCCCGCCGTGTGATACATGGGACGCTCGGCGTCGTCCTCCGCCCAGGGAACCTCGGGGTCATCCTCCGAGACCACGTCACCGACCGCGGCCAGGTACTCCTCGATTTCCTTGTCCTTGTAGTCGCGCTGGATAAGGCGCCCGCTGGGCGTGTAGTAGCGCGCGATCGTCAGGAACAGCGCCGAGCCGTCGCGAAACTGGAACTGGTTCTGCACCAGCGCCTTGCCGAACGTGGTCTCGCCCGCGATCAGGGCGCGATCCCAATCCTGCAGGGCTCCGGAAACGATCTCCGAGGCGCTCGCCGATGTGCGGCTGACCAGCACTACCATGGGAATCGGCGGATGGGTGTCGCGGTCGGTCGAGTGGATCGGCTCGTTGGCGACGGCGGTGCGGCCGCGCGTCTCCACGATCATCTTTCCGCCGGCGAGGAACTTGTCGGTCAGTTGCAGCGCCTGCGACATGAGGCCGCCGCCGTTGCCGCGGAGGTCGAACACGAGACGGCGCATCCCTTGCTCTTCGAGGTCGTTGAGCGCCTCTTCCACCTGGATGGCGGTCTTCGCCGAGAACGTGTTGAGTCGGATGTAGCCGGTGTCCTCGTTGAGCATGGCGATGATCGAAACCGCCGCGATGTCGACGTTGCCGCGCGTGATGGTGTAGTCGAGGAGCTCTTCGACGCCGGGGCGGCGCACGGTGACGTTGACGCGCGTGTTCGCGGGGCCGCGCAGTCTCTCATAGACCTTGTCGACATCCCAGCCGACCGCGTCCTGCCCTTCGACCTCGATGATTTGATCTCCGGGGCGAAGGCCGAGCTCCTGCGACGGTCCGCCCTCCAGGGCGTCGAGCACGGTGAGCACACCGTCGAAGATCTCGAACGAGACGCCGATACCGGCGTAGTCGCCGCGATATTGCTCCTGTAGCTCTCGATACTCCTCGGCACTGTAGTAGCGCGAGTGCGGGTCGAGGTTTTCCAGCACGCCACGCGTCGCATTGTCGAACAGTTCGTCGACATCGACCTCGTCGACATAATGACGGTCGATGATCTCCATGATGTCCTCCAGTACCTGGAGGCGGGAGTAGATCTGCCCGGCCGCGGTGGCCATCCGCGGGCCGTAAGCGGCGGCGCCGGCGGTGAGAAGCACGAGGCCGAGAGCGAGCCCGAAGCGTGACAATTTGCGCATGTTGTGTGGTTGCCTCGAAGAGCTATTTCTGTGGATTGCGTCGGTCGCGGCTATGATGCTCGGTGACGAGACCTTACATTCAGCCGAGGCCACGGTCGGTCGCAGCAACATATCATGCGCCGATTACGCGGCTCAGGACGCCGTGAACGTCTCCTCTAGATTACACGACGGCGTGCCCCGTCGCGGAGCACCTTCGCGGAGGCAGTCGAGACTTGAGTGATCCGTACGACGATGTGAGCAACGACGACGTCCCGCAATCGGACGGAGCTCTCCCGGGAGATGGGGCGTCGGGCGTGGGCGGCGGCACCAGCGCCGGCAGTGGCGGTTTCGGTGACGGCCCCGACGCGTCTTCGCCGCGCGCGGGCCTGGCGTGGGAGCGTCGGGAGCAGCTTGGCGCCGCCGCGGCGGTCTTCGGAACGATTCGAGAGGTGGTGTTTTCTCCCACAACGGCATTCCGCTCCATGCGGAGGGAAGGGGGCTGGGCGGAGCCGCTCAGCTTCGCCGCGCTCATCGGCAGCGTGGCCGTGTGGGCCGCGCAGGCCTGGGACATGCTGATCCGCGCGCTCCTCGTCGGCTTTTCCGGTACGGGCGTCGAGGAAATCGCCGCCGCCAACCTGGCCGAGGTCTGGTTCGCTCTTTTCGCGCCGCTTTTCGTGTGCGCCGCCACGTTCTTCGGTGCCGCCCTCGTGCACGTCCTCCTGCTGATGCTCGGCGGCGCACCCCGCCCGTACGAAACCACCTTTCGGGTGGTCTGTTATAGCTGGTCGGTGGGCGTCTTCAACCTCGTGCCGATTTGCGGTGTGCTCGTGGGGACCGTGTGGCGCGTCGTCGTCCAGATCATCGGCGTGCGCGAGGCCCAATCCGTGCCGACCGGTCGTGCGGCCGCGGCAGTGCTCATCCCCGTGCTCCTCGCCTGTTTTTGCCTGGTGCTGGTGGTCGTGGCCTCCTTGAGCGTCGTGAGCTTGGCGCAAATGGGGCTGCAGTGAGCACCGCACGCGCGGCGAGTCGGGCGCAGGCCGGGGCTTCGTCGAGCGCCGAGAGCGTTGTCGGCGGGCCGTCGCCGCCGGCGCCCCCGCTCGTCGAGGATCTGCACGCGCTCGGTGCCTTGAGCGGGTTCGCCGTGTTGTTGGCCGCGTGGGGCTATCCGCTGTGGGGCGGCGCCTGGGAGATGCTGTGTCCGCTGCGGGAGATCACCGGGATACCGTGCCCTACCTGCTACGGGACGCGGGCTCTCGTGGCAGCGGCCGCAGGGCACTGGGCGACGGCGCTACGGTTCAACCCGCTCGTGGCAGTGGCCGGGATCGGCCTGCTCGCATACGTCCCCGGTGCGGCGGCCGTCGTCGCGGCGGGGTGGCCGCGACCGCGCGTGCCGGAATTCCTCGTCCGCTACGCCGCCCCGACAGCCTGCTCTCTGGTCCTCGCCAACTGGGCCTATTTGCTGATCGCGCACCGTTGATTGCCCGATCCGACGTGCTCGATCGTTGCCGCCGCGGCGGCATGCCGACCGTTTTGCCCGAGTTCCGGCGCGCGGAGCGCCCCTCGCAATGTCGCCTGGCGGCCAAAGAGCCCGAGCCATGCAATCATGATTGACCGGCCGCTCGGCAGCGGCTTAGACTCGCAGATGACTCTTCGACCGAACCGTGGGAGACGGTATGGCTGAACCACAGGTGAGCGCTGCCGGCAGTTTTCTCGACAACTTCGTCGACTACGTCAAGCGAGCGTTGGAGATCGTCCAGCTCAACGGCGAGGAGATCGACAGGGTCAAGGGCGACGAAGATGCGTTCACCATCGGGTTGGTGATCATTGCCCTGTCCGGTGTGGCGGCTGCGATCGGCTCCATGGCGCCCTTCGGCGTGGTGGTTCTGCCGGTCTTCTACTTGATCGGCGCGTTCATCGGCTCAGGAATCCTGCATTTGATCGCGACCGTCGCGTTCAAGGGCGAAGGCGAGTTCCTCGACTTCTTCCGCCCCTTCTCCTTCGCGTACATCCTCACCTGGGTAAGCGTCATCTGGGTGCTGAATTTCGTCCTCACGCCCATCGCCAGCATCTGGATGTGCATCGTGTGGGTCGTGTGCGTTGAGCGGGTCTACGGCCTCGACCGGCCCAAGGCGATCGCCACCGTCGCCATACCGGTGGTCGTGCTGACGGTGGTGCTCTTCATGTTCTTCGCCGCCGCCATGTCGATTCTGGTGCTGATGACGGCGCTGGCCCAGTAGTCGCCCCGGTTGTCGGAGAACGCCGATCGCGGCGTTGCCCTTGTTCGCCCGACCTCTGACGTACGGGTGTACGCCTGCGGTCGTGCTCTCGGCGGGCGCCTTGCCCTCGGCGCCCTCCGACAACCCTCTGCATGCTGACGGGCTCCGGCCGGGCGGAGGTGCCGGGCGGAGGTGTCGGAAGCAATAGCCGGTTATTGTTGCCGGGGAGCGATGTTGAAGATCCGGTTGCCTGCTTCACGGATCTGGTCGTAGCTCATGCCCTCGCCGAAATAGCGGTCGTCGATGCGGAGCTCGAAGTGCAGGTGGGCCCCTCCGCGGGTGCCTTGCACGGCGGCCTCCGTGCCGGAGTTGCCGACGAACCCGACGATGTCTCCCGCGCGAACCTGAACGCCTTCGGCGATGTCCGAGGCGATGCCCGAGAGGTGCACGTAACGAGTGACCACACCGTGGCCGTGATCGATCCAGACCTGTCGCCCGCGCAGCTTGTCGAGGATGTCCGGCGGCGTCGTGCCCGCCGCCTGGGATGCGGCGATGGCCTGGGCGTGCTCGTCGAGAGCCATTTCCTGGAAGTCGAGTAGGGCTCGAATGACGGTCCCGTCCTTGGCCGCGATCACCGGCCCGCTGTAGGCCGTGGGTACGCCGATGTGCCCGTTGTTCATATCGAAGCCCTGGTGGATTCCGTTGCGATACGCACGGGGCGAGCCCGGAAGCAGGGTGTCGAGATCGGGCAGCGTGGCGCCCACGATCGGCATTCGCAGGTCGGCGAGGCGAAACTCGTCGTAGCGAGCCTCGATCTCTTCGACCAGGGCTCGGATGTCGGCGCCCACCAACGAAATGTCGCTCGCCGACGGGGTCGATCGAGCGGTCACGACCTCTTCACGCTGCATGAGGCGCTCGACGCCGGGCGGCACGGTGCCGTCCTCGATGAGCGAGTTCGCTCCCCAATCCCACGCGGTAATCGAGCCCGTGGGCTGGACCACCGTGCCGCCGCCATCCGCGGCGGCGGTCTCGACGGCGTCGTAGGCGACAAGCTCGAGTTGCCCGTCGCCGTCGCGGTCCCATTCCCACAACGTCACTTGGTCGCCGAAATTCCAGCGCACAAGGTCTACGGAACCATTGGCGTTCACGTCGTAGCGCACGGCTGAGGCCACGAACGGAGCCATTCCGAATTCGGCGCCGAACAGATAGAACACGACGCCGCCGCCGACGGCGAGCAACAGGACGAGAGTCACGAAGAATCGCTTCATGCCGGCCAGATTAGCACTAGTGTCCCGTGCGGGATATTCAGTTGACACTCGCGGGACAGTCGAACGATTCCTCCGTTACAGCTCCCTATCCCGAGCCGATCACCTCGCCCGCATCCATCTGTTCCTCGGCCAATCGGCGCAGGGTGTCGAGGTCGTCCGGGGTCAGGGTCGCCTCGATGTGCACGGTGCGGTCGTCGTTACCGACGC
Organism: uncultured Acidobacteriota bacterium; assembly: GCA_964430745.1. Taxonomy (GTDB): domain Bacteria; phylum Acidobacteriota; class UBA890; order UBA890; family UBA890; genus CBDCGW01. The sequence continues at coordinate 13,920 of CAYSHI010000155.1, read as the reverse complement.
TGATGCCTCGATCGAGGATCTGGAAGAGCTCCGGTTGGTTCTGTTGCAGCATCATCTTGCCCATCGCTGTCCAGCCGCGCAGCGTATCGGCCAGCAGGGTCGCGTCTTCGGGGTTAGCGGCCACTCCCGCCAGGCGCATCGCCATGCCGCCGCCCATGCGCATCGACATGGTGACGACCTCGATGCTTTCAACGGCGTTCGTCGGCACCATGCCTCCACCGGCGCTGCCGAGATCGCCGATCTGGTCCGCCCAGGTGTCCCGCGTGGCCACGAGCCAGATCTGTCCCTGACCGGCGACGTCGGAGATGAGGTCGTTCATCGCGGGGTCCATCTTCAAGGCGTCTCGCCGGCCGCCGTCGACGTCGATGATGACCTCGAGGCTCTTCTCGCTGCCCATGGCCAGGGTGCGGTCGTCGAGCATCGCGAGATAACCCTGTCGTTCGGGTTCGGCGTCGGACTGCTCCGTCTCGATCGCGCCGGCATCGTCACCGGCCTCTTCCTCTTCCGAGCCACCCACGGTCTGCCCCAGCTCGCGAAGCACGTCGTTGGCAGCGAACAGGGTCACGCCCTCGTAGGTGCGGGTTTCGGAGTTCGCAAACAGCTCCATGAGGCGACCTTCGTCGTAGACGACATGGGTGAGCACGAGCGGGTCGTCCTCCTCGCCTGCGCCCGGCATCACGGCCACCGCGACCTGTTTCATGTCCTCTCGCAAATCGATGCCGGTGGCCTCGGTGAACCGCTCGAGGTCCTGCATGTCCTCATCGCGTTCGAACATCTCCTCGTACTCGGTCCATTCTTCCGGCGTCATGGACTCGGCCAACGCCTCGAAATCGATCCAGGCGATGGCGGTTGCTCCGGCCGGCAATCGGTCGATGAGGGCGGCGTTCTGGGTACCGCCTTCGGAATCGACGGTGACGGAGCACGCCAGCAAGGTCGCCAATGCGACCAGCGCCACGCAGCGCGTCAGGCTTCGGAAAAGGCTCGGGGAGTTGTTCATCGTGTTCTCCTAGTAGTCGCGCTGCGTGAACCACCAACAGGCGAGAAACAGGCACAGGAAAGCGAAAGGAAGGGAATACCATACAGGAGCCAGCGAGACCGGCTCGCCGCGGGCCGCTCCGACAGCCATGTCCCACAGACCCTGGCTCTTGGGCAGAAGCCAGTAAAGGCCCTCGGTGAGCGCGGTGGCCGTGCTTCGCCGCCAGCCGGCCGGAAGCGCGGCCCGCCACTCCGGAAACCGATGCGGCGCGTACAACACGTGTCCGGCGATCCACACCATGAAGCCGATCATGCCGCTCACGGGGCTGTTGCGGGTGACAATGCCTACCAGCACGGCGGCCGTGTAGCACACCGAATACGCCAGCAGAATGACGAGACCGGCGAAAAGGAAGCCCATGCTCCCGAGGCCGGTCTTGAGCCGGAGAACGAGCCAGCTGCCGCCCACCAGGTAGGCGATGCCGATACTGACCACCGTGACGGAGCCCAAAGCGCGACCGAGCAACAACGTCGAGCGCGCCACAGGCTGGGCAACGAGCAGGTCGACCCAGCCCTCACGGGCCAGCGCCGGCACGTAGTTGCTGGTGAGAAAAAGGGCCAACACGACCCCGACGATGTACAGAATGCTGATCACCGTCACCTGAAAGACGCGTACGATGTCCTCGACCTGGATCTGCATGTCGCCGATCTGGATGTCCTGGCCGAAGAGCCGCGCCGAGGCGAGCGTTCCTTCGACGATATCGAGATTCACGGCGGTCGCCATCAACACCAGGAAGAAGCTGATTCCGGCGAGGTACGTGATCAGCGTCCACCGGTGCAGCGACTCGCGCACGGTGTAGGTGACCAGCGCCCGCACCTGGCGAACCGTCAATTGCAGTGCCGAAGGTTCATGCGAGACCGGGTGGCTCACGGCGACACTCGAAGCATCGTTCATGGGCCGGCGCCTGCATTTCGCCCCGGTGCGGCGGTCGAGTCCTCGACGTGGTCCGGCGTGGCGTGCCCCGGTGGCTCGTCCGTCGTCGCGGAGCCGATGGCGCGGAGGAAGACGTCTTCCAGGCTGCTGCGCACCGGCTCGACGCTGTCGATGAGGATGCTCTTGCCGCGCAGACGGTCGAGGGCCGCGTTGAGTTGTTCTCGATCCTGGACCTTGAGGTTCCACGCGCCGAGTCCGGCCGGGGCCTTTACCTCCTCGAGGCCGGAAATCGAGCCGTCGAGGATGGCCGGCACGCGCTCGAGATCCGAGGCCGCGGTCAGGCGGTATTCGCGCTCTCGCGAGGTGAGCTCGGCAAGGACGCCGGATTCGACCACCTCGCCGTCGTGCAGGATGGCAACTTCATCGCACACCATCTCGACTTCCGTCAACAGGTGGGAGTTCATGAACAGTGTCGTGCCGCTCTCGCGGACACGCCGAAGGATGTTGCGCACGACAACCCGGCCGAGCGGGTCGATACCCTCGGCCGGCTCGTCGAGAAAGAGCAACTCGGGTTCGGTGAGCAGCGCCTGGGCGAGCGCCAACCGCTGCTTCATCCCTTTGGAGAAGCCGCCCACCTTGTGGTCGCGCCATTTCGCCAGATCGACGTCGGCGAGTACCCGCTCGATGCGCTCGCCACGCGTCGCCGCGGCGATCCCGTGCAGGCGGGCGAACAGGTCCAGGCATCGTGCCGCGGTGAGGAACTGGGGGTAGTTGCGGAGCTCCGGCATGTACCCGACGCGGCGCCGCGAGGCCGGCGAGCCGGCCGCCGCCCCCATCAGGCGAGCCTCACCACCCGTCGGGTGTACCAGGCCGAGCAGCGCCTTGACGAGCGTCGTCTTGCCGGCTCCGTTCGGACCCAGCAGCCCGAACGCCTGGCCCCGCTCGACCCGCAGGTCGACCCCGCGAAGGGCCTCGACCGGTGTTCCGAGGAATCCCTTGTAGACCTTGCGCAGGCCGCGGGTTTCGATGACTGCCGAGCTCATGATGGGGGGAGCGCAGGCCTTTTCGTTGAGCCGTCTGTAGACGGCGCGTTGGGATGAGTATGGTATAGGCCGTTCATCACTGCTCTCCAGCCATTTCGTTGCCGGGGCCCTCGCCCCGCATGCTTCCTACCTTACGAGGACCCGTCGTCGCTGGTTTCGACGCAATCGGGGCGGACGCCGTGACCGACTACTCAAAAACGTTCCTCGACCACTACAGACGGCCACGGAACCTGGGAGATCTGGAGGGCGCCGACGCCATCGCCATCGTGCACGACGACGTCTGCGGAGACGTGCTGCGGCTGGCCGTGACCGTCGACCGTCCGAGGGCCCTCGGGGGCGACGCGCCGACAGGCGCCGAGGTCGGATTTCGCGTGCGCGAGGCGCGCTTCAAGGCGTTCGGCTGCGCGGCCACTACAGCCGTGGCCTCGGTACTCACGGAGATGCTCATCGGGAGTACCGAGAAGGAGATCGGGCGCTTGGGCGCAGCCGACTTGATCGATGCCCTGGGCGGATTGCCGCCGGGCAGAGTTCATTCCGCCGTGCTGGGAGGCGAGGCGTTACGAGCCGTGATCGAACGACTCGACCAGTGCGTCAGTGAATGACAAACGCGGGAGCCGCTCGCCAACGGCTCCCGCGTTTGTCGACTTCCCAGATTTCGAACGGCGATCGGATCAGGCGGCGAGCACCTCGAGCCGTTCGCGAATCACGCCCGCGGTTACGCCGATCATCCGGCAGATGTCCTCGAACCAATTGCTGGCGAAGAACTCTTCCGGATCACCATCCTCCGTCAAACCGCGCAGCTTCTTGCGTTCGGAGGGGGTCAGTTGATCTTGCCGGCGGATGCGCAGAAGGAACTCGTAGTCCTTGATTGCGAGCTCGATAACCGACACGAAAAGCTCGCGATACGCCTCGTCGTCGACCCACTCTTCATCAGCGCGCGCGTCGAATAGCGGCGGCGGAAGCGGAACGTCCGGCGCCTCGAGGATGGCAGTCTGTAGCGACATGTATGGCCTCCCGGTAATACGATGAGAGTGGCTGGGTCGCCCATGTCCCAGCCGGTGTGCCCTCCTAAGCTGCAATGGCCATGCCAAACGACCTCCAACCCTTCGCCGGGAAACCCTTGCCTGTAGCGCGTTTCGGAGGAATCAAAAAGGGGCTCCGGGGGACCGCCGGGCGGATGTGGATCATTTGGTGCGGGATTCTCCAAATCAGAGCTTGCTTTCGCCGGAAGCCCCTACCAGCAGGCGCTTCCCGCAGTATGGTGGATTTCATCCAGTGCGGACCAAATAAGCCAGTCCAAAACGGGGTCGGCGAGCGCCGGACGCCGGTCACGCGGCGTCGATGCCGTGCTTTTTGAGCCGGTACCGAAGGGTCGCGCGGGACATCCCCAGAAGTCGGGCGGCCTTGCTCTTGTTGAAGCGACTCACCTCGAGAGCCTGCTTGAGCAGCGATCGTTCCACGCCTTCCAACGACAGCCCCTGCGGCGGTAGCGACACGCCGACTTGGGGCATGATCGGCCGCTCCTGTTGCAGCCGCGCCGGGAGCTGCTCGGGCCCGATCGAGTGGTCCTGCGTGATGATGACGGCTCGTTCGAGCACGTTCTTGAGCTCGCGAACGTTGCCCGGCCAGCTGTAGTTGACCAGGATGCGGCGTGCCTCGGGGCGAATGTCGGTCACCACCTTGCCCGTCTGTTCCATCAGCTCGAGCATGAAGTGACGCGCCAGCGGAAGGATGTCCTGCGTGCGCTCCCGCAGGGCCGGGATGGCAATGGGAAACACGTTGATGCGGTAGTAGAGATCGTCACGAAACAGGCGCTTGGAGACGAGGTCGGCGAGGTCCCGGTTGGTGGCGGCGATCAGGCGGACGTCGGCACTCAGGGTTTCCGTACCACCGAGGCGCGTGAACTCTCGTTGCTCGAGAACACGCAGGAGCTTGACCTGGACCGCCAGCGTCATTTCCCCGATCTCGTCGAGGAACAGGGTGCCGCCTTCGGCGAGCTCGAAGCGGCCGATCTTGCGTTTCTCGGCGCCGGTGAAGGCACCCGGCTCGTAACCGAACAGCTCGCTCTCGAGCAGATTCTCCGGCAGGGTGGCGCAGTTGATCGCGACAAAGGGGTGCCCGCCGCGACCGCTGTTGTAGTGGATGGCGCGCGCCAGCAGCTCCTTGCCGGTGCCGCTCTCACCCGTGATCAGCGCGGTGGCGTTGGTGTTGGCGACGTCGCCGGCGAGTTGCATGATCTCGACGACTTGCGGCGAGGTGCCGATGATCGCCGAGAAGTCGTACTGCCGCTCGATCTCCTCTCGGAGGACACGGTTTTCCGCCACCAGGCGGGTCATCGCCAGCGCTTTCTGCACCGTGCGACGAACGTCGTCCTGATCGAACGGTTTCTCGATGAAGTCGAAGGCGCCGGCCTTCATTGCCTGCACCGCGGACGAAACCGTGCCGTAGGCGGTCACCAGGATCACGGGGAGGGCGTCGTCGGTCTCCTGGATTCTCTGCAGGAGGCTCAGGCCATCCATCCCCTTGAGCTTGAGGCCGGTGACGACCCCGTCCACGTGCCGGCTCGCCAGCAACTCGAGTGCCTCTTCGCCGCTCGAAGCCGTGACGACGTCGGCGCCGAGGCCGGCGACCTCGGCGCTGATCGCTTCGCGGGTACTCTCCTCGTCGGTGACGAGCAACAGACAGGGATTCATGAACGTCTCGCGTGGGTGCCGCGGCCCGAGGGGTGGAGGCCTGCCCGGCTCAAATGCTCCACCCAAGTATATCGACCCGCGTAGCTGTATTCCCAGGGCGATTCGCCGTGCATGACAATCTCCGGTCGCGCGGCTACCATCCGAGAAAAAGGAGATTCGAAGCCGTGGCGCTTTCCGCAGACACAGTTCGTCAAGCTCTCGAGGCCGTGAAGTTCCCCGGCCTTTCCAAGGACATCGTGGCGTTCGGGCTCATCGAGCGGCTGGAGGTCGAAGGCGGCGTGGTGAGGATCGGCCTCAGCGTGCCGGCCGGCGACACACGAGCCATCGAGCAGATGGCGAGAGAGGTGCACGAGATAGCCTCGCAGTTGGACGGTGTCGAGGAGGTCCAACTCGACGTGGCGGCTCCACGCTCGGCTGCACCCGGCGCCGGCGGTGGAGCGTTGCCGTCCGCGGGTCAGGCCGCGCCGCCCCCTGCGCAGGGCACGCCCGTGGGCGGCGGTGGGCGCCCCGAGCCGCTCGTTCAACACGATCCCATCCCCGGCGTCCGTCACGTGGTCGCGGTCGCCTCGGGAAAGGGCGGTGTCGGCAAGTCGACCGTGGCCTCGAACCTGGCCCTGGCGTTGCATCAGCAGGGGCGCGCCGTGGGGTTGCTGGACGCCGACATCTACGGACCGTCGATCCCCACGATGTTCGGCGTTCACGACGAGCCGGAGATCACCGATGTCGAAGGCCGCCGCATGATCATTCCGCTGGAGCGACACGGCCTGAAGCTCATGTCCCTGGGATTCCTTCAGCCGGAAGACGCTCCGGTCATCTGGCGAGGGCCGCTGGTGATGCGCGCGGTGCGGCAGTTTCTCCGGGATGTCGATTGGCGCGGCTGTGACATCTTGGTCATCGACCTGCCGCCCGGCACCGGGGACGCGCAACTCACATTGACGCAGTCCGCGCCACTGGACGGGGCGGTGATCGTCACAACCCCGCAGGACGTTTCGCTCATCGATGCCCGCAAGGGGCTGCACATGTTCCACGAGGTGGATGTCCCGGTGCTCGGCATCGTCGAAAACATGTCCGTTTACACCTGTCCGAAGTGTGGCCACGCGGAGCATATTTTCCGGGCCGGGGGCGGCCGGCGCACGGCCGACGAGCTGGGGGTTCCGCTGCTCGGGGATGTGCCCATCGATCCGCGAGTGGCCGAATGCGGCGACGCCGGCACTCCGACGGTGTTGGCGAATCCTGACAGCGAAGTGGCGAAGGCGTTCGGCGAGATCGCCGTCGCGGTCGCCGAGGCGCTGACGGAGACCGAGGGCGAGACGGCTAGCGAGCCGGTCTGAGCCTTCCGGTCGCTTCGATCAGCGCCATGAGATCGGAAATCGCCTGTCGCGCGCTCTGAGTCACCGATCCCGAAGTTCCGAGCCCGAGCATGTTTCGGGCGACGCCGAGCTCGGGTAGCGCGAGCGTCGGCGATCCACGGTCGAGAGCGGCGCGGGCGGCGGCGAGGCGCCGCAAGACGGCCTCGCGAAAGGGAATGTCCACCGCGGCCACAGCGTCGGTGATGGCGGCGAGCTCGAGGTCCACCAGGGACGTGACCACGATCGCGTCGTAGCGAAAAACGCCGTCATCGGCGGCGCCGCCGCCGATCACCAGCGTCGAACGTCGGACGAAGGGCACTCCGGGCAACGACACGACGGGGCGGCCGTCGATTCGTACGTCTTGCGTGCCGCGTCGTGGGTCGGCGACGACATCGAGCGAATGCCATTCGAGCGGGGAGATCTCCGTCTCGACCCGCCACGTGCCGCCCGGCGTCGCAAGGTGGATCCCGGCCGTCGAGAGCCGCGCCTCGAAGGCCGGAGTGCCGTCGGCGGGACTGCCGCGATCCCAGTCGCCGAGCAAGCGGACCGTCTGGCTCCCGCTCTCGATGAAGAAGGCGAAACGCAACCCGTATGCGGCCCCATCGAGAGGGAGATCCTGGATCAACGCGATGGGGTCTTCGGGGCGTGTCTCCAGCCGAAGCGAGCGAACGCCGGCGAAAGAACCGGTAGCTTGTATCTCGGGGGAGCGTCGGCCCCGCGACGCCCAGCCGCCGGAGAAGACCGGAAAGCGGGTCGTTGCCGGCAGGCTCAGACTCACCATCCCGCTCTCGAAACCACCGTCGGAGACGTGGTTCACGCCGTTCTGCTGCGCGGCCGCCGAGCTCGCCAAGAGGGCGAGTCCGACCGCGGCGACGCTGAGGCTGCGGATAGCGGGTTTGCGCATTGGATCCCGTCGGGATTGAATCTAGTGATGCGGGGAGCACCTAGTATATAAAAGGGCTGCCTCCCCGTTGTACCCAAACGTGAGGCACAACAGCGCAACACTCCAAGGAGCCGATCCGTGCGAGCAGCCGGCAATGCATCGGGACTCATCGAGTTCATCCCCGAATATGTCGAGAAGGTCCCCGAAGGATCCGGAGTATTCATGATCATCGCCTCCGGTCAGAAGGTGATCTACGTCGGCAAGACGGGCGACAAGAAAGGGCTCAGGGAGAGTCTCTGGAGCGTTCTGGAAGAGCAGCCGTTCGGCGCGACGGAGTATTTCCGCTACATCGTCGAAGCCGACGCAGACAAGGCTGCGGAGATCGCCGAGGAGCTCATTGCAGAGCTCAAGCCGCCGCACAATATCGGCTACGGTCGCTTTCGTAGCGAGGAAGTCACGGTCCCCAAGCAGGGACACTCGATCCGCCATGCGGCGCCCAACCCCTGAGCGGATCCGGGCAGTCTGTAGCGCGTCACTTTCGGTAGATGTGGATGAGGAATCTCCTCGTCCACGTGTCCGCCGCCGCCTCGTCGAGGAACACCAACGTCGACGCCGCCTCCCGCTCGAGCGGAGGCACGAAGACCTCGTCGAGGAGGGCGGGCGTGAATAGCTGGTTTCGAATACCGGTGTTGGGATCCTCTACCACCCCCTGCCCACGCCATGGCGAGTCCTCCAGCCAGGGGCCGTAGTAACCGTCGTCGCGCGCGAACGTCACCACCACGGCGATGCCTCCCGGGCGCAGGATCCGCCCCACCTCGAGGCCGTAGCCGCGCCGTTTTTCGGCGTCGACAAGGTTGTCGACCGCGGTGATGTCGAGCACCGCGGCGGCGAAATCATCTTCCACCGGAAGCGGCTCGTTGAGGTCGTGCTGTTGCGTGGCCAGGTTGCCGGCGAGCGTCTCGTCGCCGAGCGTTTCCGCGAGGCGGCCCAACGCAACGCCCGAATGCTCCAGACCCACGACGTCGTGCCCTGCGCGGGCAAGCGGAATGGCGTTTCGGCCCATGCCGCACCCGCAGTCGACGATCGGCCCGTCGATGGACTCACCGCGCCCCTCCATGTATTGCAGCAGGAAATGTACGCCGCGGTCGACATCACCGCGGTAGGAGGTCGTGTAGGCGCGAACCTCGCCGTACTCACGATCCCAGGCATCGCGCACGTCGCCGCGGTCGCTCAGCTCTCGGGTTGCCAGCTTTCCCCCGCTTTCAGGCCCGTCGCGCCGGGGGGCGGCTCGCTGTCCGTCTCCGCGGGTCGATACTGGAACTCGGCGCGCCGGACATCGTCGACCTCGAATCGGCGATAACCCCGCACCCAACAGGCTCGGGAGGCTTCCAGACGTACGCCGCCCGCCAGGCGAAAGAGGGTGCCCACCGGCATCTGCTCGGGCTCCGGACCCTCGGTGCCCTCCTCGGGCAGATCGACACGCAGTGTGCGCCAGTCGACCTCGCGGCGTTTGTCGGGCTGACGTTCCTCGACGACGCCGCCCCGCCGGCGATCCTTCATCTTGCGCAGGAAGTCCTTCCGTTTCATTTCCCCTTGCTCAGCTCATCGAAGAAGTACGCGGCGCTGGCAATGCCGGCGTAGAAGTTGCCGATGTCGAGATTCTCGTTCGGGGCATGGGCGTTTTCGTCGGGAAGTCCGATACCCATCAACACCGCGGGTACGTCGAAGAGCTCCTCGAGAGTGGACACGAGGGGGATTGATCCGCCCTCGCGCATGAACACCGGGTCGGTGCCGAAGGCACGCTTCATGGCGCGTCCCGCCGCCTGCATCACCGGATGGTCGCGCGGCGTCATCCAGGGCTTGCCTCCTTGCATCCGTGTCACCTCGATGCGCACACCGGGAGGTGTAACGGCGCGCAGATGTGCCTCGACCGCGTCCATGATGACGGCGGGGTCTTGGTGGGCTACAAGGCGCATGCTGATCTTGGCCATCGCCTTTGCCGGTAGCACCGTCTTGCTGCCGTCCCCGGTGAAGCCTGACAGAAATCCATTGACCTCGAAGGTCGGGCGCGCCCAGGTACGTTCGAGCACGCCGTAGCCTTCTTCCTCGAGCAGCGCGTCCACCTCGAGGTCATCGCGATACTGCTTCTCATCGAAGGGAAGCGTCTTCCATTGCTCGCGCTCGCTATCGGTCAGTGCCACGACGTCGTCATAGAAACCGGGGATCGTGATGCGCCCCGTCTGCGGATCGCGACACGAGGCGATCATGCGGGCGAGGGCCTCTGCCGGGTTGACGACGGCCCCACCGAAGGAGCCCGAATGCAGATCGCCCTTCGCCCCGGTGACGTCGACCTGCATATAGGCAAGGCCGCGCAAGCTGTAGGTAATCGACGGCAGGCCGGGGGCGAACATGATGGTGTCCGAGATCATCACCGCGTCGCAGACCAGCCGCTCCTTATGTTCGAGCACGGCGGCCTCGATGTTGGCGCTGCCCACTTCCTCTTCGCCCTCCATCAAGTAGACGACGTTGACGGGGCAAGTACCGTTGGTCTCGAGCCAGGCCTGAAGCGCCTTGACGTGGATATACAACTGACCCTTGTCGTCCGCCGAGCCGCGGGCGAATAGCTTGCCGTCGCGGACGACGGGCTCGAACGGAGGGGTGTCCCAGAGCTCGACGGGCTCCTCCGGTTGTACGTCGTAGTGGCCGTAAACGAGCAACGTCGGCGCATCGCCCGCGCCACGCCAGGCGCCGTAGACCACCGGATGGCCCGGGGTCGGCCAGATCTCGACCTCCTGGCAGCCGGCCGATCGGAGCTTTTCAGCGAGCCAATCCGCCGCCTCCGCGACCTTGTCGGATCGCTCCGGGTCGGTCGAAACGCTCGGGATTCGCAGGAAATCGTTGACTTCTTCGAGCCACTCGTCGCGATGGGCGTCGATGTGGGCCTGTATCGACTCGGCGCTGCTCATGGGATCTCCGCGATGTGGGTTCTATTGCTTTGAGTCGGGTGCCTTGTTAGGTTTAGCGGCACCTGTTGGCGTAGGCGTGTATGTCCTTCATCCAGTTAGCCACCCTATCCGGTGGCGTGGGCCGTGCCAACACTCGGGAGGTGCCATTTTGTTGCAGCGTCGTGCGGTGCGCGTAGTCCTGTGTGTTTCGGCGATTCTCTGCGTGGGACTGTCCGGTGTCGCGCCGGTTCGTGCCGAGGGATCTCAACAAGATGCGGAGGCAACCATCGGCCGGCTGAAGGAACTGCTCGGGGCAACGGAAACGAAGGTGTTCATCGTTCCCTTTCCGAACAGCCGCAGCCGCATCCTCAAGGTCGATGGCAGCTCCGATTTTTTTCTGTATGTCGAGCGAGGCAATCTCCGCGGCACCGACACCATGGACGAGTTCTACGCCGCCCTCCAGGCCGGGGACATGACGACCGCCAACGAGGTGTTCACGCGACACAGCGTGGTGTCGTTGCGCATCTCCGACTACGGCTGGAACGGCCTCGGAGTCCCCTTCGAGCGGCAGGACGGCAGCGGTGAGTCCATCCAGGATCGCCTCTACAAGAACGTCGATGGATTGTTCGGCTCCGCGGATGTCACCGACGAAGATGCCGCCACCTACCTCGAGTACATCGAGACCATTCTGATCCCGGCGCTCGAGGGCGGCTCCTGACGGAGCGCGACGACCGGCGCCTTTCCCAGCAAGGTCTTTGTCGGGCGAACTGCGCCCGATATAGTGGCGTTCAGCCAACCTTGGATGGCCATCCCCCGGTGGCGCGGCCATTTCCCAGGCGGCGCGGTGATCCGACCGCGCCTTCGATTGGGCAGGAGGTCTCATATGCGTCGCTTCGTGCCGGTCGCGCTCGCGACCCTGACGTTGTCGCTCTCGATGGTTGTCTCCGTTGCAGCGGCCGTCGAACCAGGGGGGAGGGAAGGTCCACCGGTCGGGCCGGACTCGGCGTCGCATGGTCGGCAGGATGCGCCGGCGGAAGAGCGTCAGCAAGGTCAGCAGGGCTCTCAAGGCCAGCAGGGCCAGCAGGGGACGCAGGGCCAACAAGACCAACAGCAGGCGCCGACCCGGTACGAGGAGCGCGTGGTGGTTACCGCTTCCCGGTTCGAGCAGCTCCTGCTCGACGCTCCCACGGCAATCACCGTTCTTGACGGGCAGTTCATCGAATCGAGCCCGGCGGGTAACTACGCCGATCTGCTGCGCGCCGTTCCCGGCCTGAACGTGTCGCAGACGAGCGCGCGGGACATGAACATGACCTCGCGCTCCGCCACCAACACGCTGGCGACCACCCAGTTGGTCCTGGTCGATGGGCGCACCGTTTATCAGGACTTCTTCGGCTTCGTGCTCTGGGACTTGTTGCCGATCTCGTTCGCCGAGGTGGATCAGATCGAGGTTCAGCGTGGGCCCAGCTCGGCAGTTTGGGGCGCCAACGCCATGACCGGTGTGGTCAACGTGAGGACCAAGTCGCCGCGCGCCCTGGGCAACGCCACATCGTTCCGCGGTGGTGGCGGCGAAGTGGGCACCGGGTTCTTCTCCGGGCTGCATTCCGGAGTGCGCGATCGCTGGTCCTACAAGGCTTCGGGCTCGTACTACACGCAGGACGCGTGGCCGCGGCCCGACAACATCTCCGGTGTCGTGTTCCCCGACAGCGAGAACCGCGGCACCAAACAACCGAAGCTCGACGGGCGCGTCGACTACGAGCTCGATCCGGGCTCGAGCCTGTCGTTCTCCGGTGGGTACGCCGGCACGGGGGGCATCATCTTCACCGGTATCGGCCCGTTCGACATCGAGAACGGCTCGTGGTTCTCCTACGTGCGCGCCGACTACGATCGCAACGAGGCGAACTTCCGCTTCTATGCCAACCTGCTGAGCGCAGATTCCTTCAACCTCTTGAGCCCGCTGATCTTCGACTTCGCCACGCAGACCTACGACTGGTCGGCGCAGAACACGTCGATCCTCCAGGAGGGCAAGCACATCCTGGTGTACGGCGGCAATTTTCGCTATCTGTCCAATGATCTCTCGATCGCGCCCAATGCCGATTCTCGCAAGGAGGGGGGCGCCTTCATCCAGGACAGCTGGACGCCGCACGAGCAGATCCTGGTTACGGCGGGCGCCCGCGTCGACGCCTTCAGCAGTATCGACGACCCGACGTTTTCGCCGAGGATCGGATTTCAGGTGCGCCCGGTGGCCGGTGAGGATCACGCGCTACGCGTCTCGTGGGGGCGGGCGTTCCGCGCGCCCTCGGTGATCAACAACTACCTCGAGGCGGTGATTTTCCAGACCATCGACCTGAGCCCGCTGGAACCGGCCGTGGGATTCAACCCCGGCCTCTACACGTTCCCGATCCTCTCCGAAGGGAATCTGGACCTGGTGGAGGAGCAGCTCGACCAGGTCGAGGTGGGGTACCGCGGGGTCATCGGCGGCGACGTCGCCATCGACTTTGCCTATTACTACTCGGACACCAAGGACAACATCGACTTTTACGCCGACCAGTTCTACGGGCCGTTCGATCCTCCGCCCGGCTGGCCGTTGCCGCCGTTCGTGCTGGCTCTCTTGCCCGCGCCGCTGCCGAAGAACTTCACCTACCGGAACATCGGATTGGTTACCAACCAGGGGATCGAGCTTGGCGTGCGCGCCCGCGTGGCCACGGGTGCCGAGCTGTTCAGCAATTACACCTGGCAGAAGCGTCCGGAGGTCGAGGGCATCGAACGTTCGGAGGTCAACATCCCGCCGGAGAACCTCTTCAACATCGGCATTGCCGGCAGGTATCGGGGTTTTCTGTACAACGCTTCCGTCAACTACCAGGACGAGGCCTTCTGGGCCGACGTGCTGGACGCACGGTTCCACGGCTGGACGGACGCGGTGACGACGCTCAACCTGACGCTCGGATACGACTACCGCAACGTCAGCATCTCGATGCGCGCTACCAACCTCACGGACGAGGCGTTCCAGCAGCACTACGTCGGCGACATCATCGGCCGCCGGATTGTCGCCGAGGCCGGCGTCAACTTCGACTGGGACAACCGCTGAAGCGACCTACCTCGCG
>CAYSHI010000154.1:0-3699 GCA_964430745.1 uncultured Acidobacteriota bacterium | reverse complement strand
GGAGATCCGGAGCCATGCACCAACGCCGCGGTCAGGCGGCGGTCACTTCGAGGCCGGCCGCCATTCCGGCGATCAGGGTGGACAGAGTCAGCCCGAGGAAGAACCCCACCGCGATGACCGTCAAGGCTCCGGGGCTCGAGGGCTCTTCGGGGAAGACGGGCGGGTCGACGAGGATCAACTCGGCGATCTGCCCGGCGACGGTGATCTCGGAACCCTCCAGCCGCTGGGCGATTTCGGAGCGCATCGCCAGTGCCGTTTCGAACTCGGATTCGAGGCGCTGCAGAACGGGAGCCCCTTCCGCCATTCGCTGCCGCGTTTCCACGATGTCGACGTCGATTTGTCGACGCTGCTCGTCGAGAAAATCGAAGGCTGTGCGAGCTCCGAGCGCCGCACTGTCGCCCAGCGCAGCGCCGCGCATGGCGACGTCGATCCGCTGCTGTTCGATCAACCGACGGCGTTCGAAAAGGAGGTCAAGCTCCGCCTCCAGGGCGCGGATCGCTGCGGCGCCTCCGAACTCCGTAATCGCCGCCCCGATGCGATCGAGGTCGGCGTCCGCCGCAGCAAGCCGTTCTGCGAGGACAGCCTCGACGCGCTTGCGGTCGGCCTCGTTGACCTCGCGGCTGAGCTCCTCGGCGGCGCGCGCGAACGCCAGACAAACATCGTAGGCGAGTTGCTGGTGGGGTAGCTCCACGGTAAGCACCAGCAACGCGGTGTTCGGCACTATCTGGACGGCGAGCTCCTCGAGGAGTTCCTCGGGTGTGAGGTCGAGCTCTTCCTCGAGGTTGTACTCCTCGACGATGCGCTGAGCGATGTTCTGACTGTAGACCATCATCGCGTACGTCTGGCGGGTACTGACCCGGGCGGCGAAGGTCTCGCGTCCCTCCTCGCCGGTCATGGATTCCTCGAAGTGAAAGTCGGCGATCGCGAGTCGGGCAATGACTTCGTACCGCTCGGGAAGAAGAAGCGCGGTGATGGCCGCCGCGATCACTGCCGCCATCGTGCCAGCCGCAATGGCGCGGCGCTTTCCCCACAATGCGCGCATGAAGGCGCCGAACTCGATCTCCGCCGGGGAGAGCCTCGCGTTGTCCATGTTCCACCTCCACTTCCGGCGCGCGATCGCGGGGTAGCTGGCAAAGCTCCACCGACGACCGTATGATCGCGACCAGAGGAAGCTACCATGGCGAGGTTTTGGCCCATGCCGACTCCTGCGGTCGATCGCGAGACTCAGCGGCTCCTGTTGGTCGGTGGTCTTGCAGGTATCGCGGGAGGTGTGGCGTCGATGCAGACGGGTGCCGGTGGGCTCGCGGTGGCGGTCGCGGTCGCGGCCATCAGCCTCGTTCTCGGAGCAGCGCTGCTCCGGCCCTCGATTCTCCTGCTTGCTTTCATAGCGCTGCTTCCCGTCCACGTCGCGTTGCTGCTGCTTCTGTTCAACGGACACGTCGACCATTCCGCGATTCGTGTCTTCTCGTTGTGGAAGGAAGTGGCTGCCCTGGCCTTTCTCGGCATCCTCGTCGTTCGGCAAGCGGTGCGCGGGAAGGTTCCGGTACTCAGGCTGCTTGACGCGGTCGTCTTTGCGTTCCTGCTACTCAACATGCTCTACATGTTGGTGCCGGCCATGTCCCCTTTCCACGTGCCTTTCGCGGCCCGCGCACAGGGGTTTCGAGACAACACGTTCTTCGTGGTTCTCTACTTCATCGGTCGTTTGGCGCCGCTGACATTGGCGGAGTTGCGGGTCCTGTGCACCGCGACGATCACCGTCGGCATCCTCGGCATCCTCGCTGGCGTGTACGAACGCGCGTTCATTCCCATCGACTTCTTCTTCTCTCCGTTGCGCCTCGACGATTTCATGCGCGACTACCTGAACATCCACTTTCACACCGGGATCCCTTACAACTTCTGGACGAGTACGGGGACAATTCGACGCGGCGTTTCCTTCTATCTGGGCTCACAACACTTCGCCATGGCGTCGTTGCTTCTGTTTCCTCTCGCCTTGGCCGCTCGCCGGCCGCTACGTACGTTCCCCGATTCACTCAGGGTTCCCCTGCTCGCCTGCCTCACGGTAGGGCTGGTGTTGCCGCTGACGCGTAGCGTCATGCTCGCCTGCTTGCTACAGGTCATTGTCGTCGGGTGGGCGACACGGCGGCCTCACTACGTACTCGTGGCTGTGTTGACAGTCGTGCTGTTGCTCGGGATAACGACCGCTTTCTTCGACCTGTCGGGGTACGCGCGCACGGTTGTCTCCTCGCCGGAGAGCTCTCTCTGGGACCACGTTCGCTCCTGGGAGGGCACGCTGTCGATCGTCGGTGACTTCCCGTTCGGCGTCGGCTTCGGCATCTTCGATACAGCCGCCGAACGCGCCGTAGGGGGCCAGGCGGGTGTGCTCGGTGGGGAGGGCGAATACGCGTTCACGGTGACATCGATCGGCCTGCCGGGCCTGCTGCTCTTCCTCGTGTTGCAGGTGGCGGTGGTGACGATGCTGCTCACGACCTATCGGCGAGCTTCGAGCCCGGGCATGCAGCAATTGGCGCTGGTCACGCTCGCCATGTTCGTGGGCACAATCGTCGTCGGGGCCTTCACCCAGGTGCGGCATGTTCCCGCCATCTTGTTTCCCGTATGGTGGTTGGTCGGCGCCGTCGCGCGGGGCTCCCTCGAGGGCGAGGATGCGCGCCCCTTGCCCAGTGTGCCGCTGATTCACTCCACCACGGCCAGGTAGTAGTCTGTCAATCTGATTCGGCACGTCAGTCAGTGTTCTCCGAGGCGGTGATACGTTGGACGACTCACCCAGGCCGGGATCGACGACACTCATCCTCTCGCCGCACATCGACGACGAAGTGCTCGGGTGTTTCCGTTTTCTCAACGAGCAGGCGCACGTCCTGTATCTCGGCGTCGAAGACCGGCCGGACGTTTCACGCGATCGCAGGTTGCAGGAGGTGGGCGCCGTGGTGGGCGTCGCGGGCTTCGCCTGGGACGTGCTGGAGTTCGAGGTCAACCGATACCGTTGCGCCGACTTGGTGCAACCCATCGAAGAAGCCATCGGCCGGATTCGCCCGACGACGATCCTCATCCCTGATCCGTCGTATAACCAGGATCATCGGGCGACCTACGACGCTGCGATGGTGGCTTCTCGTCCCCACGACCGGAATTGGTTGGTGAGCAACGTTCTGCTCTACGAGCAGCCCCACTCGGTAATGTGGAGGCACGGTGGAGAGCATGAGCCCAACAGCTTCTACGAGATCGACATCGCGAAGAAGCTCGCCCTCTATGAGCTTCACGGATCTCAGCTCCGCGATCACCGCTCCCCGGATGTCGTCAAAGCCCTGGCCCGCTTGCGCGGCGCGCAGATCCGTGTGCCGTACGCGGAGGGGTTCTACGTCAAACGGCAGGTGGGCGGGTGCTGCCATTGAGCGAGCGCATACTGATCAGTGGTGGTCTCGGCTTCCTCGGGTTCCATTTGTGCCGGAGGTTTCTACAAGAAGACCCGCATCGCAGCCTCACCATCGTCGACAATCTCTCGTCCACGCAGCTCGATGTTTCGACGCTTTCGGACAACGCGTCGATCGTGATCGAGGATTTTCGCCGCTTCGAGCCGACCGAGCCCTACGACGTCGTGTGCCACCTCGCCGGCCCCGTCGGGTCGCTGGGTATCCTGCCGCGCAACGGCTACGTCGCCAAAGACATCCTCGATCTGGCGATGAAGGC
>CAYSHI010000153.1:0-4394 GCA_964430745.1 uncultured Acidobacteriota bacterium | reverse complement strand
TGCGCCACCACATGAGCCACACGGTGATGGTGGATCCTTCCGATCTGGGTCGCGTGGAGCCGTTGGACATGGTGGTCGACGTGTCGCCGACTGTCGCTGCGCCGATGGCGTTTCACGATGCCTACAAGCATCACTACGGTGACCGCCACGAGCAGTTCTTCCCGTCCCGTGGACTGATCGATGCCGGGGCGAAGTTCATGGTGGCCTCGGACTTCCCGGTCGGCCCGGACAATCCCTGGTCCAACATCGAGGTGTGGACCACTCGCATGAACCCCTGGGGAGAGGCGCCGGGCACGTTGGGGGCCCACTCCGCCATCAGCCTGGAAGAGGCGCTCGAGGCGGCGACCCTGACGGGCGCATACGGGCTCGACATGGAAGACGAGTTCGGCTCCCTGGAAGCCGGCAAGCGGGCGACCTTCATCGTGCTGAACCACAACCTGTTCGAGATCCCACCGGCGGACCTCAGCGAAACCGAGGTCCTGCAAACGTACTTCAACGGTCGCCTCGTGCACGCAGCCCGGCAGTAGTCGCTAGGCCGGGTAAACAAATGAAAATTCCTCACGAACCGGCCCGATGCTGGCTGTCGTGCTCGACGCGCCGGGCCCCCCGGAGGTGCTGTCGATCCGAGAGCCGCCGGTGCCTGTCGCCGAAATCGGCCGGGTTCTCGACTCGGTCGCTGCCGGAGAACTGAGCGTTCCGATCGCCCGCACGTACCGCCTCTATCAGATCGTCGAGGCCCAGTACCTCGGGAGGGATCTACACCCACTCGACCGGCAGGGTCCGTACGTTGTCGGAGAGGGCGCGGGAACCATCGGTGCGGCACACCAGCCAGCCGGGTTCGATCCGGTCGGGGAGCCGGGAGCGAAGCAGCTCGATCCCGCTCGCCATGCGCAGATTCGGTGTGGCGGTGAGCTTGACCTCGAAGGGGAACAGGCGCCCTTCATGTTCGACGAGGAAGTCGATCTCATGCCCGTCGGATGTTCGCCAGAACCAGATCCGGGGCTCGGCGCCGCGGTGCTCGAAGATGCGCAGCAGCTCGCCGAACACGATTGTCTCCATCAGGGCGCCGGCGGTCGGCCCCCCGGCCGCCTGGCCGGGAGAGGTGATTCCCGTCAGGTACAGGACCAGCCCCGGATCCAGGAAATAGAGCTTCGGCGACTTGACGAGACGCTTGCCCGTATTCACGAACCAGGGACGGACGAGGCGGACCTGGAAGGATGCCTCGAGGATCGAGATCCAGGCGCGGACGGTGTTGGAGGTCAGCCCCAGGTCGCGTCCAAGCGCCGAGAGGTTCAGCAGCTGTCCGTTCCGCGCCGCGAGGGCGCGCAGAAACGTCTGGAACTGGGTCAGGTCGCCGACCTGGCGGATCGCCCGGACGTCCCGTTCGAGGTAGGTCTGAACGAATGCCCGGTACCACGTATCAATCCTGCGGTGCGGTGCGCTCACCGGTTCGGGGAAGGAGCCGCGCAGGACACCCGTCCAGAACTCGTGATCCGGGAGGCAGGGCGGTGCGTCGTCGACGTGCGTTCGCTCCCAGACGGGCGGCAGCTCCGGACGTTGCCGGATCTCCCGGCTCGACAGGGACAGCAGATGGAGCACCGCCGTCCGTCCGGCCAGCGATTCGGTGATCTTCTCGTTCAGGAGGAAGTTCTGCGACCCCGTGAGCAGGTACTGGCCCGGCCGACTCCGGTCGGCATCGATCCGTTCCTGTATGTAGGGGAAGAGACCGGGCACGTACTGCGCTTCGTCGATGATCACCGGCGGCGGATTGCGGCGCAGAAACCCCCGCGGATCGGTCGCGGCGCTCTCGCGAATGTCGGGCGCTTCCAGCGAGACGTAGCTCAACCGGTCAGCGGCCACGTGGCGTGCGAGGGTCGTCTTGCCCGACTGGCGCGGCCCGGTCAGGGTGACGGCGGGGAACTCCCCAAGCGCGCGCAGCAGGGGCGCCTCGATCGTTCGCGTCAGATACATTATTCTTGCAATATCGCATTTTGATTACGAATTTACAAGAACCGAGTCTCGCCTTACCCCGCCGGCACAATCGTGGGCACAGACCCGAGTCCAGGCACCCGCGGTGGCGGTTTTGCCCGGGCCCGCCGGCGTCGAGGCGTGATGACACCCAGGGTAACGATATATCTGATAAGATATATCTCATGAGTTTTGTTCGAGACCTCCGTCGTCGTCGCGGACTCACCCAGAGTCAGCTCGCCAAGCTGGCTCACACGTCTCAGCCCACGATTGCCGCC
Organism: uncultured Acidobacteriota bacterium; assembly: GCA_964430745.1. Lineage (GTDB taxonomy): Bacteria > Acidobacteriota > UBA890 > UBA890 > UBA890 > CBDCGW01. The sequence goes on along the minus strand of CAYSHI010000153.1, from coordinate 2,148 downwards.
TACGAATCGGGGAGTAAGAGTCCGAACCTGCGCACCCTGGAGCGCCTTGCTCGATCGGTTGGGCTAGAAGCGGTGGTCGACTTCGTTCCGCCGTTGACCCGCGAAGACCGCAGGAGCCTCGCGCTTCATCGCGCCATTGCCAAGCGGCTGGAAGAGGAGCCCGAGGCGGTGCTGCGGCGCGCACGGCGGACGCTTGCCCGGATGACGCGGCAGCATCCGTACACCCGCCAGCTTCTTTCGAGCTGGCGCGGAATCTTGGATCGACCCGTTGCCGAGATAGTGGACGTCCTCGTGGACCGCCGTCCCTGGGCTCGGGAGCTTCGCCACGTTACTCCTTTCGCCGGAGTCCTCACATCCCGCGACCGGGTCGAGGTGTACCGCCGATTCGCCTCTTCGAATGAGACGCGGCTATGAGAAGGGAAGAGTTCGAGCACGCGATCCGGGCGGTTGGCTCCATTCTCGGGACGAGCGATCTGTTGGTCGTCGGCAGTCAGGCGCTTCATGCGAGTATCGATGGCGACCTCCCAGAGTCGGCGTTGCGCTCGGTTGAGGTCGACGTCGCGGTCTTCGGCGACGGAGACGGCTCGAAAGCAGATCTCATCGATGCATCGATTGGCGAGGCCTCGATGTTCCACGAGGCCTTCGGATACTACGCCGAGGGGGTCACGGAGGCGACCGCGGTGGTTCCGCGCGGCTGGCGTGATCGACTGATCCCTTTTGACACGCCGGCAACCGGCGGCACGATCGCTCACTGCCTTGAGCCCCATGACCTGTGGATCGCGAAGGCGGTCGCGAATCGCGCCAAGGACATCGAGTTTTGTGATGCGCTCCTCGAGCAGAAGATCGTCGATCCGGCAACCCTCAGCGCCCGGCTGGAGGCGGTCGACGACATCGATGAAGGCATCGAGCGGCTCGTGAGGGAGAGAATCGATCGTTCTGCGGACTGACGTCCCGGCTTCAACCAGCCCTTGTCAGCACCGAATCACGAAGATAAGACGTGGTACTAGCGGCGGCGCCGGGGTCGTCGCGGTGATCTCGGCGCCATCTCCCGTGCGGCGATTAGGCCAGCTATTCGACGCACAATATGCGGTGAATACTTGCTCTGCGAGGGGATTCCGGACACCATCACCGCAAAAAATGCGGCGAAAATGACATTCATTCATGCGAAGCCCGGGTGGCCACAGTTCTCATGGGACAGCGATGCTCTCGCTGCGCCCCTTGCCGCAGTGCGCCACAAGCAGGGGAAGCATCTCGGGAAGATGGAAGCTCTGGGCTTCGAGCTCCGTGCGGAGGCGAGCCTCTCGGTGCTGACGAGCGAAGTGGTGCATTCCTCCGCGATCGAAGGGGAGATCCTGAGCCCTGAAGAGGTCCGTTCGTCGATCGCGCGCCGGCTCGGGCTTGATGATGCGGGTCTTCCGGAGCCAAGGCGAGAGGTGGAGGGCGTCGTCGAGATGACGCTCGATGCCACGCACAACTTCGATGCGCCGCTCACGAATGAACGCCTCTTCGGTTGGCACGCATCCCTGTTCCCAACTGCGAGAAGCGGTATGAGCCGCATCACCGTCGGGGCATGGCGCCCCAAAGAGGCTGGCCCGACGCAGGTGGTCTCAGGTCCCGTCGGTCGCGAGGAGGTTCACTTCGAGGCACCTGGAGCCGAGCGTCTCGAGTCCGAGATCGCGAGGTTCCTCGATTGGTTCAATTCGCCGCCGGCGATCGACCCCGTTCTCAAGGCGGGAATCGCGCACTTCTGGTTCGTCACCATTCACCCTTTCGAGGACGGCAACGGCCGAATCGCTCGAGCAATCGGCGAGATGGCACTCTCGCAAGCCGATGGCACCAAAGACCGCTTCTATAGCTTGTCCTCGCAGATCGAAGAGGAACGCCGCGAGTACTACCTCCGGTTGGAAGCGGCGCAGCGCGGCGAGCTCGATATCACGCGCTGGTTGCTCTGGTTTCTCGGCTGCCTCGACCGGGCGATCGGGGGCGCCGAGAGCACGCTCGCCGCGGTGCTGCACAAGGCGAAGCTCTGGCAGCGAATCAACCACCGCCCGGTCAACGATCGGCAGCGCGAGGTAATCAATCGGATGTTGGATGGATTCGAGGGTTTCCTGACCACCTCCAAGTACGCCAAGCTCGCCAAGTGCTCAC
>CAYSHI010000152.1:0-40016 GCA_964430745.1 uncultured Acidobacteriota bacterium | reverse complement strand
GTGCTCCAACATGACCTCACCCTGCTGGCGCGCGACCGGCATTTCGACGCCCTACCGCAGATCACACGGATCTGACGACCTCGCGTTGCGGGGCGCCGGCGCCCGCGCGACGAGCCCATCATTCGGCCTGTAGCGTGATCGCTGGCTCGACGCTTGCCGAGCCGAAACACCAACTCGAGCACCTCGTTGCCGCTTGACGGCGGTAGCCTCCTCGTAGAGCCTGACCGTGCACCCTCTCCCCGATACGGGTCGTTGCCGTGATCGGCAAGACACTCTGCCACTACGAGATTCTCGAGCTGCTCGGATCGGGCGGCATGGGAGACGTATATCGGGCCCGCGACAGCAAGCTCGATCGCGACGTTGCCATCAAGGTTCTGCCCGAGGACCTCGACGCCGACCCTGATCGTCTTGCTCGCCTGGAACGCGAGGCGAAGCTCCTCGCCGCCCTCAACCACGCCAACATCGCGACCATTCATAGCCTCGAAGAAGACCAGGGCGCACGCTTTCTGGTGCTCGAGCTGATCAAGGGCCGGTCGCTGGGGCAGATGCTCGCGCAGGGGCCGCTGGCCGTCGATAAGGCGCTGTACGTATGCCGGCAGATTGCCGAGGCGCTGGAGGCGGCCCACGGCGAGAGCATCATCCATCGAGACCTGAAGCCGGCGAACGTGATCATCACGCCCCAGGGCAAAGCCAAGGTGCTCGATTTCGGCATCGCCAAGAGCATGGCCGCCGGCGCGGAGGTTGCGGGGACGGATCTGCAGACGAATCTGACCACCACGGGGGCGATCGTCGGCACGCCGTCCTACATGAGCCCGGAGCAGGTGCGCGGCAAGCCGCTGGATGAACGTACCGACATCTGGTCGTTCGGTTGCGTGTTGTACGAGACGCTGGCGGGGAGGAGCGCCTTCGGGCTGGAGACGATCGCCGACACGCTGGCCGCTATTCTCGAGCACGAGCCCAGATGGGACGATCTGCCACCCGAGACACCCGGCTGTGTGCGAACGCTTCTGGCCCGGATGCTCCAGAAGGACCAGCAGCGGCGCCTGCGAGACATCGGTGATGCGCGGCTCGAGCTCGAGGATGCTCGAGCCGGGCCGGGGTCCTCTCCAGCGGACGCAGCGGCCCCGGCGGCAGTTGCACCGACGGTCACCGGTCAGATCAGGAGCCAGATCAGCTCGGTCGCGGTTCTACCGCTGCTCAACCTGTCCGGGCTTGCCGAGCAGGACTACTTCTCGGACGGCATGACCGAGGCGCTGATCACCGACCTGGCGAAGATCGGCGGGCTGCGAATCATCTCGCGGACGTCGGTGATGCGCTTCAAGGGCTCGGACAAGCCGTTGCCGGAGATCGCCCGCGAGCTCGGCGTCGACGCCGTGGTCGAGGGATCCGTGCTGCGCGCCGGCGATCGGGTGAGGATCAACGCCCAGCTCATCCACGGGGCATCCGACTCCAACCTCTGGGCCGATAGCTACGACCGCCCTGCCAGCGACGTCTTCAGTTTGCAGAGCGAAGTGGCGCGCGCTATCGCGGCTGAAGTGAAGGTCAAGCTGAGCCCGCAGGAAGAGGCGCTTTTGGCCACGGGTCCGGCGATCGATCCGCTCGCCCACGACGAATACCTGCGTGGACGCCATCACTTGGCCAAGCTCACCGTCGACGCGATGAACACCGCGATGAGCTTCTTCCGCAAGGCAATCGAGATCGACCCGCTCTACGCGGCCGCCTACGCGGGAATGGCAGACGCCTACGGGTTCCTGGGACAGTTCAAGGCCATTCCGGCCGACGAAGCGTTCGCGCGCAGCAAGGCGGCTGCAAGGAAGGCCGTCGAGCTCGACGGGTTGCTCGCCGAAGCGCGCGTCTCTCTCGGGTTCACGGCGATGTTTTGCGACTGGGACTGGGTGACTGCGGAACGCGAGTACCGGCATGCTATCGAGCTGAATCCCAGCTCCTCGTTGGCGCACATGTACTACTCCTTCTTCCTGGTTGCCCAGGCGCGTTTCGATGAAGCGATCGCCGAAATCAAGCTGGCCCAGCAGCTCGATCCACTGTCCGCCTGGGTCGGCGCCAACGTCGGCGTCCCCTTCTATTGGGCGGGTCGCTACGACGAGGCGGCAGATGCCGCCCGCAAGGCTCTCGAGCTCGAGCCCGACCAGCCCCTCGCCAACGCGGGCTTGGGAGTAAGCTACGCCGGCATGGGAAGGCTCGGGGAAGCCATAGAGGCGCTCCGGGCGACGCTTCCGTCCGGCGATGGGTTCCTTGGCTTTCTCGGTCATGCACACGCGCTGAACGGTGATACCGCAGAGGCAACCGAGATTCTCGAACGGCTCGAAGAGCTCCGGCGTGGCGGGCAAGCCTCGGCCGAGGATATCGCGAGGGTCCACATCGGCCTCGGGCATACCGATCAGGCTTTCGAATGGCTGGACAAAGCTCTCGACGAGAGAGCCGGCTTTATCGTGTATTTGAAAGTAGACCCGAGCTACGAATCGATGCACGCTGACGAGCGCTTCGAGGTTTTGCTCGAGCGCCTCGGTCTCGCGGACTGAGCGCCGAGGAGCGCAGACGCAGGCGTCAGCCCCGTACGGGTGCCGGCCTCGGCCGTGCCCCGCTACCGCACAGCCACCGAGGGCAACGACAAGGCCTGGTTATTCCGTCTCGATCTCACCGCTCGCAGCAAACCCACCGCGCCAGAATCGATACTTGCCGTCGGCCTGCTTTTTCACCATCAGCAGGAAGTTGTTGGCGAACGACTCCGGATCTCCCTCCGGCGGGGTCAGCGTGCCGCGCGCCACCCCGTACAAGACGACGGTGTCGGCGACGACCTCGGCGCCGTGATAATCGTGACCGAAATCCGATGCGCCCATGCCCAGGAGTCCGGCGTAGAACTCCCGGAAGGCGGCCTTGCCTTCGACCAGCGGTGTGTCGGGGGCGAGAAGGACGGCATCCTCGGCCACGTTGGCGACGATGCCGTCGAGGTCGGCGGCACGGACGAGGGCCTCGTGTTCCGCGACCAACGCCTTGGCTTCCTGCACCGCATCCATCAGCGTCCTCCCTCCATCGTTTCCGCGATCCACTCGAGCACCTCGGGTGTGTCGAGGCGGTGATAGCTCGTGACCGGGCTGCGCCCGCAACCCTCGGCTCTCTCCACCCCGAGCACGGTGCGGGAGTCGGCAAGAAACACGGGAGCGCCGCTGTCGCCGGGGCAAGCCACGCTCGGGCTTCCCTCGGTCCGTAGCCAGCGGGCCAGGTCCGTGTCCGGCTGAAACAAGGGACTCTCCGGGCCGATGAACGTCTGTGTCCCGACTCGCCTGACCCCCAAGGTGTGCTCTCTCAAATACTGACCCCGGGCGTTGGATTCCGGGTCGCGGGGGGGTAACTCGGCGCGCTCGGCGTCGGTCAGGGCCTCCTCTCCGGCCAAGCCGTAGCCCACGATCGTCAGTTGTGGCCCCGTGCCATCGCTGAACACTTCGTCCACCAGGCCGACCTTGGGAAGCTCGGCGAATTGATCGACCCCTTCGACGGGCTCGTCGAGGATCATGAGGGCATAGTCTCGGTCGTTCCACTCCGGCCAACCCGGCGGCCGTACGATCGTGCCATTGATCCGCCTCTGCCCTCCGGGACCGTAGAGGTCCGGGTCCGGATGCGCCCCCGGATGAGGATCGACGGTGAAGCCAACCCCGACGACCGGCCAGTTCGGTCTGGCTAGGCCGTTGTGGGCCGCCGTCAGCACGACGCGGGGCGAGAGCAAGAAACCCGTGCCGGCCGCGATGACCTCGAGGCCCTCGTTTTCCGGCCGATCCAGGTCCTGGATGAGGGTGCCCACGAACGGGTACCGCCCGTCGTCCTCGCGGCCGTTCAGAACCGCCGAAGCAGGTGACACGAGCGCCACGAGCAGCGCGAATGCCAGCGGCGCCGCAATCAACGGGAACCGAGGTCTGTTTCTCACCTTATCCCTCCTCAGCAAGAACAACCTGGAGAAGACAACCCTGACCTCCAACCCAATCAGAAATCCCAGGCCCCGCCGAGGCGGATGACCCGCGGCGGCAGGATGTCGTCGATTCTGAGCCAGTTCCCGCCCAGCCTCTCGTTGAGCTCGGTCACGGTATTGGCGTTGAACAGGTTGAAGACGTCGAAGTAGAAGTGCAGCACTCCGTACCGGCCGATCGTCACCTGCTTCTCGGCGCGGATGTCAACGAGCGTCGTGAAGGGCTCGCGCTCCGGCCGCTCGCAGCCGGGGCATTGCCAATCCTCCGACTCACCACGTCCCATGACGGTGATCCTCGTGTTGCTCTGGCGCTCCCACGGGCCGTTGGGTGGCTCGATGACGCTGTCGTCGTAGGTGTAGTCTGCGAACATCGACTCGCCGCTCTGGGCGCGGACGAAGACGCCCAGGTTCACACCCACGGGCTCGGCGATCAGGTAGTTGCCCGTCAGCTTGAAGATATGCGGCGCGGAGTTACCCGCCAGCTGGCGCCGGCCGTTGTACAGACCGTTCGGCGTCGTGCTCGAGCCCTCGGACTCGGAATCGCCGTAGTCGTACGACGCCAATATCTGCCAGTTGTTCGACCAGCGCTTCGACACGACGAACGACACGCCTTTGTACCAGGTGTCGTCCTGGAAGCCCCAGGTGTTGGGGTTGGTCGTCAGGTCATTCGAGGTGTCGAACGTGTTCGGGTTCAGCGCCCAGATGGGTACCGGGTTGCCGTCATCAGCGGTGCCGATTACGCCGTCGTCGCCCGGATCCACCGTCTCCAGCTGCTCCCACGGATCATACAGCGGCCGCGGCGAGCCGTCCTCGAACGTCGGCGTGCATTCCTGCTGGCAGCGCTCGTTGTCGATCATCGGGCCGAACGGGCGACCGATGTCGACCGTGCCGACGTCGTCCTTGCGGCTACGGAAGATGCCGGTGACCGACACTAGGATGTTGTCGAACAGCTCGTGGTCGATACCGAACGTGAACTCGTCGGTAAGCGGCGCCCGCAGCTCCGGATCGATCGCCGTGCCTACGCCCGGGTAGTTCCGCGAGCGGAAGCAATCGAACGGATCGGCCTCACCGCACTCCATGTGCTCGCCGAACTGGAAGATACCGTCACCGTTCGGATCGAACCAGTCCCAGTCCTCGGTGGCAACGTCGTTGACGTTGGTCGCGCCGCCGTAGCTGATGCCCAACGCCTCGGCATAGCGTGCGTAGTTGAACTTCGCCGCCCAGCGACCGTCACCGATGATGTCGTAGACGAGGCCGATGCGCGGCGTGAAGTCGTTCCACCGGAAGGCAACTTCCTGCTCCGGAAACGTACCCCCGCAGAAGATTTCCGGGTTGTTCAACGCGGTCTCACCGCACCAGGGCGAATCCAGCCGGTTTTGGGCCGGGTTCCAGTTGTAGGCGCGGTCGAACCGCAACCCCGCTGCGATCGTCACCTTGTTGGCGATGGTGACCGTGTCCTGGACGAACAGACCCAGCGTCCGACCATGCAGGTTGTAGGCGTTATTGGGCTTCCAGCAGTCGGCGTTCAACACGAAGCAGTCCGGATCCCCACCGTCGGCTCCCGCGATCGGGGCATTGTAGAGGCGTACCTCGACGGGTACACCCATCTCCCAGGCCGGGTTGTCGTCCGGATCGTACTTCGGATCGCCGACACGGCTGGACCGTACGTACCGCCGATACCCCTGCGGGTAGTTGATCGGCGAGAAGTAGTTGATCCACATGTAGTTGCCGCCGAACTTCACGTCTTGGCTGACGTTCTCACCGGTCACGTACCACGAGGCGGTACCCTGCAGCGAGTCCGTGTCGCGCTCGTCGTCGAACTCGTACCACGGGTTGGACGGACGGGGGACGGCCTCGCCGGTGTTGAAGTCGTAGGTCACCGACCAGTTCTGGTACGGCACATCGGGCTCGGAGGTCCCGGGGCCACGACGGAACGTCGGGAAGTTCGAGCGCACCGTCGAGAAGCGGACGTCGGAGAAGATGTTCTGGTTGATCACCGACTGCCACTGCAGCTGCGGGATCTTCGTGTTCGAGTCCTGGATGCGGCCCGCGTACGGCGAGCCTCGCGAGGCACCGCGGTTGTTGAGGTACTTCTTGGTGTAGATGTAGCGACCCGAGATCTTGTTGTTGTTGTCGATCTGGCCGTTGAAGTTGAGGGTCCAGTCGCGCAGCTTGGTCCTCTCGCGCTCCTCGAGGCCGAGGACGACCCTGCGGATGTCGAAGTTCCAGTAGTCGACGAAGAACCAGGCGCGATCGGGGATGATCGGGCCACCGCCCTGGACGTCGAGGTCCGAGAGCAGCTCGTTGGGCGTGCCCTCGGTGACGCCCTCCGCCTCGAGCTCCGCGTCGACGTTGTTCGAAACCAGGCCCTCGCCCTCGTAGAAATACTTGACCCCGGCGTGCCAGTCGTTGCTACCGCTCTTCACCACCATGTTGATGTTGACGCCCGGCGTCTTGATCTCGATGTCCTGCGCGGCCAACGAGACGGAGACCTCCTCGAACGAACCGACCGAGAAGTAGCTCGACGACCCGCCTACAGCGGCCGGATCCGTCGTGTCGCCGCCGTTGACGTTGTAGGTATTGTTGCGCCGCTCCGAGCCCCAGGCTGAGAACCCTCTCTGCTGACCCGAGTCACCACCGCCCACGTCGAAGCTCGAAGCGATGCCCGGGACGTGGTCGATAACCCCGGCCCAGAGACCCGACGCCGTCGGCGTCTTGTCGATCAGGTCATCGGTATACAAGGCGGCGATGTCGGTGCTCTTGACGTCCACGACCGGGCTCCCGCCCGTCACCGTGACCGTCTCTTCGATCGTCGCCAGCCCCATCGTGATGTCGAACGACGTCACGCGCTGGGCCGAGATGATCAGATCCTCACGGATGACGGTCTTGAAACCGTCGAGCGTGAAGGTAGCCGTATACGGTCCCGGGTACAGCCCTGGAAAACGGGCCGACCCGTCGATACCGGTGTGCTGGGTCTGGGTGCCGACCGGACCACGCGCCACCACCTGGACTCCCGGCAACGGCACGCCGTCCGGATCGATGGCCCGAACGACTATGATGCCGGTATCGCGCTGGGCAAACGCGGGGGTCACCCACATCAGCGTCAGGGCCACCGCCAGGATCGCGAACAGCAAGTCTTGCCGAAGCCTGGAATTGGGGCTCATCGTCATCAGAACCTCCCCTGTCGGGTCCCCGACCTGCTGTTTGTCGCTTTCCTCGCTCCGGCCGCTCGTCTCCGCCATCAGACAGACGAAGATGAATCTTTGACTATAAAAAGGTTGAATAAGTCAACCGTATCTGCTTATCGGTATTTAGACAACGGGCGAAGGGGGGTGGCGTCGCCTCGACGCTCGAGGTCTCCAATTGAAGCCGGCCAGGAGGGAAGTGCGTCGTGACGCCTAAGATCGGGAAGACGTGTCGCCGTCGTTACTCCGCATACTGCGGATCAAGAGCAGCACCAACGTGAACGAGACGAGAGGGATCACGAACGCCAGCATGATGGTGCTGAAGCCGGCGAGGGCGGCGTGCTGTGTCCCCTGCATGACGAGGAAGGTCATGTATCCGGTGTACAGGGCGAGGAACAACGCGCCGCTCCAGCGATCGATGACGTAGTCGGCAAAGAACACGGGCAGGCAGGCGATGGCGACGGCGATCATGATGGGGATATCGAGGCTCAGTGCCGCGGCGGCCACCGGCATGCCGCCGTCGGCGACCACCGCGGTGACCCCGAGCACGGCGAGGATGTTGAAGATGTTGCTGCCCACCGCGTTGCCGACGGCGATATCGCGCTCGCCGCGCATTCCAGCCACCGCGGAGGTCGCCAGCTCGGGCAACGAGGTGCCCAGGGCAACGATCGTCAGACCGATGGTCAACTCGCTGAGGCCGAGCGCCGCGGCGATTGCCGAGGCTCCTTCGACGAGCCAATCGGATCCCTTCACCAGCAGAAAGAGGCCACCGGCCACCATGAGGCCGTTACTCACGAACATCGGCCAGCGGCCGCGCAGGTCGGGGATCTCGTCGCCGGCGGAGCCGAGCTCGTGCTCGTGCTCGGCGGCGATGGTGCGCCGCTCGCGCCGCGAGGCACGGATGGTCCACCAGGTGTAGCCGATCAGCAGCGTGACGAACAGCAGGCCGTCGAACGTTCCCAGCGTTCCATCCAATGCCAGCAGCAAGGTGAGCACGGAGGCGCCGATCATCAGAGGCACGTCGAGGCGGACCACACGCTGCGACACCCGCAGCGGCACGATGAGTGCGGCGAACCCGAGGACGAGCAGGATGTTGGCGATATTGCTGCCGACGACGTTGCCGACGGCCAGATCGGGCTGGCCGGCGAGCGCCGCCTTGACGCCGACGGCAAGCTCGGGCGACCCGGTGCCCCAGGCGACCACCGTCAGGCCGATGACCAGCGGAGAGATGCCGAGAGCCGAAGCCAACCGGGAGGCGCCACGCACGAGCAACTCGGCGCCGACGAGCAACAGGGCCAGCCCGGCGACAAAGAGCGCGAGGACTATTGGGCTCAATGGGGCGTGGGAGTGGACGCGGCGGCCATGTCCACCAGCTTTCGGGCGGCCTCCTTCGAGCTCCACATCGAGCCGCGCAAGATCTCGTGCAGGGCGCCGTCTGGAAACAGGATCATGCTGTACATCGGATGGTCGAAGTTGCCGTCCTCGGTTTGCTCGTACCAGGCGCCGTAGGCCGAGGCTACGGCTCGGATGTTCTCCTCGCTACCGGTGAGTAGCGACCAGAAGCTGGTGTCGGCGTCCCAGAGCTCGCCGAACTCCGCCAGGACCGCGGGGGTGTCGTTTGCCGGGTCGAAGCTCACCGTTATCAGCTGCACGCGGGCGCGCTGTTCCTCCGACAGCTCCTTCTGCACCTCCTGGAAGCGGAGCATGGTGGCCGGGCACATCATCGGCATCGGACACCGTGTGTAGATGAACGCCAGCAACGTGGGCTTGCCGCGTAACTCTTCGAATATCACCACTTCGTCGTTCTGGTTACGCAACTCGAGGTCGGCAAACTCGGGCGCCGGTATCAAAACCTCCGGCTGGGTGGCGCTCCCGGTCGGCTCCGTAGCGGCGTCCTGCCCGGCTTGTGCACCCGGCTGGGCCTGCTCGCCCGACTCGGGGGCGCCGGAGCAGCCGAAGAACGTCAACGACAGAGCCGTTACGATCAAGAGGGGCAGCGCGCGACCGGTGGGTGCCGGAATAACGGCGGCTGGCGCCGGCGTGCGGCGGGCGGGTGCCGGCGACATCCGAGGGTGGATGATCATTGCCGGCCTCCCTCGCCTGCTTCGCGCCCCTCGTCTGGTCCGCGTCCCTCGCCTGCTTCGCGTCCCCCGCCTCCCTCGCCTTCCTCCGGGTCCGGCGCCTGCCAGAAGGCCGTCTCTGTCGGGGCCTCTTCGGCCACGTTGCCCGAGAACAGGGCGGCATTGAACAACACGCGGAAGGTCCCGAAGGGCTGTCCCCGCCACTGCGGCCGGAAGCCGATCAACACGACGTGGCCGTCGCCGTGGCGCACGTCGAGCGCGGCCGCATAGCCCTGCAGGTGTTCCTCGCCCAACAGATAGCCGGATACGAGGGGCGTCCCGGCCTCCTGGTACTTGGCCAGGGCAGCGCCTTCGAAGCCCTCCTCGGTTGTGAACACCGGGCTGCGGGCAAAAAAGACGTTGGCGCGCTCCGGCATGCCGGACATCACCGGATGAGCAGGATCGGTGACGACCTCGAGAATCGAGCCTCCGTTGAAGAACTCGCCGCGGCCGAGGCCCGCCACGACGTTGCGCACCGGTAGTGCGAGATGCTCGATGGCGAATTCGCTGCTCGAGTTCATGCACACGAGCGTGCCGCCCTCGCGCACGAAGCGATCGAGCTCGCGCACGCCCTCCTCGCCGATGCCGCCCGCGTAACGTCCCGGGACGCTGCCCGCGGTGGTGCCGTCGATGATTTGTCGGCTGCGATAGTCGGCCAACACGATGACGTCGAAGCGATCCCGCAACGATCCCGCCTGAAAGTCGTGGTTGCGCAGGTTGGCGAAGTCGAAGCCGTACTGCTCGAGCAGCCAGCGGGTCCAGCCCTCGTCCATGCTGGCGCTCCACGGACGGAACATGCCGATTCGCGGGTGGTCGAGCCCGACTCCGGTCGCGGAGGTCCGCTCGGCGCGCAGCGCGAGCTCGGCGACGATGCGGCTTGCCTCCGCGTCGTCGAGGCCGCGTACGAGATAGCGGCCGCTGGTGCCGGGCTCGCCGTCGTCCGAAGACGTGCCGGGCTCGAACGCAACCGTGGCGCCCGCCCGCCAGGCCTCGTTGACGGCGCGAAAGGCGTTGTTCTGTCCCGCGTCGATGGCAATCGAAGCGCCGCTGCCGCTCAACACGCCGGCGGGCGGCACGATGCCGGCGGCCACCGAATTTGTATCGAAGCCCAGTCCCGGAACGCTGTCGAAGGCGGCAACGTCGTCGGCCGTTATCGCGGGCCCCTCGCGCGATTCCTCGACCTCGTACCAGCCGGCGCCCGGAGCCAACCGGGCCGCGCTGTCGACCGTCGAGGTCGACAGGCGCCAATCGACCGCTTCGCCCGTGACCGGATCGAGAAGCCGTCGCAGCTCATCGTCCAACGGCTGAGAGGCGGCGATCACATGCACGCCCATCTGCGCCGACAGCGTCCAGCCCGCCGCGTCGTAGGGTTGCTCCGGCGGGCCCTCGGGGTATTCGCGCAGGTCCGGGTAGTCCTGAACGTCGAGCACCTGGCGGGCCAGCTCGGCGAACTCCTGATCCATCGGCATCACCCAGGTGCCGGCGGCGTAGTCGATTCCGTCGACGGCAGCAGCCTCGCGGAGCTGATAGATCCGCAAGCCGTTGAATGCCAGGCGCCGAAGCATCTCCACGGCCGCCACCGGATCGCGTTGCTGCTGCGGGATGACGTAGGCGTAGGGTGGCTCGGACCGGTACTTGGCGATGGTGTCGCGCCCCGCCTGGTAGCGGTTGTACAGTAAGTCGAAGCCGTATTTCGCGGCAAAATCGAGGGTCGCGATCGAGGCGGTTTCCATGTAGTCGACGGCGTCGCGCAGCCGCCACCAACCGCCTTGCCACGGGCTCGAATAGAGCGATTCGGGCCGCAACCCGGCGCGGCTCTGGGGAAAGTCGTTGATCGTGTAAAGGCGCGGCGTCGCATAGCCGGCGGCGGCCGTCTCCGTCCACCACGCGGCCTCGTTTTGCAGCATCGGCAGGTAGTCGATGTAGCCCGGATACCAGGCGTCGAAACCGGTACCCATGTGCACGGCGCCGCGTTGGCCGCGCTCCTCGAGTGCCTGGGCCATCGCCATGCCGACGAAGTTCACCGTGCGCGACATGAGCGGGTGTACCCGCGGCGCGATCGGCTCGGCGAAGGGCGGCAGCCAGATCCGCGTCGGAAAGGGCGACGACTGGTGGTGCACGAAGATGATCTGCGGCTCCCAATACCTCCAGGTGCGCGCCGCCACCCGCGACTCCACCTGGTTGAGCATGTAGGCGTCGCGGTTGTTGTCGTGGCCGATGTACTTCTGGTAGAGGCGCGGCACGCCCGAGGCCTCGTACGGCGTTCCGAGGTTCGATTCGTACCACTCCACGACGATGTTCTGCCCGTCGGGATTGAGAGAGGGCCACAGAACCAGAATGACGTTGTCGAGGATGGCGGCCGTCTCGGCGTCGTCACCGGTGAGCAGGTCGTACGCGAGAAGCATCGTGTGTTGCGCGCCGGCCACCTCCGAGGCGTGCAGGCCGCCGCTGATGTCGACGATCGGCTTGCCTTCGCGGGCGAGGGCGCGCGCGTCGTCGTCGGTGAGTCCTTCGGGATGGGCCAGCCGTTGGGAAATCTCGCGATAGCGCTCGAGGTTGGCCAGATTCTCCGACGAGGAGATGAGCGCCACGTACCAGGGTCGTCCCTCCGAGGTGCGGCCGACGTCCTCGATCTGCAGGCGGTCGGTGGCGGCATCGAGGGTGCGGAAGTAGGCCATCGACTCGTCGTAGGTGGCGAGCTCGAAGTCGGCGCCCACCGTGAATCCGAGCACGGATTCGGGCGTCGGGATGTTGCTCTGCGCGGCGGCGCTACGACTGTCGGTCAGCCCCGGCGCAACGAGCGATACGGCGAGGGCCATGGCGGCGACTGCCAACGGGCGTGGCGAACGATTTTGCGGCATCGGATGGGTATCCAGGCTCGAGTGAAGGTGCGTGTCTTCGGAACGAGAGAGCCCAAGAATCGGGCGTCGGCGGACCATAGGCGGACTTTAGCCCCGGCGACAACCCGGGACAACAAGGCATTGTCGGCATCACCGCGTCTCGGTACTATCCGGGCGCGAACCCGCGGGTAACGCCTCGCGGCGCCGACCGCCGTTGCGTGCGTGGACCTTCGCCACATTCCGACTCTCCGGGAGACCGAACCCATGAAGCGAATTCGCATCATCGCCCCGCTGATCGTTTGCGCCCTCGTATTGATCATCCCCGCCACCGCGTCGAATGTGGCGCATGCGGCCGAGCAAGGACGAGGGCAGCGTGCTCCCGAATTCGGCCCGGCGAACGGCTCGCTGGTAATCGTCGGTGGGGCAATGAGGGATCCGGCCATCCGCGAGCGGTTCCTGGACCTCGCCGGTGGACCCGACGCCCCGATCGTGATCGTGCCCACCGCCGGCGGCGGGCAGGAGTACGACGAGTGGAGCTCCGGGCTGCAGGGTTGGAAGCGAGCCGGCGCCACCGATTTGACCGTGCTGCACACGAAAGACCGCGCCGTCGCCGACTCCGACGCCTTCGTCGAGCCGCTCAAGCGCGCCCGCGGCGTGTGGTTCAACGGTGGGCGGCAGTGGCATCTGGCCGACTCCTACCTGGGCACCAAGACGCACCACGAGATGTGGCAGGTGCTGTCGCGCGGCGGGGTCATCGGCGGATCGTCGGCAGGCGCCACCATCCAGGGCGAGTACCTGGCCCGCGGTGACACCAGCGGCAACACCATCATGATGGGCGATCACACCGAGGGGCTCGCCTTTCTCAAGGGCACCGCCATCGACCAGCACGTGATCATGCGCAACCGCCAGTTCGATCTCATCGAGATCATCGAGGAAAAGCCTGAGCTTCTCGGCATCGGCATCGACGAGAACACCGCCATCGTCGTGCAGGGCGACATCTTCACCGTCATGGGCCAGGGTTACGTTCTCATCCACGACGCCGACGCTCAGGTCGAGGGCGGTCCGGCCGGCGCCGATGGCCCTGCCGGCAAGGGCGGGTCGTTTTACTTCCTCGCACCGGGCGACCGCTTCGACATGCGTACACGCCAGGCCACTCGGCCCGGTCGTGGCTTGCAGCGGCCTGTCGAGAGGGTCAAAAAGAAGGGCGGTTAGCGTCGTCGGAGGGCGCCGATCGCGGCGTTGCGACTTGCTCGTTCGACTGCGGCGTACGGGTGTACGCCTTCGTCTCTCTGCGCTGCGCGCGCCTTGCGCTCGGCGCCCTCCGACAACGCTCAAGGGGGCGACGGGCTTCGTCCGAGCGCTCAGACGGAGCCGAGCGTCGGGCGGCACGACGGGTTCTCGCGTGGCCGGGGGTGTTTCAGCTGCCGAGCTCGGCGGCGCGTTCGCGGGCGCGTTGGACGGTGGGCTGAAAGCGATCGTCGGCGCCTTCCCACAGCTCGGCAAAGCGCAGGTACTGCTCGCGTGCCTCTTCGACTTCGCCGGCTTCGTCAAGCAGCTCGGCGAGGCGCAGCACGTAGCGCGGGTCGAGGAAGGCGTTGTACTTGGAGCTGATGTCCACCGTGATCAGACTGCGGTAGATACGAATGGCGCCGTCGATATCGCCGACTGCGGCTCGTGCCCGCGCCACGCCGTCGCGAAACACGTGGTTGTTGCCGAGCATCGTCGGTGGGGGGACCGAGGCTGAGTAGAATGCTTTGAGTGCCGGCTCGGCGGCACGGGACGACTGCTCCGCCATGCCCCAGTCGCCGGTTGCGTGCGCCAGCTCGGCGGCTACCAGGTGGGCGTTATGGGCGGCGTCGGTGTTCTCGGCGGGTTCCCCGCGTAACTCATCGAGCGCCCGCTGCGCCGATTCCACATCACCCTCGCGGGCATCCATGATCGCCTGCATGCCCCGCACGGTGTACTCGATGCTCCTGCGGGCAGCCGGATCATCGACCTGCGCCAAGCCGTCGAGCGCCTGTTCCGCGAAGTCCCGGGCGGTCGCCAAATCGCCGGATTCGAGGGCGACGTGGACGCCGAACACCTCCGCTGCCTTCTCCAACAGCGGCACACCGGCCCGCTCAGACTCCTCCTGGGAAGCGCGGAGGTGTTGCATGGCTTCCTCATAGCGACCCAGTTTGGAGAGCAGTATGGCGGCTACCTCACCGTAGATACTGGGCGCGCCCCGGCTGGCGCCGATCCAGGTTTCCTGGAACTTCTCGAGCTCGTCGAAGGCGACGTCGTAGCGCCCGAGCATCGCCGAGGTGAGCGTGCGCCCGAAGTAGGCGCCGAACCACTGCGGGTCGTGCTCGAGCACTTCGCCGTACTTTTGGAAGGCGTCCTCGGGCTGGCCACTCAACACATACATCTCGGCGAGGCTGTCGTATGCGTTGGGCTCTTCGGGGTTGAGCTCGACGTAGCGCTCGATGACCCGCACCGCTTCGGCGTACCTGCCGTGGTCGGCGAGGGCATAGCCGAGCTGATTGTGGAGCAAACCCGAAGCGGGATTTGCCTCGATACCCCGTTGCAGGGTCTCGATCTGCTGGTCGCTGTAGCCCAAACCTCGACCTTGCACGCCGACGAGCCGTACCCAGCCGGTTACGTGGTCGGGGTACTGACGCACCAGTTCCTGGAGGAGATCCTCGGCGCGGGCGAAGTCCTCATCGCGATAGGCGGCGTACACGCCTTCCACCAGCAAGCGGTCGCGCTCGGGGACCCGATCGATGTTGGCGATGACGTAGTCGGTTTGTGCGGCGGCGGCGTCGGGATCGGGTAGCAGGGCGAAGAGACGTCCGAGGTGGTAGTGCGCCATGACGAAATCCGGGTCGGCACGAAGCGCCTCCTCGAACGCCCGCATGGCGTCGGAGTAACGAAGATTGGCTTGCGCCAGTAGGCCTTCGTCATAGTGGCGCCAGGCCTCGAGGGAATCGGTGGTGACGTCGGCGATGCCCTGTGTCGCGGGCACCTCACCGAGCTCCAACCCCGTACGAATCCGCTCCGACAGCTCGTCGACGAGTGGGAAGACGAACGGCCCGGTGGCGCTGTAGGCATTGAGTACGCGTCCGGCGCCGATGTCTTCGACCTGCACGTCGAATCGGTATTCGGTGCCGGTGAAGTAGAGGTCGCCGGCCACCACGGCTCCCGCGCCCGAGCGTCGTGCGAACTCGGCCAGCGCGTCCGCATCGAGGTCTTGAAGCGTTTCTTCGCCCATCTGTGCCACGATCTGCTGCACCCGGCTGTTGCTGACGACATCGAGCCCCTCCGTCTGCGCCAGGCTGGTGAGCAGCATGCTGGGCACGCCCTCGGCGAGCCAGCCGAGCTCTTCGGCGCCTGTGCGATCCCGGAAGGGCAAGACGGCGATCGTGGGACGCCCGGAGGCTCCGATCGCTGCGCCGGCCACGGTTGTTGATTCGGTTGCAGCCTCGTCCCCCGCCCGCCCGCCGCCGGGCCCGAAGATCACCCAGCCGGCGAGGGCGATGACCGCCACCACGGAGAACGCCGCGGCGAACGGCAGCCATCGGGGTGTGCCCGAGGCGCGAGCCGCCGCCGCCAGGTCGGCGGAGACCGCGTCGGCACTCGTCGTGGCTCCGGATTGCAGCGCATCGAGAGCCGCCCGCACCTCCGCTGCCGATTGATAGCGCTCTCCGGGCGCCTTCTGCAAGCATTGCAGGATCACGGCGCGGAGGCCGGGGGAGGAGTCCCCGGGTAGCTCGGCCGATTCCTTCATGACCGCGGTAGACACCTCGAAGGAGGTCTCGCCCCGGAAGGGCAGGTGCCCCGTTGCCGCTTCGTAGAGGATCACGCCGATGGCCCAAATGTCGCTGCGGGCGTCGGCCGGCCGGCCTCGCAGGGTCTCCGGCGCCATGTACGAGAGGGTGCCGGAAACGCGACCCATTTCCGCCGAAGTGACGTCCCGGGTTGCGGGATCCGCGCTGTCCGTGGCGGTGGATGCCAGGCCGAAATCGAGCACCTTTGCGCGGCCGTCGTGGGTGATCACCACGTTGGCGCTCTTGAGATCTCGGTGGATGACGGCGTTTTCGTGGGCGTGGGCGACGGCTTCCGCGATCTGTGCGCCGTAGCGTACGACGCGTTCGGTGGGCAGGTCGCGGGCGGCGATCAGCGCATCGAGCGTGCGACCGTCGACGTACTCCATCGCGATGTAGGCCCGGCCGTCATCCTCGCCGACCTCGAACACGGTGCACACGTTGGGGTGCGAGAGGGCCGATGCAGCGCGCGCCTCGTGCAGCAAATGATCGCGTCCGGCATCGGCGTCCGGTAGATCTCGCGTGAAGAGCTTGATGGCGACACGGCGCTGCAACTCCGTGTCCTCGGCGAGATACACCTCGCCCATGCCTCCGCTGCCGATCAGATGGACGATACGGTATCGGCCGATGCGGTCGCCGGCTTCGAGCATGAAGTCTCTCAGGTTGCCTCCGGGCGCACCGACGCCGTCTGGAGGTTGCAGGAAACTCTATCCGCGACGGCAGGGAGACAACAACAGGCGCGCCGTGCTCGAGGGAAGGTCGGGAGGAAGCCGCTCGCCGAAGGGGTCTTCGCCGATCGAACCTCCCGTGTCGACCTCTGTCTTCAGCCGATGTCCGGCCGCGGGGTGCTAATGTGCGGCCGCGGGGTGCTACTGCTCGGGCATCCAGTTCGGGCGCGGTGCCGCCACGGCGGCTGCTCCGGTTGCGGCCGCGGCGGTCGCCGCTCCAGGGCCGCCGAAGGTGACCGACTCGATGCAATCGACCGACAGAAGCGTGCGACGTCCCGTGCCGTCAGCGTTGGTCGTGAGGACCACCACACCCGGATGCACCTCGAAGATGAAGTCCATCATGCGTCCGCCGGTGCGGGTCTTGATCGGAACCTGCTGACCGATGAGCTTGGCTAGTTCCTGTTCCACGACTACCCCCGTTCGGCGATCCGCGCTCATGCCCGGATGTGGACGACTTCGACAACGTAATCAGCTTAGGGAGCACTCACTCCATTTCAAAGGAAATAAACTGGAGCCTTCCCCGGCGCTCGATCTGCACGACGACGGGATCGTAGGTGTTGAACTTCCCGGTCTCGACCCTCGAGCAGCTCAAGGGTCGAGACCGGGGTCCGGTTGATCATGTGAATCACGTCGCCGGGCTGAAATCCCGCTCCCGGGCCGACCGCCTGTGCCTTGGCCGCCACCAACACACCCGCGGGCACGCGCATCTGCCCCAGCAACGGAGCGATGCGCTCGTCGACGGTGATGCACAGGAGGCCCAGCTCGGGCACCAGGTTGCGTTCCGGCGAGGTCATGTCGATGAACTCTTGCCCCTCGTTCGGACGCGCCACCACGGTCACACGACGGCGGATGGTCTCGTTGGCGCGAATGAGGTCGAGGGCCACCTGGTTGCCGATCGGCTTTCCATAGAGATTCACCTCGAGCTGCCGCGCGTTTTCCATCGGCCGCCCATCCATCGCCACGACTACGTCGCCGATCTGCAAACCGGCTTCCTGCGCCGGTGAGCCCGGGTAGACGTCGGTAATCACGATGCCGTGGTCACGCGGCAGGCCGAGGCCGTCCGCGAGTATCGGCGTGATCGTCTGTGCGCCGACGCCGATTATGCCGCGCTGCACCCGGAAGTTCGTCTTGATCTGCTCGTAGACGAACCGCACGATGTTGCTCGGCGCCGCAAAACCGATGCCGTCGCTGCCGCCGGCCTGGCTGAAGATGAGCGTGTTGATGCCGATGACACGCCCGGTTGTGTCCACCAGGGGGCCGCCGCTGTTGCCCGGGTTGATGGTGGCGTCGGTCTGGATGTAGATCATCGGCGCTTCCGCCTGAAGCTGGCGAGCCGGGGCGCTGACCACTCCCATCGACACCGAGTTCTCCAATCCGAACGGGCTGCCGAATGCCAGCACCACCATTCCGGTGCGGACGTTGTCGGAATCGCCGAGCTCGAGCGACGGCAAGCCGGTGCGGGCAATCTTGAGCACGGCGAGATCTGTCTCTCGGTCGATGCCGACGACCGTGGCGCCGACGGTGTCACCGGCGCGCTGGAGAATCGACTCGCCGGCCTCGATTCCAGAGGTGGACAGCGGCAGGCGGACCTGGATTCGTCGGGCACCCTCGACGACGTGAGCGTTGGTGACGATGAACCCCTCGGGGTCGACGATCACGCCCGAACCGCCGCCTTGCCTCCGCGAAAGCAGCTCCGAGCTTCGTTGACCGGGCTGCACGGGAGCGTAGCCGCTGGTGGTGATCTGCACGACGGCCGGCAACACACTCTGCACCGCGGCCTGAATGGCGGCGCTGAACTCCGAGGCTTGGGCCTGTGGTTGCGGCCCCGCAAGCACGCTCCCCGCCGGCAACACGGCCAGTAGCGTGATGACGGCAAGAGCGGGCATTGCCGCTCGCGACGTGTTCGAGGCTCTCGAGCCTGTCATGACGGATCTCCTGAAACTTTGGGAGGGGTATGAGGGTATGCTTTCGGCGCGATGGATCTTTCAGAGCTTCTCACACGGTGGTTCGATGTGCGCCCGGGGGAAGGGCGCAAGGTGCTGTTGTCGCTTCTCGGCGCCTTCTGCGTGATCTCTTTCCTCATCTTGGCGAAGTCGCTGCGTGAAGCGTTCTTTCTCGCCGCGTTCCCCGTCGAGACCCTGCCGTACGTCATCATCGGGGCGGCGGTCCTGAGCTTGCCGTCGGCGGGCCTGTTCGGGCGCCTGATGTCCACCGGCAATCCTCGCAATGTGTTCATCTACTACATGGTGGCCCTCGCGGCCGGGATCGGGGTCCTGCGACTCCTCAGCGGGCCGGCGCCGGTAGTGGCGAACGTACTCTTCTACCTGGTGACGTTGTTGGGCTCGTCGCTCTTGACCACCGGGTTCTGGATGGTGACGTCGGAGCAGTTTTCCATTCGCCAGGCCAAGCGGGTGTTCGGTCTCGTCGGCGCCGGCGGCACCCTGGGCGCGATGGTCACAGGCGTTTCTCTCGGCCCCCTCACCCGTCGTTTCGATACCCTCGAGCTCACCTTCGGTCTCATCTTCCTGCTCGCGATGACGGGGCTGATTCAGTTATCGATGCCGAAGCTGACGGCGCACCACCTTCAAGGCGGGCGGCAGAGCACGAGTATTCGCGAGGGGCTGTCGCTGATTCTGGGGCGCCCCCATCTGCGCAATATCGCCCTCATCGTGATGGTTGCGACGATGGCCTCCACGATCCTCGACTATCAGTTCAAGGAGATCGTCAGCTCACAGCTCACCTCCGAAGCCGAGATGGCGAGCTTCTTCGGCGCCTTCTACGGCTGGACCGGCGTGATCTCGTTGTTGGTGCAGGTGTTCGTGGTTTCGCGACTGATGTCTTCCGCCGGCATCGCCGTCAGCCTATCGCTTCTTCCGGCGATGTTGTTCGCGGGCTCGGCGGCGCTTCTGGTTGCCTGGCCTTCGTTTCTCGTCGCTACCGTCGCTCGCGGCGCCGACAACTCGCTGCGCAAGTCACTTCACCGCTCGGTGATGGAGTATCTCTACGTCCCGGTGGCACCGGACGTTCGACGCAAGACGAAGGCTTTCATCGACTCGGTCGTCGACAACGCGGGGGGCGGGATCGCCGCCGGCATTCTCTTCTTGTGGGTGACGCTGGCGAAATGGCCGTCGCAGTACCTGTCGCTGTGGGTCATGGTGCTGGCGGTGGTGTTCATCTACGTGGGTCTGAAGACCGGGGCGGAATACACGCGCACCGTACGCGATCGGCTGCGCGACGGCGGGGAAGGCGTCGACACCAGCGATTTCGATGCGCGCAACCTGTTAACCGTCACGTTGACCCGCCTGGACCTTCAGTTGGAGCTGGCGAAGGCCGGGGTGAGCCTCGACGGAGAAGATGCAACCGACCCAGCGGCGGCCGCGATCGACGAAGACAGCCCGATCGTGGAGCGCATCGGCTCCGCGGACAACACCGTCGTCGAGCGTGCGCTGGCGGAGTTCAACGACTGGGACGCCACGCATGTCGAACCCCTGACGCGACTGCTGGCGCGCAGCCACTTCTACACGCGCGCGGTGAAGGCGCTTCTGAAGGTGGGTGAGCCGGCGCTCGATCATCTGATCGAAACGCTGCTCGACGAGAACGCCGATTTCGTCATCCGCCGGCGCATTCCGCGGATCCTCTCCGAAAGCGACACGCCGCAGGCTCATCAGGCCCTGGTCGACGCCCTGGCGGCAGGCCGGTTCGAGGTTCGTTACCGTGCCGCGGTTGCCCTCGGCCGACGCCGGGATGCGGGGCTCGTCGAGTCGTCGGGCGCATGGCGGGCGCAGGTGTGGGCGGCCATCGAGCGCGAGGTGGGTCGCGATCGTCCGATTTGGGAGCTGCAGAAGATCCTCGACGGATCGGAGGCGGGCGAGGACGATTTCGTCGGCCAGCGCGTCGACGTGCGCGGCGAGCTCAGCCTCGAGCACACCTTTCGCCAGCTTTCCCTGGTGCTCGATCCGAGCGCGGTCAAAACTGCCTTCCACGGCATCGTCATGGACGACGAGAACCTCGAGAGCCTCTCGCTCGAGTATCTGGAGCAGGTACTGCCGCCGGCGATTCGCGAGCGCCTGTGGCCGTTCATCGGCGACATCAGTGACTACCAGCGGCGCCAGTCGACGCGCTCCGTCGACGAGGTGGTGCACGATCTGTCACAGACCGGCGTCACGCTCTTCGGCGGTGCAGCCGAACGGGCGGCGCTCGACCAGGCGCTGCGGGATCACGACCGCAACAACAAGAAAGACGAGAACGACGACTGACCCGGACGCCGGGGGTCAGCAAGGGGCGGGTTCGATCTCCTCGCCGTCCGCCTCCTCGCCGTTCGCCCGGTCCGCCCGGTCCGCAACCGCGTCGCGGCCCCTCGACATGCCGGGAGTCGAGGAGCCGCCGACCGGTTTTCGGCGAATTCGTCCGGACGCGCGAAGCTACTGTTTGGCCTTCAAGAACCCCAGCAGGTCGCTGTCGGTGGTCAGGATCATGATGGTCGACTGATCAGCCGTGAGCTCGTAAGTCTCCAAGCTCTTCAAGAAAGCGTAGAAGTCCGGATCGCGATTGTGGGCCTCGGCGTAGATGCGTGTCGAGTCGGCATCCGCCTGGCCGCTGATCTCCTGCGCGGTGCGGTAGGCCTCCGACTGGATACGCTGGAGCTCGCGCTCGCGCTCGCCGTCGATGCGCGCCGACTCGCCTTGGCCCTCCGAGCGGTAGCGCTCGGCGATGCGGTTGCGCTCGGCGATCATGCGGTTGAACACGTCGAGCCTTACCTCCTCGACGTAGTTGATGCGTTTGAAGCGCAGGTCGAGGATCTCGATGCCGAGGTCGTTGGCGCGTGCCTGTGCGGCCGCGTGGATTTCCTGCGTTATCGCCTCCCGGCCGATCTCGACCAGCTCGAGGATGCCGGTCTCCGAATCGTCGCCCAATAGAATGGTGGCCGGGTCGCGATTGCTGCTGCGCACCACTTCCACCAGGTTGTGTCGGGCCACCGCGTTGCGAGTCTCGCCGTCGAGAATATCGTCGAGGCGGGTCTGCGCGCCGCGCTCGTCACGCAGGCGCTGGAAGAACAGCAGCGGATCGGTAATGCGCCAGCGCGCGTAGGTGTCGACCCAGATGAAGCGCTTGTCGCGTGTCGGCACCTGGTTGGCGAGACCGTCCCACTCCAGAAAACGCTTGTCGAAGTAGTTGGCTTCCTGGATGAACGGCGTTTTCATGTGGAGGCCCGGCTCGTCGACTGCTTCGCCGACGGGCTCGCCGAACTGCGTGATGATCACCTGTTGGGTCTCGTCGACCACAAACAGCGCGCTCGACAAGACGATGAGGATGCCGAGTGCGATCAGACCTGCAATTAGCGCCTTGGCGTTCATCGGTTGTCCTCCTGGCTCTGTCCGCCACCGGGGCCCCCGCCGCTACCCGGCGCCAATCGTTGCAATGATTCGAGGGGCAGCAGAGGCAAGACTCCCTGGGCGTCCTCGTCGATGAAGAGCTTGCCGCCGAGGCGCGGCAGCAAGTTCTGCATGGTCTCGAGGTAGAGACGCTGCCGTGTGACGTCGGGAGCCTGTCGATACTCTTCATAGAGGGCCTTGAAGCGCGCCGCGTCGCCCTCCGAGCGGTTGACACGATCGAGGGCGTAGCCCTCGGCCTGCAGGATGGTCTGCTGGGCCTCACCGGTGGCGCGCGGGATCACCTGGTTGTAGCGCGTTTGCGCCTCGTTGATGATGGTGTCTCGCTGTTGCTGCGCCTGGTTGACCTCGTCCCACGAGGGCTTCACGGGATCCGGCGGATTGACGTCTTGAAGCACCACCTGATCGACGGTGATGCCGGTTTCGTACTGGTTACAGAGCTCCTGCAACAGCTCCTTGGCCCGCGTCTCGATTTCCTGGCGGCCCACCGTGAGCACCTCGGTCACGGTGCGGTCGCCGACGATCTCCCGCATGACGGCTTCGTTCATGTCGCGGAAGGTGTCCTGGACGTTGCGCACGCGAAAGAGGTTGTTGAACGGGTTGGAGATTCGGTACTGGACGATCCATTCCACGACCGCGACGTTGAGGTCGCCGGTGAGCATGAGGGCTTCGTCGGCGAACTGCGCCGCGGTGAAGGTAGAGCGTACGTCGGCGTCGACGGTGCGGAAGCCGAACTCCTGTTTGAGCTGGCGCTGCACCGGCACCATCTCCACGCTGTCGACCAGGGGGATCTTCAGGCGCAGGCCGGGGTCGGTCGTCTTGATGTACTTACCGAAGCGCAGCACGATGCCGACCTCCTCCGGCTGCACCTGGTAGAAGGCCGACCACGCCACCGCCAGCAGCACGATGCCGCCGATGATGGTGAGGACCAGGTTTTTGGGAACGTCGGGCCTCGGGATCTTGCTGGTGTCCAGCTCGAAGAGGTTTTCGAATTTGTTCTCGTCATCCATGGCTGCTCCCGTGTGGGTGAGACGCTTCGTCAGGGCGCCGTCGGGTCGGCTCGGCGACCCGTTGATATTCTTCCTGGAGCATAACCACTATGTGCCGCCGCTGCGCGGTACGTGCGTCGGGTATAGTCGGGTCCTCACAGGACAACGGCGTCGTCCGGCGGGCAACGGCGCGGCGCTTCAAGAGGTGAGGGCATGAGAGTTCGAGCTCCCGCAATCGTCGTCATGGCATTGGTATTGGTCGGCTCGTCGGTGACGGCCCCGGCGGACACCTACCCGAAGAACCCGAATCTCGACGTGCTTCATTATCGGTTCGAGCTCCTGCTCTCCGATGCGAGCGACCGCATCAGCGGCGTCGCCACCGTGCAGGTGCGCTTTCTGGCCGACGGTGTTGCCGATTTCGAGCTCGACCTCATCGGCGGCGAGCCGGGCTCGCCCACCGGGATGGCTGTCGACGCCGTCGAGGAGGTGCTCGGTGACGGTTCGCGCATGCTCATCGGCGAGAGCCCGAACGAACCCGCGCCGGCGGGTGCTCCGCTCGATTTCAGCCACGCTGCCGACCGCCTGCTGATCACCTTGGATTCGCGGGCGCGCCGCAGCGAGATACGTCGCTTCCGCATTCACTACGGCGGCACGGCTGCAACGGGCCTGGTGATCGGCGACAACATGCACGGCGATCGCACGTTTTTCTCGGACAACTGGCCGAACAAGGCCCGCAACTGGCTGCCGACGATCGATCATCCCTACGAGAAGGCGACCTCGGAGATGGTGGTGACGGCGCCGCTGCACTACCGCGTGATCAGCAACGGCCTGCTGGTAGAGGAATCGGACCTCGCGGGCGGTCCGCTCGATGCCGCCCGCGCCGCCGCCGGCATGCCGGCGGGCGATTTTCGCCGCACCCATTGGAAACAGTCGGTACCCATCGCGCCCTGGCTGTTTGTTCTCGGCGCCGCGCCCTTCGCGGTGGACTACTACGACGAGTACGACGGCAAGTCGCTGCAGACCTGGGTCTACCGCCAGGACCGCGACGCCGGTTTCTACGACTTTTCCTGGCCCACCAAGGATGTCGTGCAGTACTACAGCGACGCCATCGGCCCGTACTCGTACGAGAAGCTCGCCAACGTGCAGTCCAACAGCGTCGGCGGCGGCATGGAGGCGGCTTCGGCGATCTTCTATGGCGACAATTCCGTTACCGGCGAGCGCACCGATCGCTGGCGCAACGTCATCATCCATGAGATCGCCCACCAGTGGTGGGGAAACGCGGT
Organism: uncultured Acidobacteriota bacterium; assembly: GCA_964430745.1. Classification (GTDB taxonomy): domain Bacteria; phylum Acidobacteriota; class UBA890; order UBA890; family UBA890; genus CBDCGW01. The sequence goes on along the minus strand of CAYSHI010000152.1, from coordinate 15,699 downwards.
GACGGAGAACGACTGGGACCACGTCTGGCTGTCGGAGGGTTTCGCGACGTACTTCACCTTGCTGTACCGCGAGTACGCATACGGCCGCGACGATTTCCTCGCCGGCCTCAGCGACTCGCGACGGCGCATCTTCGAGTTCTACGCGGACAACCCCGACTATCGCATCGTGCACGACAACCTCGACGACATGTCGCGGGTCACCAACGGTATGACCTATCAGAAGGGCGCCTGGTTCCTGCACATGTTGCGCGGCTCGATCGGCGAGGATCGCTTCTGGGCGGGGATCCGCGAGTACTATCGCCTCTACCGCGACGGCAACGCGTCCACCGACGATTTCCGCGAGGTGATGGAGAACAGCTTCGAGCCGACGGTCGATCTGACGGCCTTCTTCGAGCAATGGCTCTATCAGGGGGGGCTGCCGCATCTTCGAGGCGGCTGGTCGTGGGACGCCGAGTCCGGCGAGCTGGTCGTCGACCTGGAACAGGTCGAGGACGACGGCTACACCTTCGAGATGCCGATACCGATCCGCATCACGGTGCCGCCGGATCCGGCGACGATCGGCGGCGGTGGACGGGGTGGTCGGGGCCGGGCGCCGGGGCCGCAGACGCTGGACCGCCACATCATGATGCCCGCGACGAGCTCGCAGACCCGCATTGCCCTCGAGCGGGCGCCGAGCGAGGTGCTCCTCGACCCGGATCACTGGGTGCTCATGGAAGCGAACTTCGAGCGGCGCTGATGCACCTGCCTGCCCACGATCATCTCGACGGGCTGGGTCTCTCCTATGAGAAGCGCGAGTTCCCGGCGGATACCGAGAAGGGCGCCGCCAACGTGGCGCGCGCGCTCGGCTTCGTCGAGGCGCAGATGGTCAAGACGCTGATCTTCGAGGCGGGCGACGGTGAGCGCGTCCTGGTGTTGGTCGGCGGCGACAAGAGCGCCGTCTCCAGTCATCTGAAGCGGGCAATCGGGAACCGCAACATCAAGATGTGCCCGCTCGAGGGGGTCAAAGAGGTCACCGGCTACGAGGTCGGCTCGGTGCCTCCGTTTCATTGGCAGCCGCGCGGTTTCCGCTCGTTCGTCGACGTAGAGCTACTTCGCTTCGAGGTGCTCGGCGTCGGGGCCGGCGTCTGGGGCCACGAGATCATTCTCACGCCCGACGACCTGATCCTCGCCTGCGACGGCATCGTGGTGAACCTGACCGATCGTGAGCGACCCATCTCGGTAGGACCCGCAGCAGGGACCCAATGAGCTCCGCCTCATCGAGGCATGACGGCGACGGTGATTCCGCCCCCGCCGGGAATGGGCCAACCCACGATGCGAACGGGCCGACCCGCGATCCGAGCCGGCGCGGCCCCTCCGTGAATGGACCCATCGACCCCGCTCTCGTCCGTGCCGTGGCGGCGGCGGTCCACCGCGAAGACGTCGAGCTGACGATTGCCGAGCCGGCCGACTACGCTGCCGTCGAAGCGGCCTCGCGCGGCGCCGACCCCGGAGATGTGCTGACGCCCCTGACCGCCGACCTGATCAGGTGGTTCGTCGATGACAACCCGTGCGGACAGGGATTTGTCGTGGTCGCGCGCGAGGCGGACTCGCGGGACATCGTCGGCCACTTCGTTTTTCATCCGTGGGCGCTGAAGCTGCGCCGACCCGACGGGGGCTGCGAGGAAGCGCCGGTCTACATTCACGTGCGTCTCTGGGTGAGCAGCCGCCTGCGGCGGCGCGGCGTGTTTCTCTCGATGACCGCGTTCGGCGTCGAGTTGCTGCGTCGCATGGGCGTGGGGCTCGCCTACACGGTGCCGATGAACGAGCGCTCGGCGCCCGGTTTCCTCAAGTTCGGCGAGCAGCGCGCCGGCTACCTGCCGTTCTGGGTTCGCCCGGTGGTTCCCGGGTGGAGCTCGCTCGCCGGGGGGCGTCGCCCACGCGGCCTCGAGGTCGAAGTGCGCGACACCTTCGATCAGCTCTTCGACAAAGTGGCGAACGCGTCGATGCCCGAAGCCGTCGTGGCCTGGAGTCCGCGCCGTGCCGCCATGCTGAACTGGCGCTATCCCCAGCGTCCCGACTTCGACTACGAGATCCGCTACCTGCACCGCGAGGGACGTGCGATCGGCTACGTGGTGACGCGGCGGATGCATATCAAGGGCCTCCGTGCCCTGGTGGTGTGCGACTTCTGGACGGAGGCGTCGGACGCCGCCGCCCTGCGCGTCGGAATCGACGACGCCCTGCGCTCCGGCGATCGCGTGAGCATCGTCGTAAGCTTCGGAGGCAATGTTGCCGGTACCGTGCAGACGGCGTTTCGTCGCGCCGGATTGGCTCGCTGCCCGCGAGCGCTGCAGCCTCCGGTGTCGATCGTCGGCGGGGGCATCGGAGAAGGCGAGCAGCGCATTGATTTGCCCTCGATCGACGGCTGGTACGCGACCCCCTACGACTGGGACGTCTTCTAGTGTCGACGCACTCCCCGAAGCAACCCTCGATGGAACTGCTCGACCCGCGTCGCGTCGGTGTCGAAGCTCGCACGCTCACCGAGCGAGTCGCGGCGTTTTCGATCGACGTCGAGTCCGATTACGGCACCGGACGTACCGAGGCGCTATCTCAGCTCGACCGATTCCTCGACTTGCTGGCGGAGCTCGAGGTGCCGGTGACCGCGTTCGTCGAGGGACAGTTCTTCGAAAACCGAAAAGATGTGTGCCGGCTGCTCCTCGATGCCGGCGTCGACGTGCAGCTCCATTGCTACGATCACGCCCGACCGGGCGACACCCCCGACGATCTGCGGCGAGGCGCGGCGGCGTTTGCGGACTTCTGCGGCCGCCCGCCGGCCGGGTACCGCGCGCACACCTACCGGCTCACCAACGAGCTCTTCGATACGCTGCTCGACGAGGGCTTTCTCTGGGACTCATCGGTGATGAGGGCGGTAGCGCAGGGGCGCAACACGCACCCCGACTTCAAGCAGGGCGACTACTTCGTCCTCGCCGATCGCCTGCTGGAGTTCCCGGTCGGCACATGGCGGGGGATTCCGATCCCCTTCAACCATTCCTACCGCCTGCTCATGAAGTCACCCACCGAAGCCGTGCTGCGAGCGATCGCCGGCCCCGATCGTTTCATCGCCTACAACGTGCACATGACCGACCTGGTCCGCTGTGACTCGCTACGGAGCGCCGAGCGCAGCCCCACATCGCGCTTCCTGCACCGCTACATGTGGAGCACTCACGGCGCCGACACCTTCGCCTCGTTTCGGGGCGCCGTGCGCTACCTCTCCGGACGCGGCTACCGCTTCGTGCAGACGGACGGCTTGTATCGCCGGTTGGTGGACGTCGCCGCCTGAGTCGGGCACGCTGAGAAGCATCTTGAAGCAGGCGGGACTATCGAAATGAGATACCTGGTCATCATCGAAGAGAGCAACACGGGGTACGCCGCCTACTCACCCGACCTCGAGGGTTGCGTCGCCACCGGGGCGACGATTGACGAGGTTGAGGCGACGATGCGCGAGGCGGTCGAGTTTCACATCGACACCGCTCAAGGAGAGCGGTATCGAAGTGCCCCGACCGCAGGCCTACGTCACCTACGTCGAAGTCGCCGCCTGAGTCGGAGGTCTCCCTCGACCGTTCTGGCGTTGTCCTGCTGACCGATCGCTCGAGAGAGACTCAGTCGGTGCGGCTGACGATCTCGATGAGGTGGTAGCCGAAGGAGGTCTTCACCGGGCCGTGTACGTCGCCCACCGACTCCTTCCAGATCACCGCGTCGAACTCGGGGACCATCTGGCCGGGGCCGAACTGACCCAGGTCGCCGCCGCTTGCGCCCGAAGGGCACGTCGAATGCTGCCTGGCCATTTCGCCGAAGTCGGCGCCGTCGGTGATCTGCGTTTTCAGATCGGAGGCCTGGTCTTCGGTGGGAACGAGGATGTGACGCGCGTGGGCCGTGGCCATGTGAGCTCCTTCGGAGGCTTGGGAGGTGCTGCGATTCGACGAGATGTCCGATTTACCCTACCAAACCGCGCGTCGAGTAGCCGCCGACACACCCGCACGGTTTCGCTTCAACGGCGGTTGACCGAGAATGAAGCGGTCAAGGAGGACACATGAGCGCTGACGAGACCAAGGCGAAGCCGACCATCAAGCCGCGGGAGAACGGATCCCTGCGGGTCGACGGGCTCGACAACTTGATCGATGCCGGAGGGAACCCCATCTCCACTGAAAACCGCGGCAAGGGCAACATCGCGCTCTGCCGCTGTGGGCACTCGAAGCGCAAGCCGTTTTGCGACGGCACCCACAAGAAGACCGACTTTCGCAGTGCCAAGCTCACCGATGGCGAGTGGGATTTTCGCAGCGACTACGAGGGGGAGGGCGTCACGGTGCACGACAACCGCGGCGTCTGCGCGCACATCGGTTACTGCACCGACCAGCTTCCCGAGGTTTTCAAGATGGGGGAGGAGCCCTGGATCGATCCCGACGGAGCGCCGGCCGAGCGCGTTGCCGAGCAAACGCGCCGCTGTCCCTCCGGCGCGTTGAGCCAATCCACCGAGGGCGATGAGCACCGGGATCAGGACCGCTCGCCGTCGATCAAAGTCACCGCTGCCGGGCCCTACTTCGTTACCGGTGGGGTGGAGCTTCAGACCGATGAATGGGGCGAAGGCGCCTCGAAAGAGCACTACGCGCTGTGTCGCTGCGGCCGTTCGAAGAACAAGCCCTTCTGTGACGGCACGCACTGGTATGTCGATTTCGCCGATCCCGGCCTCGACACCACGGCTCAGGAGCCCGCCGGCGACGAGGGAGAACGAGAGAAGGTCTGGCACAAGGTTGCCGAGCTCGACGAGCTTCCCGAGGGGCGGGTGAAGACGGCCTCGGCGGGCAGCGATTCGATCGCCCTGACACATGTCGACGGCGCCTACCACGCGCTCGAGAACCGTTGCCCGCATCAGGGAGGGCCGCTCGGGGAGGGAACCATCGAGGACGGTTGCCTGCGTTGCCCATGGCACGGCTGGGGCTTCGATCCGGCCAGCGGTGAGGGCGCGCAGGGCAGCGTGGGCACGTTCGAGGTCGAAGAACGCGACGACGGCATCTACGTCGCCGTCGAGGAGCTCGTCGAGACAACGCCCACGGTCGCCGATGTCATGGTCGAAACCATGGTCAACTGGGGCGTGACCCACGTGTTCGGCATGGTCGGGCACTCCAACCTGGGGGTCGCCGAAGCGATTCGCAAGCAGGAGGCCGAGGGCAATCTTCACTATGTCGGCATCCGCCACGAAGGCGCCGCGGCGTTTGCCTGCTCGGGCTTCGCCAAGGTCACAGGCAGGCCGGCCGCCTGCCTGGCGATCGCCGGCCCGGGAGCAACCAACCTGCTGACCGGGCTGTGGGATGCCCGCGTCGACCGCGCTCCGGTACTGGCGCTCACAGGCCAGGTGAACACGCAGGTGCTTGGCCCGGGCGCTTTTCAGGAGATCGACCTGGCCTCCGCGTTCGATGCCGTGACGGCGTTTTCGCAGACCGTCCTTCCGAACAGCAAGCACGCCGAGCTCATGTCGCTGGCCCTCAAACACGCCATCATCGAGCGCAACGTCGGGCATCTGATCTTTCCCGACGAGGTCCAGGTTCAGCCACTCGACGACGACGCCGAAGCGGCCGGCCCGCGCGGTCGCGTCGGCCCTGTCGAGATCACGCCTCCGGACGATGCCCTGGCGGCCGCCGCCGAGAGGATCGGCTCCGCCGAGCGGCCGGCGGTTATCGTGGGGTATGGAGCGCGCGACGGTATGGACGCCGTGGTGACGCTGGCCGAGAGGTTGAGCGCTCCCGTACTCACGACGTTCAAGGCCAAGGGCCAGATACCCGACAAACATCCCCTGGCCGCCGGCGTGCTCGGACGGAGCGGAACGCCGATCGCGAGCGGGCTGATGAACGAAGCCGACCTGCTCGTTGTCTTCGGTGCCTCGTTTTCCGATCACACCGGTATCGAGCGGCGGCAACCGATCGTGCAGGTCGACTTCGACCGCATGGCGCTCGGCAAATCGCACCCCGTCGAGGTGCCCGTCTGGGGCGACATCGCCACCACCGCTCGCAGGCTGGCTGACAGCCTGCCGGCGGACGCGAGCTTCTTCGACCAACGCGCCGACATTGCGCGGCGGTGGCAGCAGTGGCGCGCCGAAAAAGCCAGCCGGGCCGCCGCCGGTAGCGAGCATGGGCTCAACTCGGCGGCGATCTTCGCCGCTCTCAACCGCACGATCCCCGACGATGCCGTCATCGCAGTGGACGTCGGCAACAACACGTATTCCTTCGGTCGCTATTTCGAGTGCGCCGAGCAGACCGTGCTGATGTCGGGGTACCTGGGCTCGATCGGGTTCGGTTTTCCCGCCGCCATGGGCGCCTGGGCGGCGGCGCCGGAGCGTCCCGTTGTGGCGGTCACCGGCGACGGCGGATTCGGCCAGTACATGGGCGAGCTCACGACCGCGGTGAAGTACGGCATGAACATCACCCACGTGCTGCTGAACAACAGCGAGCTCGGCAAGATCTCCAAGGAACAACGCGCCGGCGGATGGCAGGTCTGGCAGACTTCTCTCCGTAACCCGAATTTCGCCGAGTACGCCCGCAATTGCGGCGGGCACGGCCGGCGTGTTCGAGACGAGAGCGAGCTGGAGGAGGCAATTCTCGAGGCCCTCGCTCACGACGGCCCGGCGCTGGTGGAGATCATCGCCGACCCCGAGCTCATCTAGGCCGTCCCCGCAGGAGAGACCGATGGACATACCCGAAGACGACTACCAACGCATCGCCCGGGCGATCCACAGCGATCAAAGCCCCGTCGGCATCGACGCCAAGAAGACCCACGTCATGATCTTGCACAAGCTGGAGCAGATCGAAGCGCGACTGCGTCGGCTCGAAGAGAAGGGCGAGGCTCGCTAGCCGACCAGAGGTTCACATCGCCGCCCGCTGCGCCCCCCGCAGGCTGGGTCGTTCGACCGTGGAACGTCGCCGTGCCGGTTGTTCGGGGCACAAAAAAACGCCCCGCGGACGAACGCCGCGGGGTAGCAGGGTGGGGGCCGTGATGTCGTGTCACTGGTCGGCTCGGGACTCAGCCTCCCGTGGGTCTGTGTGATCGTGGCAGCACAGCCTCTTTCGGTCGGCCAGGAGGGCAACGGCTTCCGGCCCCCAAGCCTGCAAAAAAGACGATAGCACAGTCGTATTATTTGGTCAAGGGGGAAGGTCCGCCCGAGGTCCGTGGGGCTCCGAGAACCCAACATCATCGCGCCGGCCTGTTAGGCTTTAGCGGCGCCGAACAGTCTCCGGCAGGCCCCACGGGCTTTTCAGCGCCCCCCAAGGTCTTTCCGAAAGGATGTTAATCGTCATGAACCACCTCTCGCCGTTCTCTCAAGGGGTCTCGTTGTCCCGAGCCGCCCTGATTCTGTCGGTTGCGCTCCTTTTCATCGGATGCGGGTCCGAGACACCTGACGCATCGCCGGCACGCACGTCGTCACCGGGCGGCGGCATGCCCACCGCGCAGGCGCCCGGTGCCGCGACAAGCTCGCAAGAGGTCCTCGCCGTCGTCGACGGCCGAGAGGTGACGCTTGCCGATCTGCAGGACGCGATCGGCGATCAGCTCGGGCAGATGGACTTTCAGTACCTCAGCCAGCGGCACCAGGTGATCGACGAGGCGATGCGCCGGCATGTGCGCGAGCTGCTGCTCGAAGCCGAGGCGACCGACCGCGGCGTCAGCGTCGAGGCGTTGCTCGAAGAGGTGCTCGCCGACAAGGTCGATGTCAGCGACGACGACGTCCAGTTCTTCTACATCCAGAATCAGACGCAGCTTCAGGGAAGGGCCTTCGAGAGCATTGCGCCGCAGATTCGCAATTACCTGGAGAGCCAGATCCGCGACTCCGTGCTGGAGGAGTTCACAGAGGGCGTGGCCGAGGCACGCGACGTCGACTACCTGTACGAGCCCTTCCGTGTGGCCATCGACACCGCCGGGGCGCCCTCCATCGGCCCCGCCGACGCCCCGGTGACTCTGATCGAGTTCTCCGACTTCGAGTGCCCCTATTGCCAGTCGTTTACGGCGACCCTCGAGCAGATCAAGGAAGCGTATGAAGGCGACATCAGGGTCGTTTTCCTGCAGTTTCCGTTGCGCGACATCCATCCGAACGCGCAGAAGGCAGCCGAGGCCTCGCTGTGCGCTTTCGACCAGGGCAAGTTCTGGGAGGCGCACGACATCTACTTCGCGCAGCGGGATAACCTCGATGTTCCCGGTCTCAAGGGCCTGGCCGAGCAGCTCGAACTGGACGTCGATCGCTTCAGTGCCTGTCTCGACTCGGGTACCTACGCGGATCGCGTTGACGCCGAGATGAGTGCCGGCGTGTCGGTCGGCGTCAGCGGTACGCCGGCGGTGTTCGTCAACGGCCGGCCGCTACCGGGTGGAGCGGTGCCATTCGAGATGGTGGCTGAGCTGATCGACGACGAGCTTGCGCGACTCGGCCGCTGATCCGGCACCCATCCGAGGGAACGTCCCTTCCAGTTTGGTGGCACGCGGGGTTCGTCGCCACCTGGGCAGTATTGGGCACGACTCACCAACGGAAGGCGCCAGTCCGTCCGATCGGGTTGGCAAGCATCTTGCTCTATCAGGGACACGAACCGGCAGCTATTTGGTGTCGGCGGGTGCGCCCTGATCAGCACCCCCTTGCCGTGCTTTTTCTCACCCTGAAAGCACGTGCCGGGCGTGCCCGCCGACCCTACTGCCGGTTGTGGATGGCGTTGTCGAGTTGGATCACTGCACTCGGGCAGGAGGGACCTGTGAGCATCCTCGATTCCGTAGAGGAACCAGCCACGGACACCGACCAGACGTCGGAATCACACGACCCGACGGCCACCCGCCTGACGGAGCGCCGCGCTCACCCTCGCAGTGACTCCTTCTACCCGGTACGCCTTCACATCGAACGCCTCGGCGCCGAGACGGTCTTGAGGCAGGGAATCCTGTTGAACGTGAGCCGCGGCGGAGCCCTTCTGAGCGTCGACGGCTACCTGCCCCGCGACCAACCCTGCGAGCTCGAGATCTACGGCGCCGCCGGCCGCGTGATTCCGCATCGGGTATTCAGCCGCGTCGTCGAGACGTCGATCGGCGAGGGCGACGACTTCCGCATCAGGGTCGAGTTTTCGAAGCCGCTCGAGACCATCACGCGGCCCGACCACATCTGATTCGCCCACAAAAAAAGGCGGAGGGGGTGGGATTCGAACCCACGTCCCGGGGTTATAACCCGAGAACCCGATTTCGAGTCGGGCGCGGTACGGCCAGGCTTCGCTACCCCTCCGAGATTCAGAGATCTTAGCAGGGGCGCCGGGGCTTCGGCAGCTTCTCGAAGGGGTGCGGCGTCGGCGTGGTTGGACATGCGGTAAGGCTATGACCGTCGCTGCGCAGTAGGCACTCTGGGAACTGCCAAGCACGCGATTGTGCCTAACCATCACCGCAGGGACTCGTCCCGGGGACCGACGATTCCATGTGCGCGACCTCGGACCGATCGCGGAAGACAGCGACTGCACCGTGCGTTTCACCGAAGCGAACGGGTCCGTTGCGCCCGCCCTCACCTTCGGCGTCGTCGCCCGATCGGGCCCGCGGGGCGTGGACTTCGAGGTGGCGATCGATTTCGAGAACCCGCTCGAAGTTCTCTCGGTTTCCGACGGCTAGCCGATAGCCGCCCGAAGTCATCTCGGTTTCCGAGGTGCGCCCTTCTTCTCAAGGCGCTTCGCCGAGGCGGTCGAGGCGACCGGCGAGAAGGTCGGCAACCGGACGAGTGAGCTCGGAGCGTTCGAAGAAGATCTTCATCACCGCGACGATCGGTGTGGCCAGCAACATGCCGACGATGCCCCAGATGGCCCCCCAGATCATCAGCGAGAGCAGGATGGTCACCGGATGCAGGTCGAGCTCATCGCCCATGACCTTGGGCTCGACGACGTTGCCGATAAACATCTGCACGGCGCCCGGCAGCACCAGGGCCAGGATGATCGTGAGGCCGGAGACGTCCGGCGAGACCAGCACCACCGGAAGCGGCAACAGCGTGGCGACGATCGACCCGATGCTGGGAATGAAATTGAGCAGGAAGGCCATGAGCCCGAAGGCACCCGCGAGGTCGACGCCGAGCATGCTGAGAATCAATCCCACCAGCACGCCCGTGATCCCGGAGAGGATGAACTTGAAGACGATGTAGCGTTTCACCCGGCTTTCGACCTGGGCCCACATTCCACCTACGGGTCGGGTAGTAGCCGATCCGCCGAGCAGCAGGAACATCAAGAAAATGAGCACGATCGAGCCCTGTGACACCAACGCTACGAACGCATTGGCGATGCCGACGGCCATCGTGCTGATTGCCTGCAGCGGCAGCCGCACGAACTCGTTGGGGTCGATTCCGTATTGCTCCAGCGGCAAACGCTCCAACAATCCGTCGATCAGACCGCGGACCTGCGCCTGGTAGGTGTAGGCGTTGGCGGCCAGGCCGTTTGCCGAGGTGGTGATCAGCACGCCGACGAGGCCGAGAAACGCGACGGCGACCAGCAAGGTCACGACGACGGCGAGCCATCGCGGCATGCGCAGCTTGCTCGTTTGCAGGTCGATCAACGGCGACATGCCGAGCGCGATGAACAGCGACAGGACGAACGGCACCATCACTGCCTGCAGCCAGTACAGGGCTCCGGCGACCGCGACGGTTGCCAATACGAAGAGGCAAACGGTCTGGATCCGTTGGTCGCGTGTCGGATCGTTCATCGACTGTCGTCGAACAGCACGATGCTCTCGTCACCGCGCGTGACGATGAGCTCCTCGATGTGGGCGACGACCTTGTCGCGCCGTCGCAACGTCCAATCGATCTCCGAATCGGTCAGCGGCGGAGACATCAGCGGAAGGAGCTCCTCCTTCCGCAGTGTCTTGATGCGCTCGAAGAGCCGGCGTCCGCACATCGTGATGCGGTCGAGATATCGTGTGTCGTCGTTGCGCATGAACGAGCGCGAGTGGTCGATCAGCCAGAAGTCGCCGCTCTCGTCGGTGAGGATGTTGCCGGTGTTGCGATCGATGTTGCCGATGATCGAATCGAATACCCGCATGTTTTGTGTTTCCCGTAGGTACCAACCTGTCGACGGGGGCGGAGTGCCTTCGGCGAGGCGGGTGGTTTCCATCAGCCCGCCCTCGAGCCATATCTGCAGCGTCACGCGCTGGCCGCCGATGCGTCGAAAGGCCACGGGCGGGATGTTGTCGAGGCCGAGAAGCTTCGCGAGCTCGTAGGCCGGCACGTCGAATACGAAGGAATCGCGCAGGCGCGGGTAAAAACCGCCGTCGAAGCGTTTTTCCGTGAAGGTTTCGTCGTAGTCGCGCAGCGCCGCCCGCATGCGCACGCCGTCCTGCTCGAGAACAACGTTGCGCGGATTGGTCACGCCGAGCTCGATGTCGTTGATCGATTCGAAGCTTGCCGTGCGAAGGAACTCGGCGATTCTCTCGTGCGACTGGAAGGGCAACGGGTTGCCGTCGGGATCCTTCCACTGGTAGTCCTGCCCGGCGTTTTCCTCGCCGGGGACCGGTACTTCGGCAGCAGGTAGCAGTGACGAGGTGAATACCGCAATTGCTACGCAAAAGATAGCAAACCGGGCGCGTCGGCCCGCAACGACAAGGCGGCTGCGGCTCATGGCTGTCGATCTCACTCCGGCAGTCTATTCCGAATCCGGAATCGGTTCGACGACGACCCGCAAGATCGTGCCTCCCTCGAGCACCGCGTCGACGATCTCCATCCCGGCCGTGACGGTGCCGATGATGGTGAAGTTGTGATCGAGGCGCACGTTGTCGACCAGGTTGACGAAGATCTGACTGTCGCCCGTGTCGCGGCCGCGGGTCGAGATCCCGACGGTGCCGCGCAGGTGCGAGCGGTCGCCGGAGAGCTCATCGCGGCTGAAAGGACCCGCGCCGACGTACTCGTTTGCGCCCGGGCTGCCGCCCTGGATGACGAAGTTCGGCACTACGCGATGAAAGGTCAGGTTTTCGAAATAGCCGGAGCGCGCTTGCGCGACGAAGCGGGCGACGTTGGTCGGCGCCTCGAATGGATGCAACTCGATCGCGACGACACCGCCCTCCGCCATGTAGATGAGCGCGCGCGAGCGGTCGAGCTCGAGCAGCAGGTCGAGCGATGGAAAGGGTTGCGGGGTCGGCACCCGGGGGGCGGCCGACACGCCGGCGCCGGTCCAGGCGAGGAGGATCTCCGCCGCCTGTTGGGCAATAGCCGGATCGAAGTCGTTGGCGTAGGGACGCAGCGCGTCGGCCTGCTCCGCGTTGCCCAGTTCGCCGATGCGTTCGAGAAGCGCCCGGCGAGGGTCGCGGGAGGTTTCCCTTTGCTGCGCGGTGATGCGTTCGAGCGCGGCGAGTAACGCCGGCAAGGCGTCATCGTCCGCGCTCGCTTCGAGCACACCGGCTGCCGTCATCAAGAGCGGGTAGTCGTCGCGCTCGAGGGCTCGGATCGCAGCCGCCGTTGCATCGTCGACCGAATTCGTTGCCAACCCGCGCAGGGCGGCCTCGGCGACGTTGGCCTGCGGGTCGTCTACGAGTCGTTCGAGAACGTCGACCGCGCCCACGGCCGCAGCGGCACGAGCGGCGTACATTCGCACTTGCCAGCTGGTGTGCGCTGCGAAAGCCGGAATCAGCGCTTCCGCTTCACCCGGTTCGAGGGTGGTGAGTGCGGCCATCGCGTGCGCGCCGTGTTGCCATGGGATCATCGCCGTGGACCCGCGCGAGTCGATCGGTGCGCCGGCGCCGTCGAGACTCATGGCGCCGGAACCATCGGCCGCCGGAAGGCCGGGCAGTGATTCCGCGATCATCTGCAACAGAAGCGTGGCGACGACCTCCGTCTCGTCTCCGCGATCGGCGGCCTGGCAGCTTCTTGCCAGCAGGTCGATGGCCTGCAATGACACGTGCGGATCCCCGTCCTCGACGGCCTCGAAGATCGGGGCGCAGCCCAGCGACTCCCTCAGTTGCCCTCCGTAACCGACCAGGCCCTCGTAACGCACCTGCGCGGCGTCGTCGGCGAGCGCGATACCCAGCAGCATCGCCTGGGTCGCGGGGTCGGCGATCGTCGCCGCCGCGGCCGCCGCCAGCCGGCGCACCTCGATGTCGGGATCGTAGAGGGCCGTCTCGACCGTGTCGGCGTCGGCGACGGAGGCGGCGGTGAGCGCCGCGAGCGCCAGGCGGCGAACCCTGGCTGCGGCAGTCCGCGCGAGAATGTCGACCTCACCATCGTCGGCAGGCTCGCCAGACCCCTCGGCGCCGCTTCGGCCGTAGCGCGCCAGTTCCGCGATGCGCGCTCGGCCTGGTTCATCGAACTCGAAATCGGCGCGATTCAGGCGCGCCAGCGACTCGACGCCGCGCATCGTCGGCAGGAGTGTTTCGATGGGGGCCTCACGGGTGAGGTCGACGAGAGTATCCCGGCTTCGCTCGAGCTCATCCGGAGCGCTCGGCCGAATTCGGCCCATTGCCTGCGCGATGGCGCCCCGCACGGCGGCGTCGGGTTCTTCCGCCAGGCGTGCGTGCAGCAGATCAGCGGCAGCGCCCGCATCCTGTCCGTAGACGCTCTGGGCAATACCGTTGGCGGCCTCGGCCCGCACGGCGGAGTCGTCGTCGGCAAGAGCTTCCGCGATGAGTGGAATCGCCGCCGGGTCCTGCAGGCGACCCAGGCCGCGCGCGGCGAAGCGTCGGATCGTCGGGCTCGTCGACGATATCCCCGAGGCGAGAAGCTCCGCGTCGCCCGCGGCAGGTCGGCGGTCTTCCTCCTCCATCATGCCGGCGAGGAAGGTGCGTTGCTCGTCGTCGAGCGCGGCCACGGAGGCATCGATCGGTCCGCGGGTGCATCCGACCAGAAGAGCGGTCAAGGCAACAAACGCGAACAAGGCAGCCGGCGCGCCGACGGCCCGACGGAGCGCGGGGGTGTCCGGCCGCGGAGGGAGGGTGGAGTCGATCATCCGCAGATCGTGGTGTCGAACGGGTGCGGCTGTCAAGGGCTCCGGGGTTGGCCGGCCGCTACTTGCTGGTGAGGAACTGATAGGCGGCATTGAGCTCCTTGAACTTCTCGGAGGTTAGCTCGACCAACTCGGGCCCGAGATGAGCGACGCGGTCCGGATGGTACTTGGCGGCCAGTTCCTTGTAAGCCTTCTTGATCTCGGCCGGTTTCGCATCGTCGTACAAACCGAGAACGGCGAGCGCCTCGCGGCGCTTCGACCGCAGCGCCGGCGATGGCCCGTGGCGATAGCGTGGATTGCGCGGCGGCGCGCCCTGGATGGCGGCGCGGAACACCGTCATGACCAACCACACCACCATGAAGCTCAAGACGAGGCGAACGAGCATGCTCACAGTATGCCAGAGCGATATGCTGTCCTCGCCACCGCCGCCTGTCCGGTCACGCCACCCTCCGAGCTTTCCCGGTCACCGACCTCCGAGCCTCTCCGGCTAAACACGCTGTGACGACGATGCGCCTTGTTGATCAACAGATCCTGGTGAGCTGCGAGCACGCCAGCAATCGCCTGCCCGAAGGCATGAGCGCGCCCGCCGAGCTGTTGGACCGGCACATCGCGTGGGATCCGGGCGCCCTGGAGATCGCGGAGCGGCTGCGCCGCATGTTCGACGCGCCCCTGCACGCCGGCCGGTATTCGCGCCTGGTCGTCGACCTGAACCGCACCGTGGGCAACTCGGTGCTGGTCCGACGCCGTTCCGACGGCCACCGGATTCCCTTCAACCGCGGCCTGAACGCCGCCGAGGTCGAGCGTCGCATCCGGGAGTACTACCTTCCGTATCGCGATGCTGTTTCGGCGGGCGTAGCGGACATCATCGAGCGAGAAGGTCGCTGCGTTCACCTGTGCATCCACACCTACACACCCCAGCTCACCGACAAGGTGCGCGGCAACGACATCGGGCTGCTTTACGATCCCTATCGCCAGCCGGAGGCGGCGCTCGTGCACGAGCTGCGCGCGGCGCTGACCGCACGCACGGGCCTCGTGGTGTGGTTGAACCGGCCTTATTCCGGCACCGCCGACGGCATCTTGCCGCGCATCCGCGAGAAGCACCACGAGCGCACCTATGTCGCGATCGAGCTGGAGGTCAACCAAAAGTTCGCCAACGAGCGGCGGGAGCTGAGGCGCATCGCGTCAGCGTTCGGTGAGTGCCTGCGCGAGCTCGAGGGCTGGGACGCGACCTCGGTTTCCGCCTGAAATCGACGACGTCCTCTCCTACGGCGCCTTCTCAGAGGCGCGCTGTGCCCGCCTGGACCCGTTTGTGGGCACGCCCTAATGTCAAAGTACTCGAGAGTCGGAGGCTCATCCGGTTAGGGACGGGGAAGGGAGCACGGGATCGGTGATTCGCCTGCTGCAAGCGCTCAGCCTTTCGCTCGTGGTCGCAGTCGCGATCGCCACGCCCGTCAACGTCGGCGCCGGAAGCGCAGAAGGAGCACGAGCAGACGGCGGCCAGCTCGTCGACCTCTGGGCGCCCGAGCCCGGCTGGCAGGTTGTCCAGGACCATCCGGTGGATCCCGACCTGATCGCCGTCGGCGCCTTCGCGGAGCCCTACCGCTACCCCGATGACTACCAGCCCCCGCCGACGATGACCGCGGGCTCTCGGGACCCGCGCGACCCGAGAGAACGGAAGTTCAACACGTCGGAGATGCCACGCCTTGTCTTGCGCTGCGAGGACGGGGTGACGGCTCTGACGCTGCTTCGCCCCAGC
>CAYSHI010000151.1:0-18733 GCA_964430745.1 uncultured Acidobacteriota bacterium | reverse complement strand
GGCATCGACGCCGGTGCCGATCTCGAGCTTGCCTCCACCGGTTACTACGTGCTCGATCGATACGGGATCGTTCACTCCGGCGGCGGGGCTCCCGTCCTTTCGCCGGCCACGCCGGCGTGGGGGGTGGACGTTGCCGGCGATCTGGAGCTCGCCTCCACCGGCCACTACGTGCTCGACCGTTGGGGCGGTGTGCACGCGGGCGGAGGGGCCCCGGTCCTTTCGCCGGCATCACCGTACTTCGGGTTCGACGCCGCGGTCGACTTCGAGCTCGGCTCGACCGGATACTACGTGCTGGATCGTTACGGCGGTTTGCACCTGGGCGGCGGCGCCGCGGCGTTGAGCCCGGCGACACCGTTCTTCGGTATGGATATCGCCCGGGATCTGGAGCTGCACTAGCAACGGACGACGCCCGCGCCGATCGTTGCGCGCGATCTCTGGAGGCCGTGCCGCGCCTGTGGTTGCATGGGCTCACCGTCTCGGCTGCACGTGATGTCCGTCCATCGAAACCTCCGGGAGAATTCGACCGATGCGTCGCTCCACCAGTCTGGCTGCTCTTCTCCTCTTCCTTGGCCCCGCCGTTTCTCTTTCGGCCCCGCAGGAGCCACCCGCGCCGTTAATGACGCGATGGGCCGCGGAGGTCACTGCCGACAAGGTGCACGCGGAGTACCCCCGCCCGCAGATGGTTCGCGAGGACTGGATGAACCTCAACGGCCTGTGGGAGTACGCCATCCGGCCTCGCGGCGAAGGCGTTCCGTCGACGTTCGACGGGCAGATCCTGGTGCCGTTCGCGGTGGAGTCGGCGCTCTCCGGCGTCATGGAGCGGGTGGGGGAGGGCCACGAGCTCTGGTACCGGCGGCTATTCGTGGCGCCGCCGACGCCGGACGCCGGTCGGATGCTGCTGCATTTCGGGGCGGTGGACTGGCAGGCCACGGTCTGGGTCAACGACCTCGAGGTCGGCCGTCACCAAGGCGGCTACGACGCGTTCACGTTCGACGTCACCGAGGCGCTTGTCGACGGGGAGTCTCAGGAGATCGTCGTCAGAGTGTGGGATCCGACCGACAGCGGCTTTCAGCCACGTGGCAAGCAGGTCAGCGAGCCCCGAGGAATCTGGTACACGCCCGTCACCGGGATCTGGCAGACGGTCTGGCTGGAGGCGGTCCCCGCGGAATCGATTGCCCGGTTGACCATGGAAACGGACATCGACGAGGGGGTTCTGCGGCTTGCCGTCGCGGCTCGCGGCGCTGGGGGCGTGGGTAACGGAGAGCCCGGTCTCACGTTGTACGCGGAAGCGCGCGTCGGCGACGGAGCGGTTGCCTCCGCCACCGGCGATGCCGGTGAGGAGATCCTGCTCGCCATCGACGACGCGCGACTATGGTCGCCCGATTCGCCGTTTCTTTACGACCTCCGCGTGGAGCTTCGGCGCAAAGGCGAGCCCGTCGATGAGGTCGGCAGCTACTTCGGCATGCGCAAGATCGCGGTGGGCAAGGACGACGACGGGGTCAACCGTTTGATGCTCAACAATGAGCCACTGTTTCAGTACGGCACGCTCGATCAAGGTTGGTGGCCCGATGGCCTGTACACCGCGCCGACGGACGAAGCGTTGCGATCCGACGTCGAGGCTCTCAAGGAGCTCGGCTTCAACATGACGCGCAAGCACGTAAAGGTCGAGCCCGCCCGCTGGTATTACCACTGCGACAAGCTGGGCCTGCTGGTGTGGCAGGACATGCCCAACGGCGACGACCACATCGGTCGCGAGGACGCCGATCTCATGCGCACCGAGGAGTCCGCGAGCAACTATCGACGGGAGCTCGCCGCGGTGATCGATCTACTGCGCAACCAGCCGAGCATCGTCGTTTGGGTTCCTTTCAACGAGGGCTGGGGGCAGTTCGACACCGACGGCGTGATGTCCTGGGTGAAGAGCTACGACCCGACCCGGCTGGTCGATGGTCCGAGCGGCTGGACCGACCGCGGCTCCGGCGACATTCACGACGTCCATGCCTACCCCGGGCCTGCGATGCCGGACACGGAAGCCGACCGCGCTGTGGTGCTGGGAGAATTCGGCGGGCTCGGGTTGCCGGTCGCGGGGCACTTGTGGCGCGACCGGGACAACTGGGGCTATCGGACCTACGAGACGCGCCAGGAGCTGATGGCGAGCTACGAGCGCTTGGTCGAAGAGCTGCTGCCGATGATCGACGCGGGTCTGGCGGCCGCCATCTACACGCAGACTACCGATGTCGAAATCGAGGTGAACGGCTTGATGACCTACGACCGGGCCGTCGTGAAGTTCGACCGGGACGCGATGGCGCGAATCAATCGCCGTCTGTACCGCTGACCGCCCGGCCCGAGATCGCGAGGTCCTCCTCGATGTCCTTCACGCAACGGAATCCGGTGTCCGCGTAGCTGTTCGACTGCAGATCGCTGGTGCGGCGCGAGGCCCGCATCAGCCCCGGCCGGCCGTCCCACGAGTTGCCGCGCATGGATCGTCGTTCGTCCGGAACATCGTTGCGAGGGTTCGTTCTCGGGCTGCGGCTGTAGTACTCGGGATCGAAGTAGTCGGCACACCACTCCCAGGCGTTGCCCGCCATGTCGTAGAGGCCGAATGCGTTGGGCGGGAAGGAGCCCACCGGAGCGCCGAAGGTGAATCCGTCGTCGTAGCCTTCGGTGTGCGGCCACTCGGGCACGGCGCGGATGAAGTTCACGTCCGAGACATTGGCCACCACTTCCGCCCCCAGCGGCTCGTCGCCCCACGCGTATCGGTAGCCTCTCTCTCCGCCACGAGCCGCGTATTCCCACTCGGCCTCGGTGGGCAATCGCTTGCCGACCCACCGGGCGTAGGCGCTGGCGTCGTTCCAGCTCAGGTGCGTCACCGGTTGGTTCTTCTCTTCTTCGGTGTGCGCGTGACCCGCGGCGTCGAATCTCCAGTTGATCCCTTCGGTCTTCTCCCAGTCTTCGCCGGTCCAGATGATCGAACCGCCGTTCTTCTCGGCGTCGGTGACGTATCCGGTCGCCTCCACGAAGCCCCCGAACTGTTCGAGCGTCACCTCGTGGGTGTCCATGTAGAAAGCATCGACCTCTACTTCGTGAACCGGCTTCTCCTGATCCAGGCCGTCGGCATCGCCCATCATGAACGACCCGGCGGGGATCAGCACCATGCCGGGCGGGGGGTCAGCCGTCGCCTGCTGCGCGACCGTCCGTGTCAGGATGCCGGTCTCGCCGGCCGTTGCGATCTCCGGTGCCCGTGTGCTCTCGAGTCCCGGCGTGATCTCGTGGACCA
Source organism: uncultured Acidobacteriota bacterium (assembly GCA_964430745.1). GTDB lineage: Bacteria > Acidobacteriota > UBA890 > UBA890 > UBA890 > CBDCGW01. Next base: position 15,459 of record CAYSHI010000151.1, on the reverse strand, counting down.
TCAGGTTCCGCCACCGCACCTTGATCCCGCCACCGGAGTGAATCTGCAGTGCGATGACGCCCTCCGCGGCGCCGATCATGTCGTCGTGCAGGTCGATCATCTCGACGCCGTTGAGCCAGGACGTGACCCGATCACCCACGACGCGCACTCTCAACGAGTTCCACTCGCCCATCTCGACGTCGTCGAAGCCCTCCGCCGGCTGGACGAGCCAGCCCCGGCCGTAGGATTCGTACACGCCCCCGGTGTTGTCGCCGGGCGGAGCAACCTCGACTTGCCACCCGGTGATGCGGGTACCGGCGAGTGACGAGCGAAAGAACACGCCGCTGTTGCCGTCCGCCTCTTGCTTGAACTCGAGCGTCAGCTCGAAGTCCTTGTACGTCTTTTCCGTGGCGAGGTAGCCATACTCCGCATCGAGCCCGCTCTCGCACACCAGTTCGCCATCCTCCGCGTACCACAGCTCCGTACCGTGGACGCGCCAGCCATCGAGGTTGCGTCCGTTGAACAAGGGTACGGCGCCCTGTCCGGGACGGAGCCGTGGGTTTGTTTCGGCGGTGGCGGCGCCGGTGGCTCCGGCAGCGCCCACCGCTGCGAGGCTCTCTGCCGTAACGCTCTCGGCGGCGCGGCTACCCGCTGCGAAGCCTGTTACGGCAAAGCTCCCGACCGTGAGGATCAAGACGGCGAAGGATCGGCTGGTGAGTCTTCGGGGCATCATGGACCTGCACTCTGGTTGTTGAGACCGACGAATTGGGCGTTCGACCGGCGCCCAGGGCGTCGGTGTGGCGGCATTCTAATCCGAATCGGGTCGTGGGTGCGGGACGGCGATGGCGCCGATTCAGGCGCCCCGCGGCGTTCCCACGAGGGCGATCTGCGGGTAGCCTGTGCAGACTAGGGTCTTCCGCCCGAGAAAGGACCGCCGCATGACACCTGCCGTAATCTCACCTCAAGCCCCCGCGGAGGGGCAATTCTTCGGACACCCACGTGGGTTGTCGACGCTGTTCTTCACCGAGATGTGGGAGCGCTTTTCCTACTACGGGATGCGCGGCATTCTCGTGCTGTTCATGGTCAATGCTATCGAGACCGGCGGCATGGGGCTTACCGACGGAACCGCCGCGGCGATCTACGGCATGTACACCGCCGGTGTGTACCTGTTCGCGCTGCCGGGAGGGTGGATGGCGGATCGGTTGCTCGGCAAAAGGCAGGCGGTGTTCGTCGGCGGCATCATCATCGCCGCCGGCCACTTCAGCATGGCGGTGCCCACGGCGCCGTTCTTCTTTTTCGGTTTGATTCTGATCGTTCTGGGCACCGGTCTGTTGAAGCCCAACGTCAGCGCCATCGTCGGCGACCTCTACCCCGATGGCGGGGCGCGGCGTGACGCAGGATTCTCCGTCTTCTACATGGGCATCAACCTCGGCGCGTTCGTCGGCCCGCTGATCGTCGGTTACCTGGGCGAGAACATCAGCTGGCACCTGGGATTCAGCGCCGCCGGTATCGGCATGTTGCTGGGGCTCGTGCAGTACAAGCTGGGCGACAAGTACCTGGGCTCGGCGGGGAATCTGTCGGAGGAGGCCCAGGGGCGCACCGGCGCCGCCTGGCGGACCTTCGCCATGGGCGTCGCGGTGGTCCTCGTGCTGATCGCCGTGTTGTTCGCCTTGTCTTCCACCGGCGCCGTCGCGCTGACGCTCGAACGCGCCGCACAGGCGACCGGCGTCATCATCGTGTCGCTGGCGGTCATCTACTTCCTCGCGGCTTTGCTGTTCTTCGGCCTCGATGGAGACGAGAAGAAGCGCGTCATGTTGATCTTCCTGCTGTTTCTCGGTTCGGCGATGTTCTGGTCGGGCTTCGAGCAGGCGGGCTCGTCGATGAACCTCTTTGCCGAGCGTTTGACCGATCGGATGGTCTTCGGCTGGGAGGCGCCGGCGAGCTGGCTGCAGTCTGTCAACCCGCTCTTCATCATCATCCTGGCGCCGGTGGCCGGCTCGCTGTGGCTCCGCCTCGGCGATCGCAGCCCGTCGATCCCTGCGAAGTTCGGCATCGGCCTGTCGTTGCTCGGCATTGGCTTTCTGGTGCTCGCCTGGGCGTCGGTAGGAGCCAGCGACGCCAACCGGGTGACCCCGGTGTGGTTGGTCGTGACCTACTTCCTGCACACGTGCGGCGAGCTGGCGCTCAGTCCGGTGGGACTCAGTGGCGTCACCAAGCTCTCGCCGAAGCGCCTCGTCGGCCAGATGATGGGAATCTGGTTCATGGGCACTGCGCTGGGTAACCTCATCGCCGGCCTCGTCGCCGGTCAATTCGAGCGCCTGCCGCTGGTGCAGCTCTTCGGCGCCGTTGCCGCCCTGGCGATCGGCTCGGGCCTCATATTCCTGGTATTCAAGGGGCCGATCAGCCGTTTGGCGGGAGACGTGCGCTAGCCGGGATATCGCCGCTCGGGTCGACGTGCGAAGCCTTGATCTCTTCGTTTGTTCTGTCCTAATATATAGAGCATCGATATATAGAGAGGCGATATGTAGAAGGTCTTTGCTTCGAGCTGCTCGCAGCTAAGCAGCAGAAGCCCCGAGAGGCCGGCTCGAGAAGATGGCGGAAGACCCACTCGTCGAGACACACAACCTGACCCGGAGCTGCAACGAGGCGCTCATTCTCGCCTCACTGCGGGAGGGGCCCAAGCACGGGTACCAGCTCGCCCTCGACATCGAGCAGCGCGGCCGCGGTTCGTTCCGGTTCCAGCACGGCACCCTCTACCCGATCCTGCACAGGCTCGAGAAGAAGGGTCTGATCCGGGGCGCCTGGTCGAAAGGCGCCGAGAAACGCAAACGCAAGAGTTACGCGCTGACCGCCGCCGGCCGGCGCTATGCGGCGCGGCAGCTCGACTCCTGGCACTCGTTTATCGAGGAATTTCTGCTCGCCGTGGGGGTGGAGAGCCCATGAGGGACGTTTCGATCGCAAGCAACAAGGACCCAGGACGATGACCCGATTCGCCGACGTACTCAGAGGAATCGACGCCCGCCTGAAGTTGTCGCAACCGGCCAAGTCTCGCATTCTCCTCGAGATCGCCGGCGACATGGATGGTCTTTACCGGATCTTTCGCCAGCAAGGACTCTCGCGCGAGGAAGCCCGGCGTGAAGCCGTCGCGAGGTTGGATCTCTCCGATGAGACGCTCGAAGATCTTGCGGCGGTGCACACGAGCCGGTTGCGACGCTTTCTGGACGGGCTGTCCGAGCAGGGCAGGGGGCGCACCGAGCGCGTGGCGCTCGGTCTTCTCGTCGTGTTCCTCGTGGCCACGACGGGGCGTCAGATCGTCGGCTCGACCTTCTTCGCCAACGCCAGCAACCTGTCCTGGCCGGCGCTGATTCTCGGGTTGGGTGCGGTGGTCATGGGGGCGCGCAAGGCGTGGGGGCTGTGGCTCGCGCAGGACCACGACGTTCGTCACTTGCAGAAGGGCCTCACGCCCATCCTGGTGCTCGCCGGTCTCAACTTCTCGATCGGTTTCTTCGGCTTCTGGATCGAGGTCCAGACCATCGCTCGTCGGCTCGCGTCAGGCGGAACACTTGCGGATCTGGCCGAGTGGTTGATGGCGAGCTCGGCCACGGTGGTCATCGCGATGATATCGGCGCTGGTTTGTTGCCTGATCTGGTACGCGCTGGCGCAGAAGGTCGCGAGGATCCAGCAAGCCGAGGTCGGCTACCTGTTGGAAGCGACATGAAGCAATCACAACTATTGAGAAGCGCAGTTCGAAAGAGAGAAACCAATGCCCAGAATCTTCCTCATCATGGGGCCAATCGGGTGGCCTCTGCTGCTCATCGCTCTCGCGAACGTCGGGTTGATCGTCTGGAGGGCGTCCCAGCTCACCGGAGGCTCCCCGAAACCCGGGCCGGCCGTTGAAGCCGGAATCAACGCCATTCTCTTCTGGGGCGTGGTCGCGCTGCTGCTCGGCTACCTGGGACAGTACTCCGGAATGTACTACTCGCTGACGGTCGCGGCCCGTGCGGGCGTGATCAGCCCCGGGGCGGTGGCGCTGGGAGTCGCCGAGTCGATCTCCACGACGATCTTGGGCCTGATGATCCTCATCGTTTCGTCGATTGCCTGGTTCCTGCTGCGAGGTCGGTATCGGAAGCTTACCCGGGCTGCTGATCCGTCCGGTTCCCGGGTTACACCGGCTACGGCCTGAGCAACGTTGATGCCGCCGCCCCGGTGATTCTGCAGCGCCATCACACCCTCGGTGGCGCCGATCGGCTCGTCGTGCAGGGCGATCATCATGAACCTACCGTGGTGGGGGCATTCGGGACGCCCAACGCAACGTCACCTCGTAGGGCGCGAGCTGCCGATCCGCAGTCATCAGGACGAGCCGTTCGAGTTGGGCTTGCGCAACGAGCAAGCGGTCAAAGGGGTCGCGGTGATGAGCCGGCAGCTCCGCCACCCGCAGGGCGTGGCTGTGCTCGATGGGCAAAGTCGACACGCCGCTTTGGCGCAGGCGGCTGGGGACGTATTTCGCAGGCGGTTCGGGCAGCGACAGCTTGCCGAGGGCATACTTGATGGCGATCTCCCAGGAACTGGCCGCCGACAGGCACAGCTCGGTGTCAGCGTCCTGGATGAGCGCCAGGGCGTCGGGGTCGAAGCGTTTGGGCGACACCTGCATCCACAACCAGCATTGGGTGTCGAGCAGGACCCTCATCGTTCGAAGTCGTCCAGAACTTCGGCGGGCAGCGGGGCGTCGAAGTCGTCCGGTATTTGGAACAACCCTTCGTCGCGCCCCAGCTCGAGTCGCGGCTCGTCGTTGATACCGACGAGCCGCGCCACCGGCTTGCCGCCCCGGGCAATGACAATCTCTTCGCCTGCCGCCACCCTTCGGAGTAAGCGGGAAAGGTGCGTCTTGGCTTCGTGTACACCTACCATCCGCATATCCACAAACTAGACTAAGTCTATGACTAAGTCAATGATTGCTCGCCCTGACCACCGAGGGCCTACGCATGTGGGATGGACATCTGCGCCGGTTTTCGGTTGACCTCGGGGGGTGATGGGCCCCCTTCAACTCAGTCCGATGGCAATGGCGATGGCGATCGAGACTGCTCCGAGCGCGATGAGCGCGAGGTAAAGCGGGGCGGTGAACTTGATCCACTCCTCGTAGCGCACCCCGGCCGCGGCGAGCATCGCCAGCAGCGCCCCGTTGGTCGGAGTCAACATGTCGCACAGGCCCGCACCGTACTGGTACGCCAGCACCACGACCTGCCGGGAGAGACCAAGCAGGTCGGAAAGAGGCACGAGTAGGGGCATTGTCAGCACGGCCTGACCGCTGACGCTCGGTATCGCCACATGGAGCAACGACTGCGCGAAGACCATCCCGAGGCTCGACGCCAGCAGCGGCAGACCTTCGAGCGGTGTGAACATCGCGCGCACCATCGTGTCGACGATCCTTCCGTCTTCGAGTACGACGAAGATCGCCCGCGCGAAACCGATGAGCAGCGCCGCGTATGCCATGCCCCGAAAGCCACGCACGTAGGCTTCGGCGGTCCCGGAGACACCCATGCCCGCGAGCAGTCCGATGATGATGCCCATGATGAAGAACGCGCCGGAGAGCTGATTGAAGCCCCAACCCCACAGGAGCATTCCGACCACGAGGATGACGAAGGTTGCGCCGAGGAGCGCGAAAATGCCCCAATCTCTGCCCTCGATCCCGCCTTCGCCCGAGTCCTCTACGTCTTCCGGTCTGCACCGGTTCCGCTGCGCGTAGCGCATCGTCATACCGATCCAGAGCGCCAGCGCCAGGATCAGGAAGACGCCGCGGAACAGGCCCCCGGAGCCCAGGGGAAGCTCCGCCAGGTCTTGTGCGATCTGCACCTGGAAGGGGTTGATGGGGCTGAACGCCGATCCGACGACGGCCGCGCCGATGCTCATCGCCACCGCCACGACGGGTGGGAAGCCGAGCCGGCGGGTCACGATGAGCAGAACCGGAATCAGTGGAATGATCTCTTCGTGCATGTTCTCGACGACGCCACCCGCGGCAAAGAACAGCGAGACAAGGGGGATGACAAGCAAGTCACGACCGTCCAACCCGCGGACCAGAGAGTTGACGCCCCGCCGGAACGCGCCGGTCTCGTCGACCACGGTGAACGCACCGCCGACGAGAAAGACGAGGAAGATCACCTCCGCGGCAGCTTCCATACCGCGGGGAAGCGCGACCATCGCCGCGAAAAGGCTGACCGGAGCGCGCTCGACGGCTTGGTAGGTGCCCGCCACCAACACGGTTCGGCCGGTGGCCTCGTCCTCGATGCGTTCGAACTGTCCGGCGGGAACCACGTAGCTCGCCAGCGCCGCAAGGAGTACGCAGCCGGTGAGCAGTACGAGCGGGTGGGGCAGACTGAATCTGCGCCGAGTTTTGTTCATCGGGTCACCTCTCCATGAAAGTCGAGGGAGAGTAGACGTGCGAACCGGCGAAGTCCACGCTCGGTGCTGCGAGGCGAACGGTGAAGCCTGGCCAGCCCGCGCTAGCCGTTGAGCGAGTGATCGCCGCGTCTCTGTAGTCTGGGCGTGGGGTACGCTACCGGCATGGATGACCAACTGAGGCTTCTGTTGGCGATCGCCGAGCGACTCGATCGCGCCGGCATCCCGTATATGGTGACAGGCTCCGTGGCCCTGGCCATGTACGCCACGCCCCGTATGACCCGGGATATCGACCTCGTGGTCGAGATCGGCCCATCGGACGTTGCCACCATCGTTGGGCTCTTCGAGCACGATTGCTTCGTCGACCCCGAATCGGTGGGCCGGCGGCGTCCGCGCGTGGGATGTTCAACATCATCCACAACGACTGGATCGTCAAAGCAGACTTCGTCGTTCGGAAAGACGAGGCGTACCGCGTCACCGAGTTCAGTCGCCGGCGGACTATCGAGATCGACGGACTTCCCGTTGTGTTCGTCGCGCCCGAGGACCTGATTCTTTCCAAGCTCTGGTGGGCGCGCGAATCGGGCTCCGAACTGCAAGAGCGAGATGTCCGCGACCTCCTCGACGCGGTAGAAGACCTGGATCTAGACTATCTCCGGCGGTGGGCCGCCGATCTGAACATCGTTGACAACCTCGAGCGACTGCGCGCGACATGAACGACACTGCGCCCGAGATACGGGCGGAATTCCGCAAACGGATCGCAGCGTCGACACCATCCGAGCGATTGCGGATGATGTCTGGAATGTTCTCGGCTGCGAAAGTGCTTGTCGGCGCTCGGATCCGTGGCGCCGGAGACCATGGCGTTCTGCCGCCGGCCGTCCTATTCGAACGCATGTACAAGACGGATTTCAGCGCTGAAGACGTCGCCGCCATTTCGAGGCATCTGAGGACGATACACGCCCATTAGCCGCGCTGAGACCAAGAGCCCCTCTAGCCGTATCTCCCTGTATCCGCTCGACTTGCGCCGCCGTTGAGGAGGGCACGCACCTTGTCGATCTGGTGGCCGGCAAGGTCGTCGAACCCGAGTGAGGCTCGACGCGATCTACGCGGCCTCGCCGGTCATCGACTCCTGAGACCCCGAGGTTACTTCTGCATCCTGACGTTGCTGAGCCGTACGGGCTGGCTCGACAGGCTCTTGAGCCCAAAGGTGTCGTTGGTCTGGTCGTAGCTGAACTCGACTCCGGCTGCCAGCGTGCCCTCGCCGTTGCCCTCTTCATCGACGTTCAGCTCGATCAGCGAGACGTTGAAGTCCCACGTAGCATTCCGCCGTTGCATCGCCTCTTGGAACGAGATCGGTCGGTCGGTGGCCAGGCGAATGATCCGTCCGCCCTTGCCGTCCGAGAAGATCATCGCGTAGCGCAGCCGCCAGCCGGTGGTCGAGACCGAGGGCGCGCGAATGAAACCGACTTCGGTAGCACTGCGGAGCTCGTCGGCTAACGCCTGCATTCCGCGGTCGATGAAGATCTCTTCGAGTGCGTCACGTTCGTCGACGGTGTTCGTGCGCGTGATCGTGATGGTGACCGGAGTTTGACCGCTTGGACCCGTTCCCACGTGTTGGGCGAGCATGCTGAAGACCAGCTGCTCATCGCCCTGGGAGGCGCCCGGGGCGTCACCGGCGAAGGTCGCGCCAGCCGTCAGCGCGACGGCGAGCATGATGCCGACACAGCCGGCGAGGTACTTGGAACGCACTGTCATGGTTCTTTCCTCCCTGTGGGTTCTAAACACTCCGGGCAGCGGGGTCTTCCCGTCGCCGGTAACGTCGGCTGCCGAACTACCGCAGGCGAGCTCTGTTGTGGCGGATGGGCTGGCTGGTGATGCTCACCAGACGGTCATGAATTCCTCCGCTATTCTACCCCTCCATTTGTCCTCGCGCTCTGGCCAATCCCTCTTCGATCGCATCCAGCAGCACACGGTCGTCGACCGGCTTGGAAAGAAACGCCACCGCGCCGGCAGCCATCGCTGCCTCGCGGCGGCGGGCGGTCGAGTGCGCGCTAAGAAAGACAATAGGGAGATCGGACCCGGCAGCGGCGAGCTCGCGCTGCAGCTCGATGCCACTGCTCCCGGGTAGCCGCAGGTCCAGGATCAAACAGGTGTCGGCCTGACGCCGGGGCGCCTCGAGAAACTCCTCGGCCGACGCGAACGACTCGGCGTTGATCCCTGCGGATTTGAGCATTCTCACCAGCCCTCCCCGGACGGCGGAATCGTCGTCGACGACGTAGACCAGCGGAGACATGGGTGCCCTCCTGAGGGATTCGAACTCACGGGCTATGTAGCCACAGCAACATCGGCTTGGGATATTGGCCAGTGGGGGCGAGTAATGAGACCTTGGTCCCATGTCGCCCGGCGGCGCGCGACTAGTGGCCTGTACCCTCTGTTACAGGCCACTAGTCCGCGATCGGAACGCTGAACCGGAAGGTGGCTCCGCCGTCGGCGTTGTTTGCGGCCGATAGGCGGCCGCCGTGCGCCTCGACGATCGACGTGCAGATCGCCAGACCCATCCCCATGCCGTGGGCCTTGGTCGTGAAGAACGACTCGAACAACTTCTCGGGCTCTTCGGCGACGAGCCCGGTGCCGCTGTCGCGGACGGACACTTCCACCGCGCCGTCCTCCGTGACCTGGCCGCTGATCATCAGCTCGGCTGGGTCTCCGCCCGACGCCTCGGCCTCCCGCATCGCGTCGAGGCCGTTGACCACGAGGTTGATCAGGACCTGCTCGAGCTGAATGCGGTTGCCGAGTACCGGCGGGAGGTCCTCTTCCAGAGAAAGCGAGATCGAGAAGCCGCGCATGCGGGCCTCGGACAGCAAGATCTGAGAGGCGTCCGAGACAAGCGCGTTGATATCCAACGGCTCCGACGTCGACTCGCCTTTGGTCAGAAACTCGCGCAGTTCACGAATCACGGCGCCGGCACGACGGCCCTCGTCGGCGATGTCGGTGAGCGCGGCCCGGACCTCGTCCGTATCCGGAGTCGGGGCAGCGAGCAACCGGCTACCCGCCTGCGCGTTGGCCACGATCGCGGTCAGCGGCTGGTTGATCTCGTGGGCCAGCGAGGCGGCCAACTGCCCTGCCGTCGTCTGGCGGGCGGTGTGGGCCAGCTCTAGCTGTCGTCGCCGCACCTCTTCTTCGGCTTCCGCTCTTTCCAACTCGGCCCTGGCGCTCTCGGCCTCGGCCCTCTTGCGCTGGTCGATCTCGGCCTGGAGCTCGGTATTGTGCCTCGCGAGACCGCGGATCCTTATCCGGTGGCCGAGCATGCCGACTGCCGCGATCCCCATGAGCGCCAGGCCCCGAAACCAGTTCGTCTCCCACCACGGGGGGGTAACGATGACCCGGATCGACACGCCCTGCTCGTTCCAGTTGCCACGGTGGTCGGAGCCCACGACGCGAAGTGTGTAGTCGCCGGCCGGCAGGTTCATGTACGTTGCATGCCGGTCGCTGGCCTTCACCTCGATCCAGTCCGGATCGAAGCCTTCCATTTGAAAGCGATAGCGATGAAAATCGGGCGCGGCGTAACTGAGCGCTGCAAACTCGAACGTAACGACCCGGTCGGCGTGCGACAGCGTGATCTCGCCCGTTTCGGTGATCGACTGCTGCAGTGTCAACCCCTCGCCGATCGGCACCGAGCGCCTGCCGATCTCGAGATCCGTGATCACGACGCGGGGAGGCTGTCCCGGGTCGATGTTGTTCGGGTTGAAACGCACGAAGCCGCCGAGTGTGCCGACATAGAAGTTGCCGCTGCGGCCGACGTGGGCGGCCAGCGGGGCGAACGTGCTCGAGCGCAGCCCATCGTGTGGCCCATAGCGTGTGAACTCCTCCGTTACGGGGTCGAACTTCAACATCCCGTTGCGCGTCGGGAGCCACAGGTGCCCCTGTGCGTCCTCGAGGATGTCGTACACGGTCAATCTTGGTGAGTCACCGGGTCCGCGGAAGTGCGTGAATCTCGCCGTCCCGGGATCGAGTCGCTCCAGTGCGTCGTCCGTCGCCGCCCAGAGAGATCCAGCGGCGTCTTTCCAGACCGCGTTCACCCCGACAGCGAACATGCCTCCAGGCCCAACGGCGCGGTGCGGATACGCCTCAACCTCTCCGGAATCCGTATCGAGGGCTACGATGCCCCCGTCAGTGGCAAGCCACAGGATTTCGCCATCGGGGACGATCGCGACGACGCCCCGCTGCAACTCCGGCGCCCGCTCGCCCCTCGGGTAGGGGGCAAACACCCCGGCCTCTCGGTCGAACGTCCAGATGCCCTGCGAAGTCCCGACCAACAACGATTCGCCGTCTTGGTGGATGGCGAAAACGATCCCGCCCTCCTCCAGCGGGAAACTGCGTCGGGCGCCCGTCACAGGATCCAGCCGGAGGAGTCCGGTGTCGACTCCGACCCAGATGATGCCTCGATCATCCTCGTGAATCGCAACGGCGGGGGATCTATGCGCGGGCCCTTCAAACTCCTCGACGTCGAGCTCATACCGGGAGGATTCGTTCGTCCGAGGATCGCGCTTCTCCAGCACGCCACCGGCCGTTCCGACCCAGACGTTGCCGTCGCGATCCTCGAGCAGGGTGTTCACCTGGGGATCCCTCGAGCTCGCCGGAGTATCAGGCGAGGTTGCGAAGTGCGTGAATCCACGCACCACGAGCCGGTTCACGCCCTGCACGGTGCCGACCCAGAGAACCCCGTCGGCGTCCTCGTAGAGGTCGCGGATACGGTCGTCGGTCAAGCTGTAAGAGTCTTCCAGGTCGTGGAAATAGTCGCGGAATCGGTGGGCCTCGCGGTCGAATTGGTACAAGCCGGTCAGCGCTGCCACCCACACCGTTCCCCGGGAGTCCTCGTGGATGTCCACGACGCGGTCCTCACCGGCGTAGATCGCCGCACCGCCCGCGAAACCGAATCGGTCGAAGCTTCCGGCAGCCGGATCGAGGCGGGTGATGCCGGTCATTGTGCCGACCCATAACGCTCTCGTCGAGTCTTCGTACAGAGCTACCACACGGTCGTCGCTCAGGCTCCCGGGGTCGGCAGGATCGTGCATGTAATGCGTGAACCCTCGGGTGTCCGGCTCGAAGGCATTCAGCCCGGCTGCGGTCCCCGCCCACACGATGCCGCGGCTGTCGATCAACACCGACAGCACCCGATCGTCGCTCAAGCTGTTCGGGTCGGAAGGGTCGTGCAAGAAAAGGCTGGTTTCGCCGGTGGAAGGCCCGATTCGGCGCAGCCCTCGGTCAGTCGCGATCCACGTCGCACCCGACGAATCTTCGGCGAACCCGAAAACGCCCGGTGCCGCCGTGCCGGCCGACGCCGACGTTTTGTGCTCCAACCGCGTGACCCGATCGATGCCGGGATCGATCACGCTGACGCCGGTGTCCGTGCCGACCCATACCATTCCGCTGCTGTGCAGAAAGAGCCGCTGAACCAGCGAACCACTGACCGTCCCAGGATCATCCGGAACATGCGGGTAATGGAAAAAGCGCTCAGTCTCGCGATCGAAACGGTCGAGCCCACCCCGGCGCAGGCCGATCCAGATGTCGCCGGAGGTGTCCTCGAGAAGGGTCTCGACGACGTTGCCGGCGAGGCTATCCGGATCGTTCGGGTCGTGTAGGAATCGCCTGATCTCGTATCCGTCGTAGCGATTCAGGCCGCCGCCGGTCGCGAACCACATGAAGCCGCGGCTGTCCTGCAGAACCTCGGAGACCCGGTTGTCGGTGAGCCCGTCCTCGTGGGTGAGCGCGCCGGCGACCACACGCTCCTGCGCGTGAAGCGCCGAAGGAAGAGCCAACGCCCCGAGACACAACGTGACAGCGATCCCGCCTAACGCGGCTAGCCCCACCTTCTCAACGGGTCGGGCTGGAATCGAAATCTCTCTCATCCGTTCCTCGGAACTTGGCCGCCGGCCGGCCTCAGTCGTTGCCGACGCCGATGCGCTCGGCCATGCGCACGAGGTCGGCCAGCGAGTCGGCCTGCATCTTCTTCATGACCCGCCCGCGGTGAACCTTGACGGTCTTCTCGCTGGTGCCGAGCTCCCAGGCGACCTGCTTGTTGAGCATGCCGGTAACCACGAGGCCGAACACCTCGCGTTCCCGTGGGGTCAGCGTTTCAACAAGCTCGTGGATGTGATCGGTGTCGGCTCGTCCTTCCAACTCTCGGCTGCCGCGTTCGAGGGCACCGTGAATGGCGTCGAGCAAGGCCTGGTCCTCGAACGGCTTCTCCAGAAAATCGACGGCCCCCGCTTTGAACGCCCGGGCGCTGAGCGGCACCGTGCCGTGCCCGGTGATGAAGATGATGGGCGCGGCGTGGCCGGCGGCGACGAGCTCGTTTTGAAGATCGAGGCCGCTGAGCCCCGGCATGCGGATATCGAGCACGATGCACGAGGCGCCATCGGCCGGGGCTCGGCCGAGAAACTCACGGGCGTCATCGAATGTCTCGGCCTCGAGCCCGACGGACCGGATCAGGCGACTGACAGACTTTCGGACGGCGTCGTCATCGTCGATGACGAAGACGATCGGCTGGGCGTCGGCAATCATGCCGACAATGTTCCATCTTCAGCGCGCCGAAATCAAAAGCTGACACCGAAGTTGACCCCGTACACCAACGCTTCGTCGCGGCCGATGAAGTCGATCTCGAGGTTCGGCGAAATCGAGAGGCGCTTCGCGCCCGACCCTCGTGCCCCAGCGACCCTAAGACCAAAGTCCAACAGCAGGGTCTCAAGGTCCGATTGAGCCGCACGAAACTCAGCCTTACCCTTCTCGCGTGGAATCGGTTTCCCAGCGCGCCTTTGGTTCGTCGACGGACGGCACATAGGAGGCGGGCGAGATCAGGAGGGCAAGACAGCATGGAACGCTCAACGAGGTCCAAGGTCGTCACGGTCGCCGTGATCGTGGTCGTGGCCGCGGTGGCGTATTTCGCCGGTCAAGTCGGCGACCGGCCGGCGAACGCCCAGCAGGCGAGTACGGTGGCGCTCTCCGATCGTGACGTTTACTACCCGGGCTCTGAGGACATCGGCGCCGACGAGATGCGTATCATCGCCTGCGGCACCGGCATGCCGAACGCTCGCCCCAAGCAGGCCGCCGCCTGCTGGATCGTCGAGCTCGGCAACGGCGACAAGTTCATCTTCGACATCGGGTTGGGATCGAGCGAGCGCATCGCCGCCATGAAGATCCCCTACGACTACCTCGACAAGCTCTTCATCGGCCACCTGCATGCCGACCACATCGGTGACCTCGATGCGCTGTGGATCGGTGGGGTCATCTCCAACCGCCAGCGCAAGCTGCGGATCTGGGGCCCGAGCGGCGCCCGGACGGAGACCGGCACGAGGTACATGGTCGACCGCATGAAGGAGATGTACGCCTGGGACATGGAGTCCCGGAAGGGCAACGTCAACACGCTCGGCCTCGAGATCGAGGTCAACGAGTTCGACTACACCGGCGTCAACGCGATCGTCTACCAGGAGAACGATGTCACCATCCGCACCATTCCGGCGATCCACGCGGTCGACGGATCCGTCAGCTTCATTCTCGAGTGGAATGACCTGAAGTTCTCGTTCAGCTCCGATACCTACCCGAACAAGTGGTGGATGGAGCACACCAAGGACAGCGACCTGGCTATCCACGAGTGTTTCGCGCCGCCGTCGATCATGGTCAACAAGCAGAACTTCGGCGTGCTCGACGCCCTCAACGTGGCCACCCAGGTGCACACCTCGCCGGCGATGTTCGGCAAAGTGATGAGCGAGATCAAGCCGCGCATGGCGGTCGGCTACCACGTCTTCAATGACTTCGACACGCAGCCGCAGATCGTCCAAGAGGTGCGTTCGACCTACGACGGACCGTTCGAGCTGGCGGTCGACTACATGGTGTTCAACGTCACCAAGGACGACATCCGGGTGCGCATGGCCGCAGTCGACGAGGACATCTGGCCGCTGCCGTCGATCACCGCGAAGACCTCCGCCGACCCCGCCGACCGGGTCGGCTTCGGCGACTTCATCAACGGCGGGCGGGTCGTTTTCACGGACGTGATCAAGTTCTACTACGACCAGACCAACCAGATGTTCGGCACCAATTTCCAGCCGCCGAGCGGGGGTCAATAGCAGTGAACGTTCGACCCCGAGGGTTGAACCGCACAAGGAGGAAGAGCACATGATCAAGCGCACACTCAGCATCGGGTTCCTGCTGGCGTTGGTGATCGCCGTCGCCACCCCGCCCGCAGCACTCGCCCAGCAGGACGCCGACCACGACAAGGTCCGGGCGATGGGCGACGCGGTCACCCAAGCCGTGTACTCGATGCCCGACTACGGCGCCTTCGATTGGGTCAACATCAGCGTCACGGCCGGTGGCGAAGTGATAATCACCGGCGACGCGGCACGCAAGCGCCTCAAGACCTTCGCGTGCGACGAGGTCAACAAGGTCGACGGCGTCACCGAGTGCATCAACAACTTGCTCTACCTCGGCAATAACCGCGCCGACGTGGAGATCCGGACCCGCGCCTACCAGTCGATCTACGGCACGTATCTCGACAAGTATTCCGAGTTCCTGCCCGGCGAGCGTGCCATCGGTGGCACCCGCGCGCACGAGGGCCCGCACCCGATTCACATCGTCGTCCAGAACCAGAAGGTCTACCTGATGGGCTGGGTCGAGTCGGCCGCCGACAAGGCGAGCGCCACGCACGCCACCAAGGTCGTGCCGGGTGTCGCCGACGTGGTCAACGAGTTGACGATCCAGAAACCGCCGCAGAAGCAGTAGAGCATGGGCATTTAGAGCATGGAGCGCTGACCCATCGTTGATGCCATCCACGCGGGCGGCCAAGACCGGGCCTATGTGCTCATTCGGAACAAGTACCGTGGTCAGGAGGTCTGCAATGTTGCGCCAACACAGAAGCCGCGCACTATGCATCCTGGCGATCTGCATGACGACGACGGCATGGACCGCTACGTCGCCAGCGGCGCCGGTGCAGCAGCAAGACAGCCCCAACGTCGTCATCATTTGGGGTGACGACATCGGGCAGAGTGACATCAGCGCATACACGATGGGCGTGATGGGTTTTCGAACGCCCAACAT